>NZ_JAVREP010000002.1:0-393973 GCF_031845465.1 Nocardiopsis lambiniae | reverse complement strand
GTCACACCCGGTCTCATTCCGAACCCGGTCGTTAAGTCTCCTTGCGCTGATGGTACTGCCCTGTGGTGGGGTGGGAGAGTAGGTTGCCGCCACGGTTTTTCTTGGGGGTCGAGGCCCGTCTCTGTTGGGGCGGGTCTCCCTTCGTGGGTGGGGTTGGTGTGTGGGGGTCGCCGGGGGCGGCCCCCCTTTTTTTTGTGTTGGGGTGGGGGGTGGCCGGGAGCCACCCCCCTTTTTTCGTGTTCTTTTCGGCCACGGGGGGCGTGCGGGCCCCCGCACGCCCCCCATGGCCGGGAACATCGATGGCCGAGGAGTTCACCTGTGCTCACGCACTCCGGGACTCCAATGCCAGCAGGAACCTCTTGCGTTCCAGTCCGCCCGCGTACCCCGTGAGGGTGCCGTCGGCGCCGATGACGCGGTGGCAGGGGACGATGATGCTGATGGGGTTGCGCCCGTTGGCCATGCCGACCGCCCGGGAGGCGGTGGGGCGCCCGATCTCACGGGCGAGTTCACCGTAGCCGGCGGTCTCGCCGTAAGGAATGGTGGTGAGCGCGGCCCACACCTGCCGCTGCCAATCGGTGCCCGCCGGTGCCAGCGGAAGGTCGAAATCCCTCAGCTCCCCCGTGAAGTAGGCGCGCAGCTGGGTGATCGCGTCGGCGAGCACGCCCGTGTCGTCGTCCTCCCGGATCCAGTCGGTGGGAACGTGCCGTTCCTTTCCGTCCCTGGCCGGGGTGAGCACGCCGCCCAGGGCCTTTCCGTCGCCGTACAGGGTCAGCTCCCCGAGCGGGGAGTCCATGGTGGTGTACCGGGTCGGGCCGGGGGTGGGTCGCACGAGCACCACGGGGGTGCTGCGCGCGGGTGCGGGCATCTCGATGTCGAAGGGCAGCATGTCCATATCCGTGCTCATCTCCACGTCGTCGGTCTCCGTGTCCTTCACAGCGAGGCCCACAGGAGGTGGGTGGCGTACGACCGCCACGGGCTCCAGGTCTTGTCATCGGGGGTGCCGGTGAGGGCCTTCCTCACCCCGAGGTCGGTGCCCAGGAAGACGTCCGGATCGCCCAGGCCGCGCATGCGCACGTAGGCGGCGGTCCACGGTCCGATGCCGGGCAGTTCCAACAGGCGGTGCTCGGTGGCGTCGCGGTCGCAGCCCGGACCCAGGTCGACGCGGCCGGAGGCGATGGCGTCGTTCAGACCGACCAGGGTCGCGGCGCGACGTCGGGGCATCGGCAAACCCTCCGGATCGAGGGCGGCCAGGACGTCCGGGGTCGGGAACAGGTGGGTGAGGCCGCCGGTGCGCAGGGCCGGTGCGAGCGGTGTCCCGTACCCCTCGACGAGGCGGCCGGCGAGCGTGCGCGCCGCGGCCACGGAGATCTGCTGGCCCAGCACCGCGCGCACGGCCAGTTCGGCCGGGTCGGTGTGGCCAGGGGAGCGCAGCCCCGGGAACCGGGCGGCGAGCGGACCGAGCAGGGCGTCGGCGGCGAACACCTCGGTGACCGCCTGCGGATCGGCGTCCAGGTCGAGCAGGCGACGGCAGCGGCGCACCGCCCCGGTCAGGTCGCGGGTGTCGGTCAGGCGCAGTCGGCACACCGCGTGCCCCGGGCCGGCCGACAGTTCCACCGTGCCGGGGCCGTGCGGCAGCGGAAGGGTGCGCCGGTACACGCCGTCGCGGTACTCCTCGATGCCCGGGACGGCGCGGGTGCCCAGGAATCCCAGGGCCCGCTCCAGGTCGATGGGCTCCCGGTAGGCGAGACGGAGCGTGATCGTCCCGGAGCCGCCGCGGGCGGTCCGGCAGCCGCGCATCTCGCCGGGTGCCCGGTCGAACACGGCCCGCATGGTCTCGTTGAACTGCCGCACGCTGGAGAACCCGGACGCGAACGCGATGTCGGTCATCGGCATGTCCGTGGTCTCCACGAGCGTGCGCGCCGTCCTGGCCCGTTCGGTGCGGGCCAGGGCCAGCGGGCCGGCGCCGAGTTCGCCGGTGAGCAGCCGGTTGAGCTGGCGTTCGCTGTAGCCGATCGCGTCGGCCAGGGCGCCGACGCCGCCGCGGTCCACGGCTCCGTCCTGGATGAGCCGCATCGCGCGGCCCACGACGTCGGCGCGGATGTTCCACTCGGGTGAGCCGGGGGTCGTTTCGGGGCGGCAGCGCTTACAGGCCCGGAATCCCGCCTCCTGGGCGGCTGCGGCGGTCGGGTGGAACACGACGTTCTCCCGTTTCGGGGTGCGCGCGGGGCAGCTCGGGCGGCAGTAGATCCCGGTCGTTCGCACGGCGATGTAGAACATCCCGTCGAAACGGGAGTCCCTGCCGTGTACGGCGCGGTAGCGCTGGTCGTCGTCCATCACGACTCCATGGTCGCCGATCCCGGGCGTCCGGACCGGCGGTTTTCGGACATCGCGGTCAGGCCGGTGTGAGTGCCGTCCTCACGCCCCGCCGGGCGTCACTCCCGCTCGCGCAGGTAGTCGATGTAGACGGGGCGCAGTGCCTCCTGGACCTCGGGGTCGTTCTCCGCGGACAGCGCCTCGTACACGAATCCGGAGAGCTGGGCGACGCTGGCGTCGCTCGCCTCCTGGTTGCCGGCGATGGCCTGGGCGGCGGGGATCAGTCCGAGCAGCTTCCAGAAGAAGCGCAGGTCCCACTGTTGACGTGCCAGTTCGACGGCGCGCTCACGCAGTTCATCGGTGTCGAGCCGATCGAGGTCCTGTTGCTGTGTCATGTTCCGGACGATACCCGTCCCCGCACCCGGCCGACGGCAGTGACCTGGGTTACTCTTCACACCATCGGAATGTTCTCGCACAAGGGTCCTCACAAGGGGCCGTGAGGGGTTGGACCATGGCTGGTGCAGCACGGGTCGTCGTCGCCAAACCGGGACTGGACGGACACGACCGTGGAGTGAAGATCGTCGCCCGAGTGCTGCGCGACGCCGGTGTCGAGGTCATCTACACGGGGTTGCGGCAGACACCGGAGATGATCGTGGCGGCAGCCCTCCAGGAGGACGCCGACGCGATCGGCCTGTCGGTGTTGTCGGGGGCGCACATGACCATGTTCTCCCGGGTGCTGGAACTGCTGCGGGAGAACGACGCGCAGGACATCCGGGTGTTCGGCGGCGGGATCATCCCGGACGAGGACATCGAGGAGCTGGAGCGGCTGGGGGTCGCGAAGATCTTCACACCCGGCGCCCCGACGGCGGAGATCGCCGCGTGGGTGAAGGAGAACGTACGTCCCGCGCACGCCGCCTGAGGGGCAGCGTGATGTTCATCGCACGCCCGTTCCGTGTCGTTCCGGGACCAATGGTCGCCTTCGGGGTGTTATAGAGCGTGGCGCTGATCACAGATTTTCCCATGGGGGACCCCTTCAGGGCCGCGTGTGCGGCGTTCGGCGGGGTGGGACGCCCGGGGAACGCGCCCCCGGTGTCCGGCGGTCGGATCTCGGGCGACTAGGCTTTGTGCATGTCGCGGGTGGCTAAGACGCCGCGGCGATCTCGATCTCTGTAGACGGCTCGCCCCACCGGGGCGCCCGCGTCGTGTGACACGCATCAGTGGTCACAGCCGGATCCGGACGAGGCCACCCCGGTAGACATCCTGAGCCAGCGAGTTACAAGGACGGACCCTCGTGGACCTGTTCGAATACCAGGCGAAGCAACTCTTCGCAGAGTACGGGGTTCCCGTACCCCAGGGGAAGGTGGCGAGCACGGCCGCCGAGGCACGTGCGATCGCCGATGAGTTCGCCGCTGCCGGCAAGCCCCGCGTCGTCGTCAAGGCGCAGGTCAAGACCGGTGGTCGCGGTAAGGCCGGTGGCGTGAAGGTCGCCGAGGGCCCCGAGGACGCTCAGGCCAAGGCCGAGCAGATCCTCGGCATGGACATCAAGGGCCACACGGTCCACCGTGTCCTGGTCGAAGAGGCCTCCGACATCGCGGAGGAGTACTACTTCTCCTTCCTGCTGGACCGGGCCAACCGGAACTTCCTCTCGATCTGCTCCGCCGAAGGCGGCGTGGAGATCGAGGAGGTCGCCGAGACCGACCCCGACGCCGTCGCCAAGATCGCGATCGATCCGCTGACCGGGGCCCCCGAGGCCGTCGCGGCGGAGATCGTCAAGGCCGGTCGCCTCCCCGAGGCCGCCGTCGCCGGCGCGACCGAGGTCGTCACCAAGCTGTGGAAGGCCTTCGTCGGCAAGGACGCGACGCTCGTCGAGGTCAACCCGCTCATCCTCACCAAGGACGGCCGTGTCGTCGCCCTGGACGGCAAGGTCACCCTGGACGAGAACGCCGAGTTCCGCCAGGACCTGGAGAGCCTCGCCGTTCCCGAGGAGGGTGACCCCCTGGAGGTCGCCGCCAAGGAGAAGGGCCTCAACTACGTCAAGCTCGACGGCGAGGTCGGCATCATCGGTAACGGTGCCGGTCTGGTCATGTCGACCCTCGACGTGGTCGCCTACGCCGGTGAGGACTTCGGCGGCGTCAAGCCCGCCAACTTCCTCGACATCGGTGGCGGCGCCTCCGCCGAGGTCATGGCCAACGGTCTTGAGATCATCCTCGGCGACCCGGCCGTCAAGAGCGTCTTCGTGAACGTCTTCGGTGGCATCACCGCCTGCGACGCCGTCGCCAACGGCATCGTCCAGGCCCTGGAACTGCTCGAAGAACGTGGCGAGGACGTCACCAAGCCGCTGGTCGTCCGACTGGACGGCAACAACGCCGAACTGGGCCGCCAGATCCTCACCGATCGCGCCCACCCGGCGGTGCGACAGGTCGACACGATGGACGGCGCCGCCGCGCAGGCCGCCGAGCTCGCGGCTAAGTAGGGGGACCGACACACCATGGCCATCTTCCTCACCAAGGACAGCAAGGTCCTCGTTCAGGGCATGACAGGCTCTGAGGGCACCAAGCACACCCGCCGCATGCTCGCGTCCGGCACCAACATCGTCGGCGGCGTGAACCCGCGCAAGGCCGGCCAGAAGGTCGACTTCGACGGCACCGAGGTGCCGGTGTTCGGCTCCGTCGCCGAGGGCATCGAGGCGACCGGCGCCGACGTCACCGTGATCTTCGTTCCGCCGAAGTTCACCAAGGACGCCGTCGTCGAGGCCATCGACGCCGAGATCGGTCTGGCCGTCGTCATCACCGAGGGCATCCCGGTGCACGACACCGCCGAGTTCTGGGCCTACGCCCAGTCCAAGGGGAACACGACCCGCATCATCGGCCCGAACTGCCCCGGTCTCATCACCCCGGGTCAGTCCAACGCCGGTATCATCCCGGCCACGATCACCAAGCCGGGTCGCATCGGTCTGGTGTCGAAGTCGGGCACGCTGACCTACCAGATGATGTACGAGCTGAGCGACATCGGCTTCTCCTCCGCCGTCGGCATCGGTGGCGACCCCATCATCGGTACCACCCACATCGACGCCCTGGCGGCCTTCGAGGCCGACCCGGACACCGACGTGATCGTGATGATCGGTGAGATCGGCGGCGACGCCGAGGAGCGCGCAGCCGCGTTCATCAAGGAGAACGTGACCAAGCCGGTCGTCGGCTACGTCGCGGGCTTCACCGCCCCGGAGGGCAAGACCATGGGCCACGCCGGTGCCATCGTCTCCGGTTCCTCCGGTACGGCCGCCGCCAAGCAGGAGGCCCTGGAGGCCGCCGGCGTCAAGGTCGGCAAGACCCCCAGCGAGACCGCCAAGCTGGTGCGCGAGCTGTTCTAGTCTCGACGGTCGTCACGGCCCCGTTCCACCTCCGGGTGGGCGGGGCCGTCGCCGTTCCCGGGCTCAGCCCCGGGTGACCTCGCCGGGGCCGGGGTCGTGCCGACGGCGGCGGCGGGCGAGGGCGGTGATGAGGCCGGGGACCACCATCAGGCAGAAGAAGCCGAGGAAGACGCTGATGGCGGTGACGTTCCCGGAGACGAACGTGGGGACGCCCCACACGAACAGCAGGAAACCGCCCCATCCCAGCACGCCGGCGAGGTTGTCGCCGTCCTTCTTCTTCCTTCTCTCGACCTTCGCCGCGGTCGCGGCCAGGTCGACGGGTCCGGACTCGGAGGCGGGTACGGCCAGGGCGGCCGGGCGCGGGCGCAGGTGGTCGGGCAGATCCTCGAACAGGGGGACCAGGTCCAGGTTGGTGACGGCGCGCAGGGCCGTCGCGGAGCGCTCCTCGTGTTCGTCGAGGGTGAGCCGTCCTTCTTGGACCGCGGTGCGCAGTGACTCCAGCGCCTCGTCGCGTTCGCCGTCGGAGATGCGGTAGGAAGCGGGTTCTGGGCCTGCCATGGGCGTCCATTCGAGCGGGGAACGATCCGGTCTCTCATGGTAGGACGGGCATTCCGGTCAGGCGGTTCCACCGGGACGGGGAAGTACGACACGCCCGGGTGAGGATGGCGCGGAGCATTCCCGTCCCTGGCAGCATAAGTCGGGTGAGCACGCCAGGATCTCCCCCCGAAGCGCCACGGCCGATCTACTCCACCGGTGGTGTGGCCGCCGCGACCGCCGCCGGTATCGGATTGGCGATCATCGTCACCCTCACGATGATCGGGTGGGTGGCCGCGCCCCACGACACGTTCGGCGAGGAGATCGTCGACCTGTTGCAAGGGGCGGTGCTGGCCTGGCTTGTCGGCCACCACGTGTCGTTCTCCGTGCCCGACGGGGAGATCAGCCTGCTCCCCCTCGGCTTCGTGCTGCTGCCGGGGCTGCTGCTGTACCGGTCGGGCCGGTGGGTGGCCCGCAACTGTGAGATCGCCCGGCTGCGGCACGTGCACCGGGCGGCGACCGCGATCGCCGGGCCCTACGCGGCGATCGCCGGAACGCTCGCGCTGCTGGCCCGCACCGACGTGGTGGAGCCGAGCATGCCGCGCGCGCTGCTCATGGGTTTCGTCATCGCGTTCCTGGCCGGCGGGCTGGGCGTCCTGCGCCAGCTGATGCGTGACAAGGGCGTGGTGGCCCGGGACCTGTTGGGGTTGATGCCGGCCCGTTCGCGCTCGCTCCTCGTGGGGATGCTGGCCTCGACCGGGACCCTTCTGCTCGGTGGGCTGCTGCTGTTCACGATCGCTTTGGCGGTGAGCCTGCCCGAGGCGGTGGAGACCACCCGCCTGCTGGGTCCGGGCTGGGTGGGCGGGGTGTTGCTGATCCTCATCCAGCTCGCGTACCTGCCCAATGCCGTGGTGTTCGCGGTCTGCTACGCCTTGGGTCCGGGGTTCGCGGTGGGGGAGATGACGGTGGTGGCGCCGACCGGGGTGTCGGTGGGCCCTTTGCCGATGCTGCCGATGCTGGCGGCCCTGCCGGAGAACGGGGCGGCCCCGGTGGTGTCGTTGTCGGCGCTGTTGGTGCCGTTCGTCGCCGGAGCGGTGGGCGGTGCGCTCACCCAGCGCAGTGCCCCGGACGTGGTGAGCGAGGCCGCTCCGCTGTGGGGCTTCGTGTGCGGGGTGACCACGGGCCTGCTGTGCGCGGCCCTGGGCGCGCTCGCCGGGGGATCCCTGGGCGGGCAGCGGCTGTCCGACGTCGGACCCTCGGCCTGGCAGGTGGGTCTGGTGGCCGCCTTGGAGGTCGGGCTGGCGGCGGCGATCGCGGCCTGGGTCGCGAACTGGTGGTACACCCGCGCCGGGCTCGCCACGGCGGAGACCGGGGCGGCCGAGAAGCCCGCGGCCGAGGCGCCCGCGGCACCCCGCCCGACGGTGGAGTTGCCCGCCGACGTCCCCGTCGGCAAGGGGTTGGCCACCGTCACGCCGCTGCGCCCTCGGGAGGACCCGCCGGAGGAGCCCGTACGGGACAGTCCGGTCCCGGAGGAGGCGGCGCCCTCCGCGGAGGAGGAGCGCGAGAGTCGGGAGCGGGAGCGCCGCGAGCGTGCCGAGGCCAGGGCGGCCCGCAAGGCCGCCAAGGCGGCCCGCAAGGCCGCCAGGGCGGCCCGCAAGGCCGCCAAGGCGGCCGAGCGCGAGCGGCGGCGCCGGGAGCGGGCCGAACGCCCCCGGTGGTGGCGTCGCGGACCCGCCGAGGAGGACTCCGAGGACCTGTACGGCATCACCTACGAGGCCGACCCCGAGGAGGTCGAGACCCCCCGGAACTGAGCCCCGGCCCGGTGTCCGGATCGCCGTCCGCGACGCGCGGGGCCCTCCGTCGAAGCGGAACGCCCGTTGCCGCCCGCCGTCACCGTCGACGACCCCCGCCACGCGACGCGGGGCCGCCCCCGTGGGGACGGCCCCGCCACTGGGCCTCTCAGTCGTTCGGGATCGGCGGCTTGCGCTTACCCGGCTCGAAGATCGCCGCGACCAGTTCCGAGCACCACGCCAACAGCTCCAGGTCGCGCAGCGGCTTGCCGCCCATGCCGCCCGCCTTGGGCACCGGCACCAACAACGTGCGCGTGACCTCCTTGAGCAGCGACTTCGGGTACATGCGCCGCAGCCGCAGCTCCTGCGACTCCCTCAGGTCCACCGGCGTGAACCGGATCTGGTTGCCCTGCAACACCACGTCCTGCAACCCGGCCGATCGCGCCAGCACCCGGAAGCGGGCCACCGCCATGAGGTTGTCCACCGGTTGCGGCGGGGTGCCGTACCGGTCCGTCAACTCCTCGTAGGCGGCCAGCACGTCCTCCTCGCACGTGACACCCGCGATCCGCTTGTAGGCCTGCAACCGCAGTCGCTCCCCCGGCACGTAGTCGTGCGGGATGTGCGCGTTGACCGGCAGTTCCACCCGGGTCTCGGTCTCCTCGGCCGCGCCCTGGCCGCCGTCGCCCTTGAGCTCGGCGACGGCCTCGCCCACCATGCGCACGTACAGGTCGAAGCCGACCCCGGCGATCGTTCCCGACTGCTCCGCGCCCAGGATGTTGCCCGCGCCCCGGATCTCCAGGTCCTTCATCGCCACGTACATGCCCGCACCCGTCTCCGTGTGCTGGGCGACCGTCGCCAACCGCTCGTAGGCCATCTCGGTGAGCGGCTTGTCCTGCGAGTACAGGAAGTACGCGTAGGCGCGCTCGCGCCCCCGCCCTACGCGTCCCCGCAGCTGGTGCAGCTGCGACAGTCCGTAATTGTCGGCGCGGTCCACGATCAGGGTGTTGGCGTTGGGCACGTCCAGCCCGGACTCGACGATGGTCGTGGAGACCAGTACGTCGAAGTTCTTCTCCCAGAAGTCCACCATGACCTTTTCGAGCTGCTGCTCGTTCATCTGACCGTGGGCGTAGGCGACCCGCGCCTCGGGGACCAGCCGCTGGATGTCGGCGGCGACCTTGTCGATGGACGCCACCCGGTTGTGCACGAAGAACACCTGGCCCTCGCGCATCAGCTCCCGGCGGATCGCCGCGGTGATCTGCTTGTCCTCGTACGGCCCCACGAACGTCAGCACCGGGTGGCGCTCCTCCGGCGGGGTGAGGATGGTGGTCATCTCCCGGATGCCCGTCAACCCCATCTCCAGGGTGCGCGGGATCGGGGTCGCCGACATCGCGAGCACGTCCACCTGGGTGCGCAGCCGTTTCAGCGACTCCTTGTGCTCGACGCCGAACCTCTGCTCCTCGTCGATGATGACCAGGCCCAGGTCCTTGAAGCGGGTCTCGGACGACAGCAGCCGGTGGGTTCCGATGACCACGTCGACCTCGCCGTTGCGCAGCCCCTCCCTCGTCAGCTCCACCTCCGTGTCCGTCTGGAACCGCGACATCGGCTTGACCGTCACGGGGAACGACGCGTACCGCTCGGTGAACGTGGACAGGTGCTGCTGCACCAGCAGGGTCGTGGGCACCAGCAGTGCCACCTGCTTGCCGTCCTGCACCGCCTTGAAGGCGGCGCGCACCGCGACCTCCGTCTTGCCGTAGCCGACGTCGCCGCAGATCAGCCGGTCCATGGGGACCGACCGGGCCATGTCCTTCTTGACCTCCTCGATGGCGGCGAGCTGGTCGGGCGTCTCCACGTAGGGGAAGGCGTCCTCCAGTTCCCGCTGCCACGGGGTGTCGGGGCCGAAGGCGTGCCCGGGTGAGGCCTGGCGCGCCGAGTACAGCCGGATGAGGTCGCCGGCGATCTCGCGGACCACCTTGCGGGCGCGGCTCTTGGCCTTGCTCCACTCGGCGCCGCCCATCTTGGACAGCGTGGGCGCGTCGCCGCCGACGTACCGGGTGACCTCGCTCAGCTGGTCGGTGGGCACGAACAGGCGGTCACCGGGTTGGCCGCGCTTGGAGGGCGCGTACTCGATCAGCAGGTACTCGCGTGTGGCGCCCTGGATCTGGCGGCTGACCATCTCCAGGTAGCGGCCCACACCGTGCTGTTCGTGCACCACGTAGTCGCCGGGCTTGAGCTGGAGCGGGTCGACGGTGCCCTTGCGGCGGCTGGGCATGCGCCGCATGTCGCGGGTGGAGGACTTCTGCCCGGCCAGGTCGGTCTCGGTGAGCACCACGGTGTGCACGGTGCGCAGGAGGAAACCGTGGTCCACCAGTCCGGTCGTCACGGTGGCGACGGCCGGCGCGGGCGGTTCGGTCAGGTCCTCGACCAGGTGGGCGCCCAGCCCCGCGTCGCGCAGCATCGCCACGAACCGCTCGGCGGGCCCGTGCCCCTGGGTGACCAGGACGACACTCCAGTCGTCGTGCAGCCAGCCCTTGATGTCGGCCAGGGCGCGCTCGGTGTCGCCGCGGTAGGACTCGGCGGGCACCGCGCCCACCACCACCGCGTCGTCCTCCTCGGTGCTCGCGCCCTCGCCCGCGCTGAACGGGGTCAGGCCCCACCAGGGAAGGTCCTGCTCGGCGGCGATGGAGCGCAGGTCGGCGATGGACATGTACGCGGAGGCGCCCAGGTCGATGGGGGCCTCGCCGCCGGACGCGGCGTTGATCCAGGAGGCGTCGAGGAACTCGGCGCTGGTGGCCTCCAGTTCCACGGCACGGGTGCGGATGCGCTCGGGGTCGCAGCCGACCACCATCGCGCCCTCGGGCAGCAGTTCCAGCAGCGGTTCCATCCGCTCGGCGAGCACGGGGGCGAACGCCTCCATGCCCTCCACCGCCACGCCGTCGGCCATCTTGGTGAGGGTCTCCGCCAGCGACGGGTGTTCCGCGGCCAGGGCCCGGGCGCGCTCGCGCACCGTGTCGGTGAGCAGCAGTTCCCGGCAGGGCGGCGCGAACAGCCCGGACGCGGCGTCACCGTGGCCACCGGCGCCCTCCCCGGCGGTGATGGATCGTTGGTCGGCGACCTGGAAGTAGCGGATGTCCTCGACGTTGTCGCCCCAGAACTCCAGGCGCAGCGGGTGCTCCTCGGTGGGCGGGAACACGTCGAGGATGCCGCCGCGCACGGCCATGTCGCCGCGTTTCTCCACCAGGTCGACCCGGGAGTAACCGGTGTCGGCCAGCGCTTGGACCACGTCTTCCAGGGCGATCTCGTCGCCGGGGCGGACCCGCACCGGTTCCAGGTCGCCCAGCCCGGCCACCAACGGCTGGAGCACGCCGCGCACGGGTGCGACGATGACCCGCAGTGGCATGGTCAGCGGGTCGGAGGGGTCGGGGTGGGCCAGTCTGCGCAGGACCGCGAGGCGTTGGCCGACGGTGTCCGAGCGCGGGGACAACCGTTCGTGCGGCAGGGTCTCCCACGCCGGGAACGACGCCACGGAGTTCTCGGGCAGCAGTGACCCCAGGGCGTCGGCGAGGTCGGTGGCCTCCCGCTCGGTGGCGGTGATCGCGAGCACCGGTCGTCCCGCGCCCACGGGGCCGTCGGCGGCCAGCGCGCCCACCATGAAGGGGCGCAGGGCCGCCGGGGCGACGAGGTCGAGGTGGGGATCGTGGCCGCCGCGGGCGGTCTCGATCGCGCTGTGCAGTGCCGGGTCCCGGGAGACGTCGGCGAGAAGTCCAATGAGGCTCATAGCACCAAAGAAAGGAAGAAGAAGGTCCGGTTCAGGCGGATGTTCGCGGCCTGCACGGTGAGGGGGCGGCGGCACGGACAGGAGGCGCCGCCCAAGTCTGTTCAGACATGTTCAGAGTATCGAGTCCGGGGCTCGCGCGCGGGCGGGGTGTGGACGGACGGTGGTGGGTTCCGGCTCCGTGGCGGCTGTGGACCGTCCCCGGGCGGACCGGGCGGTGCCTTCATGGGAACCTCTCATGACCTGCCGGTATTCCGTTCGGAGTGGTTCGGCGCGGTCTCCTGGAACGGGTCGGGCATACGCTAGTGGCGATTTCGGTGAACTCCGATGGGACCGTGGGAGAGGAAGCGCGTGGTGAGTGCCGAGAGGCGTGGGAGTGCGTCGGACGGGGCCGTGGGTCGGCCGGACGCACCGGTCTTCACCCCAGGTCCGGACGCGCTCGCCCACCTGGAACTGATCCTCAGCGGGGCCTACCCGCTGCCGGGTTTCATGACACGTGAGCAGGCCGTGTCGGTGGAGCGCGGCGGTCGGCTGCCCGACGGGCGGCCCTGGCCGGTTCCGGTCACCCTCCCCGTCCCGGCCGACCTCGCCGCCGACACCGACACGGTGGTCCTCACCGACCCCGAGGGCGCCCCGCTGGCCGAGCTGGTGGTCGCCGAGCGTTGGGAGGACGACCGGGGGCGGCCTCACCTGGCGGGCGACGTGTCGTTGCTGCGGCCGCCCACCTACGGTGTGCTGCGCGAGCTGCGGGCGACCCCGGCGGAGGTGCGCGCCCGTCGCGACCTGGAACGGGGGTCGTCCGGCCCGCTGCTGGCCGTGGTCACCGACCGGCCCCTGCATCACCGGGCCCTGCACCAGATCCGGGCGGAGGCCGAGGCGCTCGGTCGGGCCCCGGGCGTGGAGGTGGACCGGGCCGAGGTGCTCGTCCTCATCGACACCGGCCTGGAGGAGGAGGGGATGACGGCGGCGGTGCTCGCGGCCCGGCCCCTGCTGCCGCCGCGCACCTCCTTCGTGGTGTGCACGTTGCCGCGCGCGGCGGACCGCGTGAGCGGGCCGTTCGGAGGCCCGTGGAACGACCGGACGGTCCTGCTGGCGGCGCACGTGGCCGCCGCCCACGGGGCCACCCACCTGATGGTGGAGGCCGGGGAGCGGGGACCGGACGTGGAACGGGTCATGGCCCGACGTCCGCCGGTGACGGTGCTGGACCCCGAACCGTGGCGGTTCGACGCCGAGGAGGGGCTGTGGGAGTCGTTGACCCGGGTGGATCCGGTGCGTGCCCGCCGTGACCTGACCGACGACGAGGTGGAGACGGAGTTGGCGCACGGGCGTGAGCTGCCGGTGTGGTTCACCCCGGCCCGGGTGGGCGCGGAGCTGGCCCGGTTGCGGCCGGCGCGTACCCGGCGGGGTCTGACCGTGTTCTTCACCGGTCTGTCGGGGTCGGGCAAGTCGACGATCGCGCGCGGTGTGCGCGAGGGGATCCGGCGGTCGGGGCGGTCGGTGACGCTGCTCGACGGCGACGTGGTCCGGCGCATGCTGTCGCACGGGTTGACGTTCTCCCGTCAGGATCGGGAGCTGAACATCCGCCGTATCGGGTACGTGGCCGCCGAGATCGGCCGGCACGGCGGGGTGACGGTGTGCGCGCCGATCGCCCCGTACGCCCGTGGGCGGGCCGAGGTGCGGGCGCTGGCGGAGGAGGCGGGCGGCGACTTCTTCCTGGTGCACGTGGCGACCCCGCTGGAGGTGTGCGAGGCTCGCGACCGCAAGGGCCTGTACGCCAAGGCGCGGGCGGGGGAGATCCCCGAGTTCACCGGGATCTCCGATCCCTATGAGGAGCCCGTCGACGCCGACCTGGTGGTGGACACCGTGGACACCGCCCCGGCCGATTCGGTGGCGGTGGTGCTGTCGGCGCTGCGCGCGGGCGGCTGGCTGCCCGAGCAGGACCACTGAGCCCCCTTCCCGGATTCGGCGCCCCCCGTAACCCCCGAGACACGGACACGAGGACACGACGCATGACCGAACCCCAGCCCGTCGGGCACCGTCTGCTGCGCCTGGTCGAGGTGATGGACACCCTGCGCCGCGCGTGCCCCTGGGACCGGAGCCAGACCCACGAGAGTCTGGCGAAGTACCTCATCCAGGAGGCCTACGAGACCCTGGAGACCATCGAGGAGGGCGACGTCGCGCTGTTGCGCGAGGAACTCGGCGACGTGCTGTTGCAGGTCGTGTTCCACGCGGCGATCGCGGCCGAACGCCCCGAGGGGGACCCGGAGCGGTTCACGGTCGACGACGTCGCCGACGCCATCATCGACAAGATGACCCGTCGCCATCCGCACGTGTTCGGCGGGGTGGAGGTGTCGGGCACCGACGAGGTGTGGTCCAACTGGGAGGCCATCAAGGCCGCCGAGCGGGCCGCCAAGGCCGAGGCGAGGGGCGGCGCCGAGGAGGTCTCCGTCCTGGACGGGGTGCCCTTCGCCCAACCGGCCGTGATGTTGGCGGCCGAGGTGCAGGGACGTGCGGTGCGCAACGGTTTTCCCGCGGATCTGGTGGGGGACGACGGCGGTGAGGGCGGGGGGCTGTTCGCGGCGGTGGCCGCCGAACGCGATCGCGACCGTGACGCCGAGACCGACCTGCGGGCGGCGGCCCGGCGCTTCGACGCGCACGTGCGGGCGGCCGAGGCGGCGGCCCGGGCCGACGGTCGCGATCCCCGTGATCTGTCGGAGGGGGAGTGGCGGTCCTACTGGGCGGCCACCGCCTGAGGGGCGTCGGGCCGTGAGGCCCGGTGCCGTGCCCGTCGGTGGGTGATCGTCCCCGTGTCCCGGGGAGCGGGCCCCGAGGGCCGCGTCCGGGCCCGTGGGCGGCCGGTGCGGCGCGTGCGACCACGGCCGCCGTGGGGTGCGGCCGGTGGGCGAGGGCGGGTGGCGACGCCCGCGCCGGAGATCGGGACGTCGCCCACGGCGGTCATGGAGGTCCCCCACGGGGGTGCGGCGTGAGGTGCCGTGCTCTCCACGGTGGAGGACCACCCACCGGCCGTGAGGCGACGTACCGGTCGGAAGACCGGGGAGGGGCTCGTCGCACCGGGTGGCGGCAGAACGAGGGGACATCGGTGCCCGGAGCGCACGGGGACACCGAGACCGGGATCCGAGGAGCGGCCCTGGACCTCTTCCGCAGGCAGGGCTGTGAGAAGACGAGCCTGCGCGAGATCGCCGCGCGGCCGAACATCACCCAGGCCGCGCTCTACCACCACTTCCGCTCCAAGGAGGACCTGCTCCGGGCCCTGGGCGGCATCCGGGACGTCGCCGTCCTGATCCCGTCCGCGGGGGCCCCGGAGCACCGTCGACGGGCCGTCGCGATCGCCACGGCCGCGCTGCCGGAGGGGACGGGCGGAAGAACGCCCGGTATGGACTAGACCAATTTCGCAGGGTGGGCGCGCTCACACCCGAAGCGGGTCGCTAGTCTCGTTGTCGGGTCCTGGAACAGCGGTTCCGAGAAACCGAAGAACACCGAAGAGACGGAGACAGACCTTGGCGTCCATCGAGGCAGTACAGGCGCGAGAGATCCTCGACTCCCGCGGCAACCCGACCGTCGAGGTCGAGGTCATGCTCGACGACGGCATCATCGGGCGCGCCGGTGTGCCCAGCGGTGCTTCCACCGGCCGGTTCGAGGCCGTCGAGCTCCGTGACGGCGGCGACCGCTACGGCGGCAAGGGCGTGACCAAGGCCGTCGCGGCCGTCAACGACGAGATCGCCAACGAGCTGCACGGCTTCGCCCCCGACGACCAGCGCCTCGTCGACCGGGCGCTCATCGAGCTCGACGGCACCCCCGACAAGTCCCGGCTCGGCGCCAACGCGATCCTGGGCGCCTCCCTGGCCGTGGCCCGTGCCGCCGCCGACGAGGCCGAACTCCCCCTGTTCCGCTACATCGGCGGTCCGAACGCGCACGTGCTGCCCGTGCCGATGATGAACATCCTCAACGGTGGCGCGCACGCCGACAGCAACGTCGACATCCAGGAGTTCATGGTCGCCCCCATCGGGGCGAGCACCTTCTCCGAGGCGCTGCGCTGGGGCACCGAGGTCTACCACTCCCTGAAGTCGGTCCTCAAGGCGCACGGCCTGGCCACCGGCGTCGGCGACGAGGGCGGCTTCGCGCCGAACCTGGAGAGCAACCGCGCCGCCCTCGACCTCATCGTCGAGGCGATCGAGAAGGCCGGTTACACGCCGGGCACCGACATCGCGCTGGCCCTGGACGTCGCCGCCACCGAGCTGTACGCCGACGGTGTCTACACGTTCGAGGGCAAGCCGCGCACCTCCGCGGAGATGTCCGCCTACTACGCCGAGCTGGTCGAGGACTACCCGCTGGTCTCCATCGAGGACCCCCTCGACGAGGAGGACTGGGACGGCTGGAAGAAACTCACCGACGACATCGGCGACAAGGTCCAGCTGGTCGGCGACGACCTGTTCGTGACCAACCCCGAGCGGCTGGCCCGCGGCATCGGGGAGGGCACCGCCAACTCGCTGCTGGTCAAGGTCAACCAGATCGGCACCCTCACCGAGACCCTGGACGCCGTCGCGCTGGCCCAGCGCAGCGGTTACACGGCGATGATCAGCCACCGCTCCGGCGAGACCGAGGACACCACCATCGCCGACATCGCGGTGGCCACCAACGCCGGACAGATCAAGACCGGTGCCCCGGCGCGCAGCGAGCGGGTCGCCAAGTACAACCAGCTGCTGCGGATCGAGGAACTGCTGGAGGACGCCGCCGTGTACGCGGGCGTGTCGGCCTTCCCGCGCTTCGCCCGACGCGGCTAGTCTGCCCCAGTGTCCCGCGAATCGCAGCAGCCGCCCGCAAAGGCCCGTAAGGCGAGCAAAGCCGACAGGCCGCGCGGTCGTGCCGGCCGTGCGCGGCGGGACACGGGGACCCCGGAACGGAAGGGGAGGGCGCCGGGCCCGGCGCCCTCCCCGCCCCGTGTCCGGGTGCGTCCCATGCTCACCAGCCGGGCGGCGATCCTGGCCCTGGTCGTGTGCGTGATCGCGCTCAGCCTGGCCTACCCGCTGCGCGAGTACGTGGCCCAGCGCGCCCAGATCGCCCAGCTCCAGGAGGAGCGGTCGCGCATGGAGGAGAGCGTGCGCGACCTGCGCGAGCGCGAGCAGGCTCTGGGCTCCGACGAGTACGTCGAACGCGAGGCCCGGCTGCGCCTGCACTACCGGTACCCGGGCGAGATCGCCTACATCGTCATCCGACCCGAGGACGAGGCCGATGACGGCGTCGAGGCGGGCCCGGGCGAGCCCTGGTTCACCGCGCTGTGGCGTTCGGTGCGGGCGGCCGACGACCCCTCCGTCGGCGCCGCGCCCTGACCCGGCCCCGGGCGGGAACGCCGGCGCGCCGGTGGCCCTATCCTGGATCGGTCATGACTTCCGCAGATCAGCCCGCACCCGGGCGTACCGGGGACGCCGTCGCCGAGCGCGACCTCGCCGCCATCGAACTCCAACTGGGCCGTGTCCCGCGCGGCGTGCGCGGTGTCGCCCACCGCTGCCCCTGCGGCCTGCCGGACGTGGTCCGCACCGCTCCGCGGCTGGAAGACGGCACGCCCTTCCCGACGTTGTACTACCTGACGTGCCCGCGCGCCGCCTCCGCCATCGGCCGGATGGAGAACTCCGGCCGCATGCGCGAGATGCAGGACCGCCTGGCCGAGGACCCGGACCTGCGGGCCTCCTACACCAGGGCGCACGAGTCCTACATCGCCGAGCGGGCCGAGCAGGCGCGCCGCGACGGCGTCGAGCCGTTGCCGGAGGGGATGCAGAGCACCGGGGGCATGCCCGCCCGGGTGAAGTGCCTGCACGCGCTGGTCGCCCACGAGTTGGCCGAACCGGGCGTCAACCCCTTCGGCGCCGAGGCGCTGGAGGAGCTGCCGCACTGGTGGGACAAGGGGCCGTGTGCGTGCGTCGACGAGAACGCCCGTGAGGGCTCTGAAGGGAACGGTTCATGAGCGGTGTCGCGGCGATCGACTGTGGGACCAACTCGATCAGGTTGCTGATCGCCGACGTCGTGCACATCGACGGCGATGAGGTCCAGGTCGTCGATGTCGACCGGCGCATGGAGATCGTGCGTCTGGGCGAGGGCGTCGACGAGACCGGGGCGTTCGCCCCCCAGGCCCTGGAGCGCACCTTCGACGCGCTGCGCACCTACGCCGAGGCCATCGAGGCGCACGGCATCGAACTGGGGCCGGACGCGGTGCGGATGGTCGCCACCAGCGCCACCCGGGACGCGAGCAACCGTCAGGTGTTCATCGACGGCGTGCGCGAGATCCTCAAGGTGGAGCCGGAGGTGGTCACCGGCCTCGACGAGGCCGAGCTGTCCTTCGTGGGCGCCACCGCGGAGTTCGCGGCCGAGGCGGCCGAGGGCGGTCCCACCGACTTCGCGCCTCCGTTCCTGGTGGTGGACATCGGCGGCGGGTCCACCGAGTTCGTCCTGGGCGCCGAGCCCGGATCGGACGAGGACCTGGTGCGGGCGGCGTTGTCGGTCAACATCGGCTGTGTCCGGATGACCGAGCGACACCTGCGCGGCGACCCGCCCACGGCCGAGGAGATCGCGGCGGCGACCGCCGACATCGACGCGGCGTTGGACGAGGTCGAGCGGGTCGTGCCATTGCGCGAGGCCGGGTCGGTGGTGTGCGTCGCGGGGACCGCGACCACGGTCGCGGGGATCTTCCTGGACCTGCCGGAGTACGACTCGGAGCGGATCCACCACTCGCGTGTGCCCGTGGCCGAACTGGACCGGATCACCGAACGGTTGCTCGGGTCCACGGCCATGGAGCGTTCGGAGATCGGCGTCATGCACCCGGGTCGGGTCGACGTGATCGGGGCCGGCGCGCTGGTGCTGTCCCGCGTGCTCGCCCGGACGGGTGCCGACGCGTTCACGACGAGTGAGCACGACATCCTGGACGGCGTGGCCTGGAGCCTGGTGGTCTAGGTACGGCTTTCACCAGGGTCTTTCAGGGTGCGGACAAGGGCCCTTCGGGTGAGACGTGTCACCCCCACAGACCCTTGTGAATGCTTTCACAACCGCCCTGACCTGCGAAAACACATTTCCGTCAGGTCGGAAAGTGGTGGGAAGGTGAGCTTGTGTGAACCTTCTCTGTGGGTAGATGCTTGTGAAAGAATGCACAAGCAGCGACAAAAAGGTCGGGGTCCCGTAACAGCCACGACTCGCAGTACCGAGTGGCGACCCCCACCCCCCGCACGAGCAGGGGGCGAGAAAGAAACCGTTAGGGCGGATATGCGATGACCGAGAGCAGGAACTACCGGCTGGTGCACGGCGGAGGGGACGAGGCGGAGATCCCGCACATCCTCATCGTCGGTGGCGGTTACCTCGGGATGTACACCGCGAAGCGGCTGGAGAAGAAGCTCGGGGCCGGCGAGGCGCGGATCACCGTCATCGACCCCAACTCCTACATGACCTACCAGCCGTTCCTGCCCGAGGCGGCGGCCGGGAGCATCTCCCCCCGCCACGTCGTCGTTCCGCTGCGCAAGGTCTTCAAGCGGACGCGCGTCCTCGGCGGCCGTGTGGTGCGCATCGACCACGCCGACCGCACGGTCCGCTTCGAGCCCAACGTGGGCGAGCCCGAGACCATCGCCTACGACCACCTGGTCATGGCGGCCGGCGCCGTCTCGCGCACCCTGCCCATCCCCGGCCTGGCCGAGTGGGGCATCGGCATCAAGACGGTCGAAGAGGCCGCCTACCTGCGCAACCACGTCCTCGACCAGCTGACGATCGCCGACTCCACCGACGACGAGGACGTCCGCCGCAAGGCGCTGACCTTCGTGTTCGTCGGCGGCGGCTTCGCCGGCGCCGAGGCCATCGCCGAGCTGGAGGACATGGTCCGCGACGCGGTCCGCATCCACCCCTCGATCGACCAGTCGGACGTGCGCTTCTTCCTCATCGAGGCCGCCGACAAGATCCTGCCCGAGGTCGGCCCCGAGGTCGGCACCAAGGCCCTCAACCAGCTCCGTCGCCGCGGCATCGACGTCCGCCTCAAGACGTTCCTGGAGTCGGCCGTCGACCAGCGCATCAAGCTCAGCGACGGCGCCGAGTTCGACGCGGGCACCCTGGTGTGGACCGCCGGCGTCAAGCCCAGCCCGGTCGTCGCCGCCAGCGACCTGCCGCTCGGCCCCAAGGGCCACATCGACACCGGTGAGAACCTCACCGTCAACGGTGTGGAGAACGCCTTCGCCGGTGGCGACAACGCCCAGGTGCCCGACGGCAACGGCGGCTACTACCCGCCCAACGCCCAGAACGCGGTCCGTCAGGCCCCGGTGCTGGCCGACAACGTCATCGCCACCCTGCGCGGCACCGAGCTCACCGCCTACCGCCACAAGAACCTCGGCGCGGTCGCCGGTCTGGGCGTGCACAAGGGCGCCGCCCAGCTGTTCGGCAAGATCAAGCTCAACGGCCGGCTCGCCTGGTACGCGCACCGCTCCTACCACCTGCTCGCGGTCCCGACCTTCAACCGCAAGCTGCGGGTGCTGTCGGACTGGACGCTCGGGTTCTTCCTGCGCCGCGACTTCGCCGCGCTGCCGGAGATGGTCGAGCCCCGCCAGGCCTTCGCCGAGGCCAGCAACCCGCAGGCCGTCGAGGGCGGCAACCTGCGTCGCGTGAGCTGACCGACGAACGACGAGAGCGGCCGTCCCCCCGCGGGGGGACGGCCGCTTCGCGTGTCCCGTTCCGGCCAACGAGAGCCGAATGCGCGGCCGGTCCGGCCGGTATGATGGGCTCGCCCTCGTAGCCCAATGGTAGAGGCAGGCCCCCTAAAAGGGTCACAAGTGTCGGTTCGAGTCCGACCGGGGGTACTCGTACGCCTTTCCGGGTGCCCGCGCTCACTTCGCGGGACGATCCCGTTCCATCATCAGCTGAAGCTGGGTGAACAGCCGTTCCCCCGGGTCGGACAGGTCGATGCCGCTGATCTCCGCGGCGCGTCGCACCCGGTAGCGCAGGGTGTTCGGATGGATGTGCAGCCGATCCGCCGCCGCCCTGGCGTCCCCGAACTCCTCCAGGTACGCCGACAGCGACCGCACCAGCTCCGACCCGCCTCCCCGGTCGTACTCCACCAGCCGGTCGACCCGGGGATCGCGCAGCGACGGGTCCTCGCGCAGGCGCGCCAGCGTCTCCCGGATGAGCACCCGCGAACGCACGTCGTCGATGGTCGCGACCTCCCGGTCGGCGTCCCCCCGCATCGCCTCCAACACCCGGTCGGCCTCCTGCCGTGACTCCGGCACGTCCGCCAACCGGCCCACCGGCGATCCGACCGCGGCCCGCACCCGCGACCCCAACGCACCCCGGGCCGCCTCCACGATCTTGCCGCTCAACGTCACCACCGACCGCTCCGGCCCCCCATGGTCGTGGATCAGGTCGGGCAGCAGGACGTACACCCGCCCGTTCAACTCCGTCACCAGCGAACTGCGTCGGTAGGCGGCCGTGTGCACCGACACCAGGTCGATGAACCGGCGACGGCGCAACTCCCGTTCCGGACGATCGGCCCGCTCGCCCCCCTCCTCCCCGTCGAGGGCGAACGCCACCACCAGCGCGGCCCGATCACTGCGCACCTCCACGGTGTCGGCCAGCGCGGCGGCGTCGATCCGTCCCTCCAACAGGCTGGAGAGCAGGTCCTCGCGCAACCGCAGCCCGGCGCTGGCCCGCGTACGTTGGCGGATCATCTGGAGCGCCGTGGTGCGCGCCGCGCCCAACAGGGCCTCCTCGGCGTGCTCGGCCAGGGGCCGGGACCCCTCCTGCACCCAGATCGCGCCGAGCGGCCGGTCACCGGCGTGGATGCCCACGGCCAGGCGCCGCCGGATGCCCAGGTCGGGGTGTTCGTCGATGCGCACCACCTCCTCGCCCGCGCGCAGGGTGGCGAACACCCCCCACTCGCGCAGCAACGCCAGGTACGACTCCGGCCCCCGACGGCCCAGCACCGACAGCCGTCGCAGCTCGTCCACCTCCGCGCCACTGGAGTAGGCCAGCACCCGGCTCGCGGAGTCCTCGATGCTCACCAGCCCGCCGGTGAGCTGTGCGATCGTCTGCGCCATCGAGAACAGGTCGCCGTCGGCCTCGCCCACGTCACCGCCGTCGAGCAGCCGGGCGTCGTCCACGATGCCCTGGCACACCGCCTGGAACCGGTCCCAGCGCACCTCCGGGCGCACCACCAGCAACGTGATGCCCGCCTCCTGGGCCTCCGCCCGCAGCGGTGCCAGATCGTCCCCGCCGATCCGAGGACGCCCCCGGGCGGGGGCCTCCTCCCGGTCGTGCGGGGGCCCGCCCTTGACGGCGACGGCGGTGGCGCCCCGCTCGGCGATCGACCGGACCAGTCGGCGGGCCGAGCCGCCCCGGGCTCCGATGAGCAGCACCAGGTCCCCGGCGCGCACCTCGGTCCGGTCCTCGGGGTCCATGATGAGGACGTTGTCCACCTGGACATCCAGGCCTGCCGGAGCGGCGGCCACGTCCACGATCGGGTCGCCCAGGGCGAGCAGGAGCCCGCGCAGGGGCACCCCCGGGCGCGGATCGTCCGAATCTCTGTCTTGACCAGCGGTGATGGAGGATGTCACGGAGGGCTCCGTTGGCGGTCGTCGAACGTTCGTGCGCGTGCGGTGTCGTTGGTACGTCGCTGGACCTTCGAGTTACATTTTGTCCCAAAGGACAAACAGCTCGGGCAAAGAGTGGCCCGTCCCACAAGGTTCGCACGGGCTCGCTCTGCGAACGTTGGATGAGACAGCCCCTGCGTGATTCAGGGATACGACTTTCAGGGAGGTGCCCATGGACGCCGTGACCAACGTCCCGATGCCGCAGAACGAGCCCGTTCTGTCCTACGCGCCCGGCAGTGCCGAGCGCGCGGAGCTCGTCGCCACGCTGGAGGAACTCGGCAAGGAGCGCATCGACCTGCCGATGCGCATCGGCGGCGAGAGCCGCATGGGCGGTGGCGAGCCCATCGACACGGTGCAGCCGCACAACCACGCGGCCGTGCTGGGCACCATGCGCAACGCCACCCACCAGGACGCCCGCGACGCCATCGCCGCCGCCAAGGCCGCCGCCCCCGCGTGGCGCGCGATGTCCTTCGACGACCGCGCCGCCATCCTGCTGCGCGCCGCCGAACTGCTCTCCGGTCCCTGGCGCGCCACCATCAACGCCGCCACCATGCTCGGCCAGTCCAAGACGGCCCAGCAGGCGGAGATCGACGCGGCCTGCGAGCTGATCGACTTCTGGCGCTTCAACGTCGCCTACGCCCGTGACCTGATCGCCCAGCAGCCGCTGAGCGTCAAGGGCGTGTGGAACCGCATGGAGCAGCGTCCGCTGGAGGGGTTCGTCTACGCGATCACCCCCTTCAACTTCACCGCCATCGCGGGCAACCTGCCCACCGCCCCGGCCCTGATGGGCAACGTGGTCGTGTGGAAGCCGTCCCCGACGCAGCAGTTCTCCGCCGAGCTGACCATGCGCCTCCTGGAGGAGGCCGGGATGCCCCCGGGCGTCATCAACATGGTCACCGGTGACGGTCTGGCCGTCTCCGACGTCGCCCTCAACGACCCGGACCTGGCCGGTGTGCACTTCACCGGTTCCACCCGCACCTTCCAGCACCTCTGGAAGACGGTCGGCGAGAACATCTCCACCTACCGGAGCTACCCGCGGATCGTCGGCGAGACCGGCGGCAAGGACTTCATCGTCGCCCACCACACCGCGGACCCGGAGATCCTGCGCACCGCCATCGTGCGCGGCGCCTTCGAGTACCAGGGCCAGAAGTGCTCCGCGGCCTCGCGCGTGTTCGTGGCCCGTTCGGTCTGGGAGAAGATGGGCGACGCCCTCATCGCCGAGACCGAGGCCCTGACCATGGGCGACGTCACCGACCTGTCGAACTTCATGGGCGCCGTCATCGACCGCCGCTCCTTCGACAAGCTGGCCGGGGTGCTGGAGGACGCCAAGTCCGACCCGACCCTGGAGATCGTCGCCGGCGGCACCGCCGACGACTCCGTGGGCTACTTCGTGCGACCGACCATCATCGTCGGCACCGACCCGTCCAACGACGTGTTCCGCACCGAGTACTTCGGCCCGGTCGTGGCCGTCCACGTCTACGAGGACGACCGCTACAGCGAGATCCTCAAGGTCGTCGACGAGGGCTCGGCCTACGCCCTGACCGGCGCGGTCCTCGCCAACGACCGCACCGCCGTCGCCGAGGCCGAGGCGGCCCTGCGCTTCACCGCCGGCAACTTCTACATCAACGACCGGCCGACCGGCTCCGTCGTGGGCCAGCAGCCCTTCGGCGGCGGTCGCGCCTCGGGCACCAACGACAAGGCCGGGTCCGCGCAGAACCTGTCGCGCTGGTCCAGCCCGCGTTCCATCAAGGAGACGTTCGTCGCCCCGACGACCTCCTCCTACCCCCACCAGGGATGATCCGCCCACCCCTACAGGGGTGATCACCGGTTCCGCACCCCTCCCGTCCTGAGGGGTGCGGACCTCCCGCCCCCCGAGGAACCACTGGCGCGGCCGGGCCGATCCCCGGCCGCGCCCCACCCGTCGCGGCGCGTCCGTCCGCGCTTGTCTTCTTCGAGGTCACCATGCTCCGCAAGCCTCTGCTTCTCGCCGCCAGGTCCACCACCTGCCGCCGGATCGTCGAGCGCACTCCCATCACCCGTGCCATGGTCCACCGGTTCGTCGCCGGTGAGGACCAGGTCACCGCCCTGCCCGTCGTCGAGGCCCTCGGCCGGGACCGCCTGGTCACGCTGGACTTCCTCGGTGAGGACACCGAGGACCGGACCCAGGCCGAGGCCACCGTCCTGGCCTACGAGGACCTGTTGGCCGCGCTGGGCGAGGCGGGTCTGGGCGACCGCGCCGAGGTCTCGGTCAAGCTCTCCGCGGTCGGTCAGTTCCTGGACCGCGACGGCGAGAAGATCGCGCTGGAGAACGCACGTCGCATCGCCGAGGCCGCCGAGGCCATCGGCACCACGGTCACCCTCGACATGGAGGACCACACCACCACCGACTCCACCCTGGGCATCCTGCGCGAGCTGCGCGAGGACTTCCCGTTCGTGGGCGCGGTGCTCCAGGCCTACCTGCGCCGCACCGAGGCGGACTGCCGCGACCTGAGCGGCGCCGGCTCCCGCGTGCGCCTGTGCAAGGGCGCCTACGACGAGCCCGAGTCCGTGGCCTTCCGCGACAAGCACGAGGTCGACAAGGCGTACGTGCGCGCCCTGCGCGTCCTCATGGAGGGCGACGGCTACCCGATGGTGGCCTCGCACGACCCGCGGATGATCGCCATCGCCGGTGAGCTGGCCGTGGCCAACGGCCGTACCGCGGAGGACTACGAGTACCAGATGCTCTACGGCATCCGGGACGAGGAGCAGAAACGCCTGGCCGCCGAGGGGAAGCGCATGCGCGTCTACGTTCCCTACGGCACCGAGTGGTACGGCTACTACATGCGCCGTCTGGCGGAGCGTCCCGCGAACGTGCTGTTCCTGGCGCGCTCGCTCATCACGCGCGACTAGACCGCGGGACCGCGTGGTCGACGGGTGCACGGGCCGGGGTCCCCGCCCCGGCCCTTCCCCTCTGTCCGGGGAACTCCGTTTCCCAACGGTGACCAGAGCCGTGGAACGTCGGCGAAAGCCCGTACGTTACCTTGTGGGCAGTAATCCACGGTATTTCGAAAGGTCTTGACTGGACATGCGGATGCGCAGCTCCAACCCCGTTCTCAAGCGGGCGCTCCAGCAGGCCGGCCCGGCAGGGTACGGCCAGCAGGGCTACGGTCAGCAGGGTTACGGACAGCCGTACCCGCAGCAGGGCTACCCGCAGCAGGGTTACCCCCAGCAGGGCTACGGCCAGCCCTATCCCCAGCAGGGGCACCCGCAGCAGTCGTACCCGGGCGGTCCCGCCCAGGGCTTCGGCGAATCGCGGATGACCATCGATGACGTCGTCGTGCGCACCGGGATGTCGCTCGGTCTCGTCGTCGTCACGGCCGTCATCAACTACTTCCTCTTCCAGTCCTCTCCGGGCCTGGCCATGCTCCTCGCGATCGTGGGCGGCCTCGGCGGACTGGTCCTGGGCCTGGTCGTCGGTTTCAAGGGCATCGCCAACCCCGTCGCCACCCTGGTCTACGCGGCCCTCGAAGGCCTGCTCGTCGGTGGCCTCACCGCCATCCTGGCCGGCACCCTCGACGCCACGCAGGGCGCCGGCTCGGGCGGTGTGCTCGTCACCCAGGCCGTGCTCGGCACCTTCCTGGTGTTCGGCGTCATGCTGGCGCTGTACAAGTTCCGCATCATCAAGGTGACCGACGGTTTCGTCAAGGTCGTCGCCTACGCCTCCATGGGCGCCCTCGCCCTGATCCTCGTCAACTTCGTCGCGAGCTTCTTCATCTCCGGTGGCATCGGCATCCGTGAGCCCAGCCCGCTGGGTCTGATCGTCAGCCTGGTGTTCATCGTCATCGCGGCCTGCACCCTGGCACTGGACTTCCGGGGCATCGAGGAGGGCATCAACGCCGGTGTCCCCGACAAGACCGCCTGGCTGTTCGCCTTCGGTCTGACCGCCTCGCTGGTCTGGCTCTACATCGAGATCCTGCGCCTGCTCTGGATGCTCAAGACGATGTTCGGCGAGTAGCACTCCCCGGAGTCGATCCACGAGGGGCCGTCCCGGCGATGCCGGGACGGCCCCTTCGTCGTTCCCCGGTGCCCCCGAACGGGGGTGGGGGTCGCTTCGGTCAGGCCGTTCGCGGGCTCGACTCGCGTTCGCGGCGCGGCGCGGGGATGGAGCGGTTCCGGCGACGGCGGTCGTATTCGGTGACGAGGGCCTGGGCGTACCACGGGGGCAGCTCGTACTCGTCGGCGAGCCAGTTGGCCCGGTCGGAGCAGCGGAGCAGTCCCGGACCCTGGTCGAGGGCGTCGAACCACTCGTGGATTTCGCGGCCGGTGACGGCCGGGATGCGTTCGATGAGCTTGGCGTGGATCTCCGGCGAGTGGGTCACCGGCATGGGCACCTCCGGCAGTGCGTGTGGAGTAGGACGCTTACCAGCGACACTGCATCAGGATCACGATATGGACAAGTGCTGGACGCCGGCTTTTACCTTGTGTGTGCGGGAACGTTTGCGGAGATGCACTAAGCAACCGATCCCGGTGGGACTGTCCGGCGCACGCACGTGTTCCGGAGTCCTCGAAGCGGAAGGGGCGAACACCTCGAAACCGCGATGGTGTCCGAAAAAGGAGAAGAGGGCCCGGGGCGTACGCCCCGGGCCCTCACCGTGTGAGGGGAACGGTCAGCTCAGGCGCTCGAAGACGGCCGCCATGCCCTGGCCGCCGCCGACGCACATGGTCTCCAGACCGAAGGTCTTGTCGTGGAACCGGAGACCGTTGATCAGGGTGCCGGTGATGCGCGCACCGGTGCTGCCGAACGGGTGGCCGATCGCGATGGCGCCGCCGTTGACGTTGAGCCGGGAGTCGATGTCCACGCCCAGCCGGTCCGCGGAGGGCAGGACCTGCGCGGCGAACGCCTCGTTGATCTCGACCAGGTCGATGTCGCCGATGGCCATGTTCGCGCGGGCCAGGGCCTGCTTGGAGGCCTCGACCGGACCCAGGCCCATGATCTCCGGGTTCAGACCGGTCACACCGGTGGACACGATCCGGGCCAGCGGGGTCAGACCCAGCTGCGCGGCCTTGGTGTCGCTCATGATGACCACCGCGGAGGCGCCGTCGTTGAGCGGGCAGGCGTTGCCGGCGGTGACGGTGCCGTCGGGACGGAAGACCGGCTGGAGCTGGGAGACCTTCTCGTAGGTGGTGCCGCGGCGGATGCCGTCGTCGGTGGTGACCACGGTGCCGTCCGGCAGGGTGATCGGGGTGATCTCGCGCTCCCAGAAGCCGTTGTCCAGGGACTTCTCGGCGAGGTTCTGGGACCGGACGGCGAACTCGTCCTGGCGCTCGCGGGAGACGCCGGTGATCTGGGCGACGTTCTCGGCGGTCTGGCCCATCGCGATGTAGGCGTCGGGCAGGGCGCCGTCCTCGCGCGGGTCGGTCCAGGCCGGGGCGCCGGCCTCCGCGCGCTTGGCGGTGCGCGCCTTGGCGTCGGCGAAGAGCGGGTTCTCGTTCTGGGGGTCGTCGCTGCTGCCGTGGGCGAAGCGGCTCACGGTCTCCACCCCGGCGGAGACGAACACGTCGCCCTCTCCCGCCTTGATGGCGTGGAGGGCCATCCGGGTCGTCTGGAGGGAGGAGGAGCAGTAACGGGTGATGGTGGTGCCCGGCACGGTGTCCAGGCCGAGCTGCACGGCGACCACGCGTGCCATGTTGAAGCCCTGCTCACCGCCGGGCAGACCGCAGCCGAGCATGATGTCGTCGATGGTGGTCGGGTCCAGCTGGGGGACCTTGGCCAGGGCGGCGCCGATGACCTGTGCGGCGAGGTCGTCGGGGCGGATGTCCTTGAGCGAACCCTTGAAGGCGCGCCCGATCGGGGACCGGGCGGTGGCGACGATGACGGCTTCGGGCATGGCTGCGTCCCTATCGGAGTGGTGCTACGGGCGTGACCGCTCGGTGCCCGGGCGGGCGGTGATGCCGGTCACGGCATGTCTTGTTACCAGTCAGTAAACCCGGAGGTCGCCCTCCCGCGCCACCCGGGGTCGGGGTTGTCCGTGATCTCACCGATCCCGGAATTCGGTGGACGCCCCCTCGCCGGAGCCGCCCGTGTCCGCCGACACCGGCTCCTGCCGGTCGCCGGACGGCTCCCGCGGGGGCCACAGCGGTCGGCGGACCAGCGCGGCCCACCGGCCGCGACGGCCCCGCGTCGGGTCGCCGGCACGTGACACCTCCGTGCCCGGGTTCTCCGCGGCGACCACGGCGGCCCGGTCCACCGGCAGGATGCCGCCGACCGGGAGCGTATCGAACTCGGGGAGCAGCCCCAGCGCCGCGCACACCGACGGCAGCAGGGCGGAGGCCGCCTGGGCGTATCCGTGTGCCGACGGGTGGAACCGGTCGGGGCCGAACATGAGGGAGGGGTCGTCTCGGAAGACGTCGACGAGCAGGTCGCTCAGGGACACCGTGCGACCGCCCACCTCGGTGACCGCGATCGTCTGCGCGGCGGCCAGTTGGCGCGAGGCGCGGCGTGCCACCGAGCGCAGCGGCCACCCGATGGGGCGCACCGTGCCCAGGTCGGGGCAGGTCGCCACCACCACGGCCGTGCCGTGGTCCACCAACGATCGGCAGGCCTCGCGCAGATGGGACACGGCGTCGCTGGGCCGCACCCGGCGGATGACGTCGTTGGCGCCGATGAAGATCACGGCCACGTCGTAGCGGGTGGCCTCCGCCAGGGCGCCGGACCGTTCGATCTGCCCGGCCAGAGTGGCCGAGGTCGCCCCGGGGAACGCCGTGCAGCGCAGCCGCACCGGCCGGTCGGCCGCGTTGGCCAGCCCCGTCGCCAGCAGGACGCCGGGCGTTCGGGCGGCGGTCTCCACCGCGAAGCCCGCGGCCGTGGAGTCGCCCATCATGAGCATGCGGATCGGTGCCCCGGAGCCATGGCCGTGGATCCCGTCGACGGGGGGCCGCGCCCACTCGGTGACACCCACCGCCCGGCGGGCCAGCCGGGCCTGGAGGTAGAGCAGGGCGAGCGTGCCACCGCCCACCAGTGTGAGTCCGCCACCGCCGAACGCGGTGGCCGCGGCTATCCGCCGTGCGCGTGCGGCACGCAGCATGGGACGACCTCCACGGCCTCTGACCCCCGCCCCGCGACCCTGTGCGGCGAGCCGGTCGGACCCCTGAGGTTACCGGCGGTGAACGGCGCGGTCACGTACCACGGCGGAACGGGGTTCGAACTCCGGGGGAGGCTCTCCCTCACCTCGGGGACACCCCCTTGCCGCTCCACCGGACCACCTCGTCCCGCGGTCGGCGAACGCGCTGATCGGGGACGTTAGAGTCGGGTTGAGACGGGCCGGACCGGCCCCACGGCCCCGGGGCCACGCCTTCCGGGGCGTTGAGGAGAACGGCGGGCCGACGACCCGGTCGCCACGATGCAAGGGAGCATGAAGTGCGGGTATACGACTCACTGATCGATCTGGTGGGGAACACCCCGCTCGTCCGGTTGAGGAAGGTGACCGAGGGCCTGGGGCCGAACGCGCCCACGGTGCTGGCCAAGGTCGAGTACTTCAACCCCGGCGGTTCGGTGAAGGACCGCATCGCGCTGCGCATGGTCGAGGCCGCGGAGAAGAGCGGGGAGCTCAAACCGGGCGGCACCATCGTCGAGCCGACCTCCGGCAACACCGGCATCGGCCTGGCCATCGTCGCCCAGGAGAAGGGCTACCGCTGCGTCTTCGTCTGCCCGGACAAGGTCGGCCCGGACAAGCTCTCCGTGCTGCGCGCCTACGGGGCGGAGGTCGTGGTGTGCCCCACCACGGTCGCCCCCGAGCACCCCGAGTCCTACTACTCGGTCTCGGACCGGTTGGCCGGGGAGATCCCCGGAGCCTGGAAGCCGAACCAGTACGAGAACACGAACAACCCCGAGTCGCACTACCACTCCACGGGTCCGGAGATCTGGGAGCAGACCGAGGGCCGCATCACCCACTTCGTGGCGGGCATCGGCACCGGCGGCACCATCAGCGGCACCGGTCGCTACCTCAAGGAGATCTCCGGCGGCGCGGTGAAGATCGTGGGCGCCGACCCGGAGGGTTCGGTCTACTCGGGCGGCTCCGGTCGTCCCTACCTGGTGGAGGGCGTCGGCGAGGACATCTGGCCGGGCACCTACGACACGGGGATCTGCGACGAGATCATCGCTGTCAGCGACAAGGACTCGTTCCTGATGACCCGCCGCCTGGCCCGTGAGGAGGCCCTGCTGGTGGGCGGTTCGTGCGGGTTGGCCGTGCAGGCCGCGCTGCGGGCGGCGCGGAACGCCGGCCCCGACGACGTGATCGTGGTGCTGCTGCCCGACGGCGGACGCGGTTACCTGGGCAAGATCTTCAACGACGAGTGGATGGCCGACTACGGCTTCCTGTCCGCGGAGACCGAGGAGGCCACCGCGGGCGAGGTGCTCGCCGCCAAGGGCGGGGAGCTGCCGGACTTCGTGCACGCCCACCCGGACGAGACCGTGGGCACGGCCGTGGCGATCATGCGCGAGTACGGCGTCTCCCAGCTCCCGGTCATGAAGGAGGAGCCGCCCGTGATGGCGGCCGAGGTGGTCGGTTCGATCGCCGAGCGCGACCTCCTGGACGCCCTGTTCGACGGTCGGGCCCAGCTGGCCGACCAGGTGGAGGATCACATGGGCCGCCCGCTGGCCACGGTCGGCACCGGTACTCCGGTGGGCGACTGCGTGCGCCTGCTGCGCGACTCGGGTGCGCTGGTCGTGCTGCGCGACGGCAAGCCCGTGGGCATCCTCACACGTCAGGACCTGCTGGCCCACCTGTCGAACTGACACGGCATCGCCGCGCGGGGCCCGGACGGCGCTCGGAACCGAGCGTTGTTCGGGCCCCGGTGCGAACGTATCGGGCATGGATGCGCATACTCGAACACTGTTAATGTTCGCGGCGAAGCTACTGGCAGGTAATACATGGGGGCTCGCGTGTCGCGGCTGTTGTCCTGGATCATCCGTTCCCTCTGGTCGTACGCGCGCGGTCACGCGGAGATCCGTTCCGGCTCCAGGGCCGCCCGCAGGTTCGCGGGGTTCGGTGACGGCTCGGCCATCGCCTTCCCCACGGCCACCCTCTACGGCGAGCCCTGGATCGAGATCGGGGCCTTCACCGTCCTGGGCGGGGACATGACCCTCGCCGCCGGGATGGGCCCCGACTACGACCTGGGCCCCGGCACGGTCGTACGTATCGGCTCGGGATGCGCCATCGGGCGCGGCTCGCACATCGTCGCCCACAAGTCCATCGACATCGGTGACCACGTGTACACCGGCCCCTACGTGTACATCACCGACCAGAACCACTCCTACGCCAGCACGGAGATCCCGGTCGGCCTCCAGTGGCCCGTCGACGACCCCGTCAGCATCGGCGCCGGCACCTGGATCGGCGCGAACGCGGTGATCCTGCCCGGCGTCCACCTGGGCCGCAACTCCGTCGTGGCGGCCGGCACCGTGGTCCGCCCGGGCACCTACCCCGACCACGCCGTCCTCGCGGGCATCCCCGGTAAGGTCGTGCGCACCCACGACCCCGAACTCGGCTGGCAGCCGCCGCTGCGCGACATGGGCACGCCGACCCGGGTGCCCACCCCCGCCGCCGGGCCGCTCCCGAGCGCCCCCGCCGATCCCCCGCGGCCCGGTTCGCCGACCCGGTTCCCGCCCGCCTGATCCGTTCCGCTTCGCACCTCCGCTCCGCGTCGGCCCCGCCCCTCGCCCACGACCGCGCCCCGAGGCCTTTCCCACGCCGGGCTCCGGTGGACGCCCTGACGGGAGGCCGGCGGCCCCGGGCCCGAGGCGCCGGATCGGCGCGTTGACGCAGGAGGGGGCCCTTGTGGAAAACGGGTCGGAAGACGCCCGTGGGCACTATCGTGATCCCATGAAGTTCGATGGATTCGAGACGCTGGCCATCCACGCGGGCCAGGAACCGGACGCCGGTACCGGGGCCGTGGTGGTGCCGATCTACCAGACCAGCACCTACGCCCAGGACGGTGTGGGCGGGCTGCGCGAGGGCTACGAGTACTCGCGCACCGGCAACCCCACGCGAACCGCGCTGGAGGAGTGCCTGGCCGCGCTGGAGGACGGCGCGCGCGGCCTGGCGTTCGCCTCCGGCATGGCCGCCGAGGACACCCTGCTGCGCACGGTGCTGTCCCCGGGCGACCACATCCTCATCCCCGGCGACGCCTACGGGGGCACCTTCCGTCTGGTCTCCAAGGTGGTGGAGCGCTGGGGCGTCACCTGGGACGCGGTCGACCAGAGCGACATCGAGGCGGTGCGGGCGGCGGTCCGGCCGCAGACCAAGGTGATCTGGACCGAGACGCCGACCAACCCGCTGCTCAACATCACCGACATCGAGACGGTCGCGCGGATCGCGCACGACGCGGGCGCGATCCATGTCGTGGACAACACGTTCGCCTCGCCCTACCTGCAACGGCCGTTGACCCTGGGCGCGGACGTGGTCGTCCACTCCACCACCAAGTACCTGGGTGGGCACTCCGACGTCGTCGGCGGCGCGCTCGTGGTGTCCGACGCCGAACTGGGCGAGCGGCTGGCCTTCCACCAGAACACCATGGGGGCCATTCCGGGCCCCTTCGACTCCTGGCTGACCCTGCGCGGGGTGAAGACCCTGGGCGTGCGGATGGACCGGCACAGTGCCAACGCCGAGCGTGTCGTGGCCGCGCTGGAGGGCCACCCGGCGGTGCGGCGGGTCTACTACCCGGGGCTGGACGCTCATCCGGGGCACAAGATCGCCGAACGGCAGATGCGGTCCTTCGGAGGGATGGTCTCCTTCGCTCTGCGCGACGGGGAGAAGGCCGCTCTGAAGGTGTGCGAACGGACGCGGGTCTTCACCCTGGGCGAGTCCCTGGGCGGGGTGGAATCCCTGATCGAGCACCCGGGGCGGATGACGCACGCGTCCACCGCCGGTTCCCCGCTGGAGGTTCCGGCGGACCTGGTCCGGATCTCCGTGGGCATCGAGTCGGCCGACGACCTGGTGGCCGATCTGTCGCAGGCGCTGGAGGGCTGAGGACCGTGGTCCCGCGGGTCCTCTCCCGGGGGACCCGCGTCTCGATCCCGGGGGACCGCGCCGCGGTCATGCCGCGCGGGCTCTGCGGCGACGTTGCCGGGCCCGACGCGGCGCTCCTGCTCTGTCGGCGACACCTCGTCGTGCCGCGAGGGCGACGCTCCTGGAGCGGCCTCCGGTCAGACGGTGGTGGGCGTACGGTCTCGTCCGGTGGCGGGCGTGGGAGCGGTGACGCGTCGGCGGGGAGCGGTGTTGGCGAAGCGCAGGCCGACCACGAGGCTGCCGGTGCGGGACAGGGGGCTGTTGTCGTCCTCCTCTCGGAGGGAGCGGTAGCTTCCCCGGTTGTCCTGACGGCGGATGCCGATCGAGATGGCGAGGAGGAAGCCGGCCGCCACGGCCAGCAGGACGACGCCGACGAGGGCGATGAGGATGGGGATCATGACCTGGTCTCTCCGGAGTGTGGGTTCCTTGTCCATTCGGGGTGCCGCCACCGGTCGGTGGGGCCCGGTACCGCGAGTGCGGATCCGTCTGCGTGCGAGGGGTGATCGGTTCCGGTTCTGAGATCGTCCCTTTTCTTCGTGGCCATCGGGGATCGCCGCCGTGTACTCAGGGTGGCCTTCACATAAGATGGGTTCATTCAAACTGGACGAACCTGTTTGGCTGGTGTACCGATCACCTTGTTGGTACAAGTTAGGTTGTTGGTCTAGTGCTACCCCCTTGAGGGCTGATTCATGCGGGCAGAAAGCAGATATCGACAGATCGCCCGGGCGTTGCGGCGGGAGATCCACGAGGGGAGTCTGCCCCTCGGTGGGCAGCTGCCCTCGGAGAAGCAGCTGGAGGAGCGTTTCGACGCTTCTCGCAACACCGTCAGGCTGGCCCTCGGCATGCTCCGCAACCAGGGCCTGATCGTCAGCCGTCCCGGTCGCGGGCACTTCGTCCAGGACGTCGTCCCCGAGACCTTCCACGCCAACCGGCCCAAGGGCGCCGACCGGTTCAACGAGTCCAACATGGCCGGACAGACCCTCGAAGAGCTCCAACTCCTCAGCGCCAACGCCGACCTCGCCAGCCGGTTGCGGGTTCCCGAGGGGGAGATGACCGTGGTCCGGAGGATGTACCGCTTCTCCGGCGAGATCTCCGGTTCCATCAGCTCCGCCTACTACCCCATGGACCTCGTCCAGGGCACCCCGCTCATGCTGCCCGAGGACGTGGAGAGCGCCCTGTCGGTCCTGGCCGAACACGGGCACCGCCAGGTCGGGTTCGTCGACGAGCTGGAGACCCGCATGCCCAACCCCACCGAGGCCTCCCAGCTGGAGCTGCCCCCGGGGGTCCCGGTCCTGTGGGTGCACCGCACCGACCTGTCCGAGGAGCGCCCGATCCGCGTGGTGGAGACGGTGTACGCCGGGCACAGCATCCGCTACCAGTACGAGCACGGTGACATCAGTGCCTACCACCGCGACTGACCCGCCCCTCGCCCACCATCACCCTCGACGGACGGCCTTCGTGCGGTGCTCCGGCCCGTGCGTCCGGGAGGGGTCCGTCCCCGAGGGGCGGATGTTCCTCCGGTGGGCTGCACTCCCCGGAACGGAGAACCCCGGGCGGGTACCGTCCGTTGAGGGTGCGAGGGAACGGGGATCGTGCGCGCAGCGCGGGACCGGGCGCACGTGCCCCGACGGCCAACGACGACCGGACGAACGGGACCGAGTACACGCATGAGCACGTCGAAGAAGACCGTGGTCGCCGACCATCTGCGCGAGGCCCTGTCACGCGGTGAGTACCGGCCGGGCGAGCGCCTACCGGGGGAGGAAGAGCTCGCCGAGCAGTTCGGCGTGTCCCGGGCCACCGCCCGACTCGGTATGCGGATCCTCCAGGACGAGGGGATCATCGCCATCCAGGCCGGGCGCGGCGCCTACGTCGCCGACCACCGGCCCATCATCCACCTGGCCACCCCGGTGTCGGGCGGTACCGACTCCGAACGTTTCGAGGACGGCTACCAGCCGCACCTGCGCGAGGCCGGATACGACCAGGTCGAGCAGCGGATCAAGGTCAGCCTCGACACCATGCGGCCCAAGGTGACCAAAAGGCTGCGATGGGGCGGCGCGGAGCAGGGGCCCAACGGAGGGCTGGTCGTCATCCGCTCCTGCGACCGTTTCGTGGAGGGCGGCCTGTGGCAGTCCCAGGTCACCTATTTCCCTTTCACGATCGCCAGCAACACCCTGCTCATGTCCCCCCAGCACATCGAACAGGGCGTCGCGTCGGTGCTCCAGGAGCTCGGCCACCGGGAGGAGTGGAACTGGGACATCGTCGGTGCCCGCATGCCCTCCCAGGACGAGGCGGACTCCTTCAACCTGGGCCCGGGCATCCCCCTGCTCGTCCACGAAAGGGTGGTCTACGACGGCGACCGACCCTTGCGCTTCACCGAGACGATCATGCCCGCCAACCGCCACCAGCTCCTGTACTCCGGCGGTGACGCCCCCGAGGAACTCCTGTTGATGGCCTCCGACGTCAACATCTTCGAACGCTGAACCCGCCCGTGCGCGCGCACGGGCGTTCGCCTCATGCGCGCGGCCACGAACGGCCTCCCAGGTAGGTCTCCAGCAGCACCGGGGCCAGCGCCGCCGCGTCGGCGGCCACCGCCTCCACCCCACGCCGACGCACCACCAGGTCGCGGAAGGCGCGCAGCCTCGGGTCGTCGGACAGCAGGAAGAACGACACGCGCGATCCCTCCCGCAGGGCCGCGTCCAGCTCGGCCACCGTGACCTCCACCGTGCGCGGACTCGCCGGCCACGAGAACCGGGCGTCGCCGTCCTCCCCCAGATGGGCGGTGGGTTCCCCGTCGGTGACGACGAGGATCCGGTGTGCCAGGCCCGGGTGCCTCCGCCGGTGCCCGCGCGCCAGCCGGAGCGCGTGGTGCAGGTTGGTCCCGGGCACCCGCCCCCAGTCGTGGGCGACCAGCGCCGCCGGGTCGATCTCGTGGGCGACGTCGCCGAACCCCACCCACCGCACCCGGTCCTCGGGGTGCCGTCGCACCAGCGCGTCCAAGGCCAGCGCGGTGCGCGTGGCGGCCTCGTGCAGCGACCGCGTGGTCATGGAGTGGGACAGGTCCACGAGCAACGACACCGCCAGCCCGCCGGTGGGCTCGGTCTCGGCCGACCGCAGATCGTCGGCGCGCAACGCCGTGTCGGTGGGGTCGGACGCCCGGCGCACCATGGCCCGGCGCAACGTGGCGACGGCGTCCAGCGGTCGATCCGACCGGTAGGGGACGTCGTGCCCGGTCGGTTCGCCGCCGGGGCCGCCCTCCCGACCCCCCGGGCGTCGGCCCGGGCGTGGCGCGTCCCGGGCGTCGCGCAGGGCCACCTCGCCCAGACGCCGCAGCTCGCGCGGGCTCAGCCCGTGATCGGCGCGGTCCAGCCGGTCCCACAGTTCCCGGGCCCCGGCGCCCAGGGCGCGGCCGAGCAGGCCGCCGGTCGCGGAGTCCACGGACTCCAACGCGGTCCGGTCGCCCTCCGCGTACCGGGCCACCGCCTTCTCCACCGCGGTGATCGCGTCGTCGGCACCCTCTGCCCCGGCCAACGGTTCGAGGAGTTCGCGGGCGATCGCCACGGCCTCCTCCGGTGGGGGATCGGGCTCGGCCAGGGGGTCGGGTCCGCCCATGTACGCCCGGTACCGGAACCTCACAGGGACTACCTCTCACCAGGAAGCACGACGAACCGTTATGTTCCCGGCTTTCAGAACCGGTAGACCCCTCCGTCGGCAACGATGTCCTTCGACAGACGTCGTTCCAGGTAGAGGCCCTCCAAAGCGAACTCCACCACGGCGGCGGCCAGCCCGGGGGAGGCCGGTCCGTCCTCCTCCTCGGGCGCGGCGGCCGTGATCATCGCCGCCAGCCCGGGCACCGCGCCGATCCGGTTCAGCAGTTCGGCGGCGCCCACCAGGTCGCCGCTCTCGACGGTCCCACCCGCGGAGAACCGGTCGGCGAGCGGGGCCAGGTCGGCCTCACCCAGCCGGGCCCGGAACGTCTCCGCCACGGCCCGGCGCAGCAGTCCCCGCAGGGTCGCCTCACCGTCGTCCTCGTGCCCCATCGCGAACTCGACCTTGCCCAGCAGCGGTTCCACGACGGCGTCCAGGTCGCACACCCGTGCCACCGGCGCCTCCTCGCCCGTCAACGCCGCTCGGCGCAGCGCGGAGGCGGCCACCGTCTCCAGCGCCGACACGGAGAAGCGCACCGACACGCCCGAACGGGCATCGACCTTTTTCGAGCCGCGGACCAGTCGGGCGAAACGGGCGACGGTCTCCCACAGGTGGCCGGGGACGACGGTCCCCTCCGGGATCGCCGCCTCCTGCCGCAGCACGTCCCGTTCGTCGCCGAGGGTCGGCGGGTAGTGGGTGCGCACCTGGGCGCCGAAGCGGTCCTTGAGCGGGGTCACGATGCGCCCCCGGTCGGTGTAGTCGTCGGGGTTGGCGCTGGCCAACAGCACCAGGTCCAGCGGCAGCCGTAGCGCGTACCCGCGGATCTGGAGGTCGCGCTCCTCCAGCACGTTGAACAGCGCCACCTGGGCGCGGGCCGGCAGGTCGGGCAGCTCGTTGACGCAGAACACGCCCCGGTTGGCACGCGGCACCAACCCGTAGTGGACGGTCTCGGGGTCGCCCAGGGAACGCCCCTCGGCGAGACGGGCCGGGTCGATGTCGCCGATGAGCTCGGCCGTCCCGGTATCGGGGGTGGCGAGCTTCTCCCCGTAGCGTTCGTCCCGGTGACGCCACGTCACCGGCAGGCTCCCGCCCTCCTCGGCGGCCCGGCGCACGCAGGTCGGACACACCGGCGCGTAGGGGTGATCGTTCACGGAACATCCGGCGACGGCCGGGGACCACTCGTCCAAAAGGGTGGCGACGGCGCGGATCAGTCGGGTCTTGCCCTGACCGCGCTCGCCGAGCAGCACGACGTCGTGCCCGGCCAACAGGGCCCGTTCCAGCGTGGGCAGCACGGTGTCGTCGAATCCGTGCATCCCGGGGAAGCGGGGCAGACCCGCCGTCATACGGGCCAGGAGGTTCTCCCGGATCTCGACCGCGACGGTGCGGTGCGCGTGTCCGGACCCGCGCAGGGCGTCCAGGGTCCGGGGCAGGGCGGTGGGAGGCGGTGGCGTCACCCTCCAGAACCTATCCCCGACAAGGGTCCGATGGTGGCCGAAGCCGGTCGGAAACGGGCTCCTCGGCCCCTGTGGGGTGGGACAATGACGGAGGGTGGCACCCGCGTTCGGCGGGTCCGGTGACGAGGAGGAGTCCAGCCGGTGGCGCGGTTCGGCGATGCACTGACGACCGGTGCCGATCTGGTGAACGCGGCCGAGCGGGCCGCCCTCGCGGCCCTGTCCCGTCTCGACGGCCCGGCCGACCTGGTGTGCTTCTTCATCTGCGGCGCGGATACCGAGGAGGTCTCCCTGGCCGGGGCCCGGGTGATGGAGTTGGCGGGCGGCGCGGCCACCCTGGGGTGCAGCGCCAACGGGGTCATCGGCGGTGGCCGGTCGGTCGAGGGCCAAGGGTCGGTCAGCGTCTGGTGCGCCCGGCTGACCGGGGTGGAGATCACCCCGTTCCGGCTGGACACCGTGGTCGAGGGAGAGCGGCTCACCGTGGTGGGGATGCGCGAACCCGGTCCGCGCGACCGTGCCGCGATCCTGCTGGTCAATCCCTACGAGTTCCCCGCACGCGAGTTCGTGCGCGAGTCCACCCGCGCGTTCGGCGGGCTGCCCCTGGTCGGCGGCATGGCCGACGGGATGCTCGGTGAGGGTTCGGTCCGGTTGTTCTGTGACGGTTCGGTGGCCGAGAACGGCGCCGTGGGCGTGCTCATCGGCGGCGAGGGCGTGCTGGGCACCCTGGTGAGCCAGGGGTGCCGGCCGATCGGCCCGGCGATGACCGTCACCGGGGCGCGGGACAACGTGGTGGAGGAACTGGCCGGGGTCCCCGCCTACACCCGCCTGGAAGAGCTGCTGGAGGAACTTCCCGACGATGACCGGGAACTGGCGGTGCACGGTCTGCACATCGGCATCGCCATGAACGAGTACGTGGACCACCACGAACAGGGGGACTTCCTCATCCGGTCGTTGACCTCCGCCGATCCCGAGGCGGGCACGCTCAGCGCCGACGACGCGATCGAGGTCGGTCAGACCGTCCGCTTCCAGCTCCGGGACGCGGGCACCGCCGACGAGGACCTGGACCGGCGGCTCACCGACTTCGGGGACCGGCATCCGGTGGGGGCCGGACTGTTGTTCTCCTGCAACGGGCGGGGCGCGGCCCTGTTCCCCCACGCCGATCACGACGTGCTGGCGGTGCGCCGGGTGCTGGGCGCGGAAGCCGTCGCGGGTTTCTTCGCGGCGGGGGAGATCGGTCCGGTCGGCGGGGTCAACCACCTTCACGCGTTCACGGCCTGCCTGCTGGCCTTCTCCTGACGAAACCCCGGGAAACCGGACCTTTGCCGTCGCATCACCAACACTCGGCGCGAGTCGTCTTGAGTGTGCGCATACCAGGGCGCTTACTGAGAGTGAATCTCTTGCTTACTCAGTGTGGTGAACGGGAAGGTCGGTCATGCCCGAAAGACGGTGTGCGCACACGTCGAACCGCGGGGGACGGTGGGCGGTGATGGGGGCGCTGATCCTCCTGCTCCCGGTCGGCCCCCGGCCGGCCCTGGCGGAAACCGGGTGGGTCTCCCAGGAGCTGACCTCCGCCGACCGGATCGGCCTGGTGCTGGACGCCGGATCGCTGCGCGTGGGCGAGGCCGGCGCCGACAACGGCGCCTCGCTGCGCAAGGACCAGGGCGCGCGGGCGGTCGGCCTGGCGACCTTCCCCGAACACCGCCTGGACCGGGCCACCGACACCATCGACGTGCGGGTCGGTTCCGCGGGTGACCCCGAGGACGTCCTGGCCGAGGTGCGCGGTGTCCGCGTCGACGGGATGTGGACCGAATGGCATCCCGCCCCGGAACGCGGAGGCCGCGTCACCCTGTCCGACGACGTGACCCGGGTGCAGCTGCGCGTGGGTATCGACGGGGCCGACACCGCCGTCACCGAACTCGGCGTACGCCTCCCGGAGGGCACCGGCGACATGCCGTCCGCCGGCCTTCCCGACGACCTCGCGCCCCAGCACGGACCCCGGCCCGACGGCGAGGGGGGCGGGGGTGACGAAGGGTCCGGCGAGAACGACGGCGGCGACCCGCCCGAGAGTGGGGTCGGCCAGGGCGACGACATCCCCGAACGGCCCTTCTCGGCCCGTCTGTTCGCCACCCGCATCGGCCTGGTGGGGGGCACCACCGCCAACGGGCACATCATCCGCCCCGACGACCATTTCGTCGCCCTTCCCTCCCGGCGCGGCCTGGCCACGCGGGGCGGCGGCGAGTACACCGTGCGGGTGTGCACCACCGGCGAGCTCGGGCCGGAGGGCAAGGGCGACACCGAGGGGCACACACCCCGCTGCGCCTACCTGCCGGTGTGGGACGTGGGCCCCTGGAACATCACCGACGATCACTGGAACGCCGACCGCCAGTCCTGGCGCGACCTCGACCGGGGGCGTCCCCAGGCCCAGGCGGCCTACGCCCAGGGCCACAACGGCGGGCTGGACGGCTTCGGCCGTCGGGTGCGCAACCCCGCCGGGATCGACCTGGCCGACGGCGCCTTCAACGCGGGGCTCCAACTGCCCACCAACGGATGGGTCCAGGTCGACTACCTGTGGACGGGCGAGTACCGCCACCGCACCGAGATCGGCACGGCCACCCGGCGCGACCCGGTCGTGTTGCGCTCCGGGCCCGGCCCGGAGCACCCCACGGTCGGTCTGGCCGCGCACAAGGCCAACATCGACGTGATCTGCACGGTGACCGGGGCGTCGGCGACCGGCCCACAGGGCACCGACGACACCTGGTACCGGATCGGTGAGGACCACTACGTCCCGGCCGTGTTCGCCGACGGCGGCGGCGACGCCCCCGTCTGCGCCGAGCCGGTCGAGCCGGTCGAGCCTACCGAGCCGGGCGATCCGGTCGAGGCCGCCGGACCGGCGGAGCCGGAGGGCTTCTGAGGCGGCCGGGTCAGGTGCGGACGACGACGGTCCCGGACATGCGGTCGTGCAGCGCCCGGCGTTCCTCGCCCAGGGCCGCCATGCTCTCGATACCGCTGAAGACGTGGCCGACGCAGGGCAGGCACTGGGGCAGGCCGAACACGGCCGCGCGCCCCATGGCCTGGCCCTGGGTGAGCCGTCCGCCGTCCATCCGGACGACCTTGATGCCGAGCATCATCTTGCCGAGGGTGCGGCCCCAGGTGACCAGGTACAGCCAGTCGTAGAAGAACAGCAGCACGCCCCAACCGAACAGGAACAGCCAGGCCCACACCTCGCCCTGGGCGTCGGAACTCTCGTCGTCCCCGGTGATCAGGACGATGACGAGGGCCATGAAGACGAAGAACGCCGCCGCCGCGAACACCACCAGGACGTAATCGATGAGGCGGGCCGACAGGCGCCGGCCGAACGAGGCCCGCTCCGGACCCGACGGAACGGGTCGGGCCGGGGGCGTCGGCCCCCAGGCGCCGACGGGCACCGGGGGAGGCCCCATCGGAGGCGGTCCCACCGGACCCCACCCGCTCCGGGGAGGGCGGGCGCCGTACGCGGGATCGTTCGGGTTCCAGTAAGGGGAGGACATCGACGGATGCTCTTCCTTGTCCGTGGGGTCGGGGGCGCCGGCCGGCGCCCTCAGAGACTACGACGCGCGCAACCCCTCCGGGGATGCGTCACATCCGTTGTCTCCCGCAACAAGCGGTGAGGGGCGGCCGATGCCGCCCCTCACCGCTTTCGACCCCTTGCGGGGATCGACCTACATGCCGCTGTAGGGAACCGCCTCGATGATCTCCACTCCGAGGCTCTTGCCGCTGGGGAGCTGGTAGGAGACCTCCTCGCCGACGGCCTTGCCGTTGATCGCCGAGCCGAGCGGCGACTTCGGGGAGTACACGTCGATCGGGGAGCCGCTCTCCTCACGGGAGGCGAGAAGGAAGGTGACCTCCTCGTCGTCGCCCTCGAACTTGACGGTGACGGTCATGCCGGGACCGACCACGCCCTCCGTTCGCGGGGCCTCGCCGACCCGCGCGGTGCGCAGGATCTCGGTGAGCTGGAGGATGCGGGCCTCCATCTTGCCCTGTTCCTCCTTGGCGGCGTGGTAGCCGCCGTTCTCCTTGAGGTCACCCTCCTCGCGGGCCGCCTCGATCTTCTCCGCGATCTCGATGCGCCCGCTCCCGGTCAGGTGGTCCAGCTCGGCCTTGAGCCGGTCGTACGCCTCCTGGGTGAGCCAGGTGACGTTGTCATCGCGGGTCTGGGTCACGGGAACTCCTTGTGTACTAGTAGCAAAGACCACCAGGCGGCCAGAGCTGAACTTACGAGAATATCACCGTGTGTCATGGCGCACGGTTCCCGAAGATCCGGCTCCGTAGCCCGGACCGGCAGGGTAAGGGGTTCGTCGGTCAGTCCTGCGAACCTTGTTCCCTGCACGAGGCCACTTCTACCGTCGAAGCCTGACGAACCGTCTCAACGGTCGTGGAGACCATGTGGTTCCCCGGCTCGGTCGTCACACTGAGCTGCCCGACCTCCACGAAGCGTTCGTCCAGTGCGCGGATCAGGCACACCGCCCCGTTCCGGCTGTTCACCTCGTAGCTGACGGCGACCTCGCCGGGCGACTTCACCGACGAGGTGATCACCTGGTGGTACACGCCACCGCCCAGACCGGTGTAGCTCATGACGGAGTAGCCCCACCCGACCGCGCACAGGACCGCGAAGATCGCTCCGATGACGAAGAACACCGGGCCGTTGCCGTGGTGTCGCCGCAGGGCGGGCGCGATCTCCTCGTCGGTGACGGCCGCGTCGGCGGCCGGCTCGTCGGCGCTCTTCACGGCGTCTTCCTCCGGGGTGCTGGGCATCGGGAATCTCCGTACAAGGGAACGGTGTTGTCTAAGATATCCCCGACCTGACAACCCTCCCACGCGGCCTGCTCGCAAGTCGCGGATGTGCCGTGATCAGGGGCGTCGGACGGACACGCCCCTGTGTCCGTCGACCGACTCAAGGAGAACCCTTCGTTGTCCGAGCGCCTGCGGCTCATGGCCGTACATGCCCACCCCGATGACGAGTCCAGCAAGGGCGCCGCCACCATGGCGCGTTATGTCGCCGAAGGAGCGGACGTGCTGGTCGTCACCATGACCGGTGGCGAACGCGGTGACATCCTCAACCCCGCGATGGAGCGCCCCGACGTCCGGGAGGACATCGCCGCGGTCCGCCGCCGGGAAATGGAACGGGCCCGCGAGATCCTCGGGGTCCGGCAGGAGTTCGCCGGTTTCGTCGACTCCGGGCTGCCCGAGGGCGACCCGCTGCCGCCGCTGCCGGAGGGCTGCTTCGCCCTCACCCCGGTGGAGGAGGCCGCAGCCCCCCTGGTGGAGTCGATCCGCCGGTTCCGGCCCCACGTGATCCTCACCTACGACGAGAACGGCGGTTACCCCCACCCCGACCACATCATGACCCACAAGGTGTCGATGCACGCCTTCGACACGGCCGGGGACCCTGACGCCCATCCCGACGCCGGAGACCCCTGGCAGCCGCTCAAGCTGTACTACTTCGTCTCCTTCCCGCCCGAGCGGTTCGAGGCGCTCGCCGCGCTCTTGGCCGAGCGGGGGTTGGAGAATCCCTTCGAGGAGTGGATGGAGCGGTTGAAGGACCGCGAACGACCCAGGTGGGAGATCACCACCCGGGTGGAGTGCAGCGAGTACTTCGACGTCGCGGAACGGGCCCTGAAGGCGCACGAGACCCAGGTCGACCCCAACGGGTTCTGGTTCGCCGTGCCCAACGACGTCGTCGCCGGAGCCTGGCCGACCGAGGACTACCACCTGGTGCGGTCCCTGGTGGACACCGAGATCCCCGAGACGGACCTCTTCGCGGGTGTCCGGGACACAGTGAGAGTATGAGTCCATGAACACCCTTCTCGCGTCCGCCGCGGCGAACACCACCACGTTCACCCTGGACAAGTACACGGTGACCCCGGGCGTCCTCGGGTTCCTCGTCATCTTCTTCATCGGCGTGTGCCTGTACCTGCTCATGCGCAGCATGACGAGCAGGCTGAACGCCGTGCGGGGTGTGCGCACCATCGACGAGCCGGTCGACGTCGCGGCGGCCCCGATCCTGATCGAGGCCGACACCCCGCAGGCCCCGAAGAACCCGGCCGACACCGCGGACGGCGAAGCGAAGGCCTGACGGGGTCGGCCCCGCCGCACCCGAGGCGGGGCCGACCCGTCCGGCGTCCCACGACGTCCGCCCGCGCCCGGTGCGGACCGCGGCGGCGGGCCGCACCGGTGGCAGAGTGGGACCATGCCCAACCGTCTGAGCGACGCGACCAGTCCGTACCTTCTACAGCACGCCGACAATCCCGTGGAGTGGTGGCCCTGGGGTGAGGCCGCCTTCGCCGAGGCGCGCCGCCGCGATGTGCCCGTGCTCATCTCCGTGGGGTACGCGGCCTGCCACTGGTGCCATGTCATGGCCCACGAGTCCTTCGAGGACGAGACGACCGCCGCCAGGATGAACGACCTGTTCGTCAACATCAAGGTGGACCGGGAGGAGCGCCCCGACGTCGACGCCGTCTACATGGAGGCCACCCAGGCCATGACGGGCCAGGGCGGGTGGCCGATGACGGTCTTCGCCACTCCCGACGGCGCCCCGTTCTACTGCGGCACCTACTTCCCGCGCGATCACTTCCAGCGGCTGCTGGAGGGCGTTTCCCAGGCCTGGCGGACCAGGCGCGACGAACTCCTCGACCAGGGCCGCCGGGTCGTCGACGCCCTCGGCGCGCCCCGCACCCTGCCCGAGGCGCCGCCGCCGGACGCGACCGTGCTCGACCTGGCGGTGCGGGCGCTGGTGCGGGACTACGACACCGCCGCGGGCGGGTTCGGGGACGCGCCCAAGTTCCCGCCGTCGATGCTGCTGTCGTTCCTGACCGCGCACGACGAGCGGACCCGTCCGCTCCAGAGCGCCGACGAGCCCACCCCGTCGTGGCTCATGGCCGTCGGTACCGCCGACGCCATGGCCCGGGGCGGCGTCTACGACCAGATCGGCGGAGGGTTCGCACGCTATTCGGTCGACCGCGAGTGGATCGTGCCGCACTTCGAGAAGATGCTGTACGACAACGCCCTGCTGTTGCGCGCCTACGCCCGCATGGGCCGCCGACCCGCCGACCCCGGCCCGGCCGGGGAGGCGAACACGGCGCTGCTGCGACGGATCGCCGGGGAGACCGCCGACTGGATGCTGCGGGACCTGCGCACCCCCGAGGGCGGGTTCGCCTCCGCGCTGGACGCCGACAGCGACGGGGAGGAGGGCACCTACTACGTGTGGACGCCGACGCGACTGCGCGAGGTGCTGGGAGAGGAGGACGCCGCCTTCGCCGCCGAGGTGTTCGGCGTCACCGAGGAGGGCACCTTCGAGCACGGTGCCTCGGTGCTGCGCCTGCCGGCGTCACCCGCCGACACGTGGCGGTACGAGCGGGTCCGCGCCGCCCTGCTGGCCGCCCGGGGGGAGCGCACGCCCCCGGCCCGCGACGACAAGGTGGTGGCGGCCTGGAACGGGTTGGCGATTGCGGCCCTGGCCGACGCGGGGATCCTGTTGGACCGTCCGGAATTCGTCGAGGCCGCCCGGGAGACCGCCGAACTGCTGCTCGCCGTGCACCTGCGCGACGGCCGGTTGACCCGCACCTCGCGCGACGGTCGTCCCGGCGGCAACCCCGGGGTGCTGGAGGACTACGCCGACGTCGCCGAGGGGCTGCTCGCCCTGCACGGCGCCACCGGTGAGGCCCGTTACGCGCACACGGCCGGGGAACTGCTGGAGGTCGTCCTGGAGCGCTTCATGGACGAGGACGGCGGGTTCTACGACACCTCCGACGACGCCGAGAAGCTGTTCAGCCGCCCGCAGGACCCCACCGACAACGCCGTCCCCTCGGGGCGCAGCGCCGCCGCGTCGGCGCTGCTGACCTACTCCGCGCTCACGGGCTCCCGCCGTCACAGGGAGGCCGCCGAGCGGGCGCTGGCCCCGGTGGCCCTGCTGGCGGAGAAGGCGCCCCGGTTCGCCGGTTGGGCTCTGGCGGTCGGCGAGGGTCTGCTCAGCGGCCCGTTGGAGGTGGCGATCGTGGGCGATCCCGCCGATCCCGTCACCTCGGAACTGGTGCGCACGGCCCTGACCTGGGCGCCGCTCGGCACCGTGCTGTCCCGGGGCGACGGTCTGGACGACGGGGGAGTGCCGCTGCTGCGCGACCGCGTCCGGTTGGACGGCCGACCCACGGCGTACGTGTGCGAGGGCTTCGTGTGCCGCCTTCCCGTCACCTCTCCGGACGAACTGCGCGCCCTCCTCGCCCGGAAGGTCTAGGGCGTGTTCCGTGCGTGCTCCTTCGCGCCCTCGGGGCGCGAGGGCGTCCACGGGGTTCCGGAGGTCGGCGGAGGAGACGTCCGAGGAACGGGGACGGGACCGCGGGGCGCGGGTCAGCTCAGGACGGTGCGGTCGATGATCTCGTTCACGAGGTCGGGGCGGTAGTCCGGTTGCCGGATCTCCATGTACACCGTGGTGGGCACCCCCGGCTGGTGCACCGCGGCGCTGGTGAAGGACCCGTTGCCGTTGCACTCGGGCCAGTCCCACACGGTGCCCTCCCAGGAGTCGGTGCGGACCTCGCGGCGGTCGGGTGTCCCGGGGCAGGGGTCGGGGTCGGCGACCCGGTCCAGGGCGCGGGAGCCGGGCACCACGGTGGCGTACACACCGTAGGAGGGCACCTCGGTGGAGTGCCAGTCCTCCGTGTCGGTGGCCACGAGCAGGCCCGGCCCGGCCCCGGCCTCGGCCGCGGCCGGCCGGGCCTCCAGGTCGGTGTGGAACTCCTCGGCCCATACCGAGGGCACCCCCATGCGGATGCCCTGCGCCGTGTGGCGCACCGTGGTCAGCGACACCCCCGGGGCGCCGGTCGCCCCGGTGAGCACGCCCATCCCCACGACGGCGGCGGTGACGAGGGCCGCGGCCCGGCGCCACGGCATGCGGTACCGACGCCACCACGGGTCCGCCTTGGTCAGGTCGGGCGCCGTACGGATGGCCCTGACCCGGTCGGTGAAGGTTTTGGCGTCACCGGGGCGACTCTCTCGGTCGACCGAAAGGGCCGACAGGATGAGGTCGTCCAGCTCTCGGGGCAGGCCTGGCCGGATCCGGCCAGGCGGGATCCGCACCGGCGGGCGCGACGGCGGCTTGCCGGTGATGAGCTCATAGGCGACCGCCCCCAGCGAGTACACGTCCGAACGGACGTCCAGGTCGCCACCGGGAATGCTCTGCTCGGGCGACATGTACCCCGGGGTGCCCGCCGCCGCGGTGAACCCGGAGGCCTCGTCGATGGCCTTGGCGAACCCCAGATCGGCGACGAGCACGCGCTGGCCCACCGGGGAGGATTGGAGCAGCACGTTGGAGGGCTTGATGTCCCGGTGGATGGTGCCGTGGTTGTGCAGCACCGTGATGCCCTGGCCGATTTCGGTCAACAGCCGCAGCGCCTCGTCCAGCGGCAGCGGCCCCCGACGGATGAGATCGGCCACGCTTCCCTGGTCGGCGTAGGTCATCACCATGTACGGACGCCCGTCGGCGAGAACGTCCACGTCGTGCACCGCGACCAGCCAGGTGGAGTCGGTCTGGCGCAGGATGCGCGCCTCCTCCAGGAACCGGTGCTGGATGTCCATCTGGTGCGCCCAGTTCTCGGCGAGTACCTTGATGGCCACCGGATAGTTCAGCAGGTCGTCCTGCGCGAGCCAGACGGTGGCGAAGGAGCCGGAACCCAGACGTCGGATGACGCGGTAACGGCCGAAGGCCTCCGGTTGGCTCATTTCCGCCTCGGTCTGTCAGGGGTGAATACGCGGTCGTTGCCCACTAATACACCATCTACACCTTCCCATTGACCCTTGCGGATATGATCCCCTCTCCGGGTAGCGCGGACCACGCCGGGGATGGAAACTGGTGGGTACCCTCACCGGGTTCCCGTCGTCATGAGAATGGTCGTACGGGATGCGAACCCTCTGAACCGGGGGACTCCGTGCCGCGGGGAACCGAGAGGGCGGAAACGAGACGGAGCCGAAGGGGGCCCGAGGGCGTCCCATAGGACGTGCGAGCCTCGAATCGTGGGCGCACAGCGCCGAGAGCGGACGGCCGGACGTCTGCCGCCAGTCAGGGAGAGACCAGCCATGCGCAGTAGTGATCACACAGAGCACGAGGAGACCCCCGCGCCGCGCCGGCGGGTGGCGAGCAACGTCGACGAGGAGCTGGAGGAGCTCGCCCGCAGGTCCCGGGACGGCGACGCCGCCGCCCTGGACGAACTGCTCCGCCGGATCCAGCCCGAGGTCCTGCGCCGCTGCTCCCGCTTCCTGCCCTACCGGCAGGACGCCGAGGAGGCGTGCCAGGACGCCCTGCTGCGGGTGGCCCGCAAGATCGACAGCTTCAAGGGCGACTCCCTGTTCACGACGTGGCTGTACACCGTCGTGTCCAACTCCGCCCGCCAGACCTACCGTTCCATGAAGCGTCGCGCCAACGAGTTCCCCACCGAGGCCGAGCGCATGCCGCACCAGCGCGATCCCCGCACCACCAGCGTCATCGCCGGTTCGCGGATCGACCTGCTGGAGGCACTCGACCAGCTGGAGAAGGACCGCCCCAACCTGGTGGCGCCCTTGGTCCTGCGCGACCTCTGCCAGATGGACTACAACGAGATCGCCTCCCAGCTGAATCTGGCCCTCGGCACCGTCAAATCCCGTATCCACCAGGGCCGCAAGCATGTCCGAAAGTCCCTGGCCGTAACGTAGTCCCTCACGGCGAACTACTCTGGACGGTATCCCCGTCGGCACCTCCTGGCACAGGAGTGTGCTGTCCATGATCCAGCTCTGAGAGGTTTCGCCCATGGGGCTTCGTGACCCCCTGTACTGGCTCTACGAGCGACGTCTGGAACGTCGGCTCCGGGGCCGGCAGATCCCCCGCCACGTCGGCGTCGCGATGGACGGCAACCGTCGGTGGGCGAAGAACAGCGGCCTGGCGGAGGCCGCGGAGGGCCACAGGGCCGGTGCCGACAAGATCTTCGAGCTGCTCCGGTGGTGCGACGAGGTCGGCGTGCAGGTGGTCACGCTGTGGATGCTGTCGACCGACAACATGTCCCGCGACGAGGCCGAACTCGACGCCCTCGTGCAGATCATCGAGGAGACCATCGCCCGGCTGCGCGAGGAGGGGTGGAACACCCGGCCCGTCGGAGCCCTCGACGTGCTGCCCGCGTCCACCGCGCGCGCCCTCAAGGAGGCCGAGGAGGCCACATCCGATAACCCGGGTCTGGTTGTCAACGTCGCCGTCGGGTATGGAGGTAGACGTGAGATCGCCGACGCGGTTCGGTCGCTCCTCCACGAGGAGGCGGCCAAGGGCACCGGTATCCAGGAACTCGCCGAGCGCCTGGACATCTCCGATATCGCCCGGCATCTCTACACGCGCGGCCAGCCCGACCCGGACCTGCTCATCCGCACGTCCGGGGAACAGCGTCTGTCCGGCTTCATGCTGTGGCAGAGCGTGCACTCGGAGTTCTACTTCTGTGAGGTCTTCTGGCCTGCCTTCCGCAGGGTGGACTTCTTGCGCGCATTGCGCTCCTACGGCGCGCGCAGTCGTCGCTACGGCTCCTGATTCCTCCTTCCCGTCACCGCACCACCCCTTAACGCGGTGTTCACCACGCCGCGGGAAAAGGCACTGGAAAACGGGGTCACGGGCGCGTAGCTTCGAAAGCAGCGGGTGGCGTTCGTCCACCCGTTCGGGAGGCCCCGGCTCATTGATCTTCTCCGTCACGACGGAACGTCAACGAGGAGGGCCGGACCCGGCCCTCTGGGGCCTGGTCCCGGTCCTCCATGATCCCGTGACAGTGGGGCGCCCTCGCGGCGCCCAAGGGGAGAACGAGTGGCTAGTTCCTCGACCGATCGCCCTGACACCCAGCCCCCCACCGCCCCCGCGGTGGAACCGGAGGCGGGACGGCGCGTCTACGTGCTCGACACCAGCGTCCTGCTCGCAGACCCGCTGGCCCTGACCCGGTTCGCCGAGCACGAGGTGGTCATCCCCGTGGTGGTGATCACCGAGCTGGAGAGCAAGCGACACCATCCGGAACTCGGGTACTTCGCTCGTAACGCGTTGCGTTTCCTCGACGACCTGCGGGTCGTCAACGGTCGGCTGGACGTCCCGCTTCCGGTGAACGACCTGGGCGGCACGTTGCGAGTGGAGCTCAACCACAGCGATCCGAAGATCCTGCCGGCGGGCTTCCGGCTCGGCGACAACGACACCCGGATCCTGACCGTCGCCCGCAACCTCCAAGAGGAGGGCGGCGATGTCGTGCTGGTGAGCAAGGATCTGCCGATGCGGATCAAGGCCTCCTCGATCGGCCTGGCGGCCGACGAGTACCGGGCCGAACTCGCCATCGAGCACGGGTGGACGGGCATGGCCGAACTGGACGTGGCCGCCCACCAGGTCGGTGAGCTGTTCGAGCACGGTGCCACCGACATCGAGCCGGCCCGCGAACTCCCCTGTCACACCGGTCTGGTCCTGGTCTCCGAGAAGGGCAAGGCGCTGGGCCGGGTCCGGCCGGACAAGTCGGTGCGCCTGGTGCGCGGCGACCGGGACGTGTTCGGACTGCACGGTCGCAGTGCCGAGCAGCGCATCGCCCTGGACCTGCTCACGGACCCCGAGGTGGGCATCGTCTCCCTCGGCGGCCGGGCGGGCACCGGTAAGTCGGCGCTGGCACTGTGCGCCGGCCTGGAGTCCGTCCTGGAACGCCGCCAGCACCGCAAGGTGATGGTGTTCCGCCCGCTGTACGCGGTCGGCGGTCAGGAACTCGGCTACCTGCCCGGTACCGAGAACGACAAGATGACCCCGTGGGGTCAGGCGGTGCACGACACCCTGTCCGCGGTCACCAGCGAGGACGTCATCGAGGAGATCGTCGACCGGGGGATGCTGGAGGTCCTGCCGCTCACCCACATCCGCGGCCGGTCACTGCACGACGCCTTCGTCATCGTGGACGAGGCCCAGTCCCTGGAGCGGAACGTCCTGCTCACCGTGCTGTCCCGGTTGGGAGAGAACTCGCGGGTGGTCCTCACCCACGACATCGCCCAGCGCGACAACCTGCGGGTCGGCCGCCACGACGGTGTCGTCGCGGTGATCGAGAAGCTCAAGGGACACCCGCTGTTCGCGCACATCACCCTGACCCGGTCGGAGCGTTCCCCGATCGCCGCCCTGGTCACGGAGATGCTGGAGAACTGACGACGGCGGGTCCCCGTCCCGGCCGTACGGCCGGGACGGGGACCCGACCTCGTGCGTCCCTCCTCAGCGCATGCCGCCGATGAAGTGCCCCAACCGGCGTACCCGCTCCAGGTTGGCCTCGTACCTGGCGCCGATCAGCAGCAGCAGCGCGCCGATCACGGCGAACGGTACCCAGTTGGGCAGCAGCCGGGTCAGGTCCCACAGCGGCGGACCGAACGCCCGCAGCGAGGCCGCCACCAGCGTCACGCCACCGATGACCAGGGCCGCCTGGCTCCGGTCGCGCAACCCCCAGAGGGCCGTGAACAGGGCGGCGACCAACAGCGCGGGCACCCGCCACGGCGTCTCCTCACCCGCGAGCACCATGCCCAGGCCGGGGAGGAGCAGCAGGCACAGACCACCGGAGAGCGACACCCAGCTCGACGGCGCCCGTTCCGCCTTGCGCCCCCACTCCCAACCGATGACCAGCGCCGCGAGGGCGGGGAGCACGGTGTAGGCCTCCGGGACCGTGACGTTCCACGCGGCCAGGGCCGTCCACAGGGCGCTCAGCATCGACAGGACGCCCACCGCCGCGGCCCAACGACGTCCCGGCCGGATCGCGGTGGCCAGGGCGATCACCCCGACGATCGCCAGCGCCAGGGCCACGATCCCCCCGTGCGCGCCGTACAGGACGGCGACGGTCACGGACACGACCGCCCACAGCGCCGCCGGGATCTCCGCGGCCTCCACCAGCGGGGCGCGCATGCGCGGCGCGACCGCCGCCACCCCCGCCACCACGGCGATCGGCACCAGCGCCGCGTACTCCACCGGTGCGCCCGACACCAGGGTGAGCGTGAACGCGAACCCGCCGGTGGCGGCCGTGGCCACCGCCGTCGCCGCGGTCGCCGGGACCGGGGTGCGGGCCAGGGCCGCCACGACCGAGCCCACCATCGCGACGACCAACAGAACGCCGACGGTCGCGTGCCGTTCGGCCAGGACCCAACCCAGTACCTGGGCCAGGGTGAGCAGACCGGTCAGTCCCGGCAGCCAGGCGAGGGACCGGTCGCGGATCCATGCCGACCACAGCACCAGGGCGGTGCCGACCAGGAGCGACACCACCGCGGCCATCAGGAACGAGGCGCCGGTGAGGATCGCCAGGGGCACCAGGGCGGGCGGTGCGACCAGCGCGGCCGTGTGCCCGGTCCACCGGCGGGCGGTCATCGCCGTCGCCGCCACGGCCAACAGCCCGGCCGCCAGGACGCCCACGACCGACGCGGGCCCGGAGGGTTCCGACAGCCCCAGGAACACGAACGCGGGATCGACCAGGGCCCGGGCCGGGGCCTCTGCCACCGCGTACCGCCAGGAGATCGGTACCAGGGCGACCGCCCCGGATCCGCCGGCCACCAGTGGCGCCAGGGCGACCCAGAGCAGCCCGAGCACGGTCCACACCCGAGCCCCGGTCCACGTTCGTTCGCCCAGCACCAGCGCCGCGGCTCCGAGCGGCAGCGGGATCGCCGCGAGCATCCACCACACCGGCGGATCGCCGCCCAGCACGGAGGTCGCCACCAGGGAGAGCGACCACGCGAACACGGCGAGCGCGCCGGCGGCCAGGGTGGCGGCGAGGGCCGCCCCGAGCCCCGACGTGCCGGACGCCGCGGTCATCGGGGTCCGCTCGCCGGGCCGCGTTCGCGTCAGGAGCGCGCAGGCGAGGGCGGTGCCGGCCACCAGGAACACGACGATCAGCATGGTGTGGCGTTCGGGCAGCGACCACGCCAGCGCCGCCGCCAGGGTGATCGCGCCGATCACACCCGTGACCCACGCCGAGCGGTCACGGATGAGGGTGGTGGCCAGGAGCAGGAGCGTGCCCACCGCCGTCGCCCAGACCATCGCCACGACGAACGGCGCCCCCAGGATGATCGGCAGCGGCACCAGCGCGGGCGGGGCCACGAGGGCCGCCGCCGACAGCGTCCGACGCCGGTCGATCAGCCCGACCAGGCCCACGCCCACCGCCCCGGCCGCGAGCACACCCGCCGCGAGGCCCAGGGCCGTCCCCGGGCCGGCCGCGACGTACACCCCCATCACCTCGCCCGCCGGGACGAGCATGGCCGCGGCCGGAGCACCCCACGCCGGTGCCGCTCCGGAGAGGCCCAGGGCGCTTCCGTCCGGACCGATCAGCAGCGGGGCCACCGGCATGAGCAGGAGGCCGAACACGGTGAAGGCGCCCCTGGCCTCGTTCCCGCCCCCGGGCATCGAGCGCGGGGCCGAACGGCCCAGGAGCAGCGCCGTCACACCGCTCACCAGGACGGCCGCGGCCAGCCACCACCGCCCCGCCTCGGGTGTCCCCTGAACGGACATCGCGATCCACGACGACCCCCAGGTGACCAGTCCCACCGCCCACAGGGCCAGCCCGGCCCCGTACAGGGCGCGACCCGGGGGGACCGGCGTCCGACCTCCCGGGTCCGGGGGGACGAACGCCCCGAAGCCGGGCAGCCGGTGGCGCAGGAGCAGCAGGGCGGCCGTCCCGATCAGGCCCACGCACACCAGGGACGCCAGGAAGGTCCAGAACATCGCACAGGCCCACAGGAGCGCCGTGATCAGCGTCGCGACCCCGACCGTCGCGGGGACCCACGCGTGGGGACGGAAGAGCACGGCCGCCGTTCCCAGGACCAGGGCGGCGCCCAGGAGCAGCGCCCACCCGACCACGACCGGATGCGGCAGGGACAGCAGGATCGGCGGGGCCAGCAGGGTGGGCGGCGCCATGAGGAACAGCAGCGGCGGCAGCAGGTCGCGGCGCAGCAGCGCGGTGACGCCCGCGGCCTGCGCCGCGGCGACGAGGATCGCCGCGATGAAGGGCAGGCTCGTGGGCCACACCGTGTTCGCCTCGGTCAGGCCCAGCAGGAGGTTCGCCGGCTCCATCGCCCCCTCCTGACGCCAGAGCGCCGAGAAGGGTGGACGGGGCAGCGCCGGCAGGTGCGCGGGTCCGGCGGCCAGGGGGGCCAACGCCAGGGTCGCGACCCCGAGGATCGGGTACACGCGGGCGGAACCGTCGCCGCGCATGGGCGAGGCCACCCGGGACAGTGCCAGCCAACCGACCCCCGACACCAGCAGGGCCGCGGCCACGCCCCACCAGGCCGGCGGGCTCGACGAGGCCGGTACGAAGAACACCGCCAGAGCGGCCACCCCGGAGGAGAACACCGTCAGCGTCACGGACAGCACGTAGAGGGTCCGACGTGGCACCTCCCCGCCCACGGTCCCGGTCAGGCGCACCAGCAGCAGGTCGGCCAGGGCGACCAGGGCGAGCGTCGCCGTGATCCAGGGATAGGGGTCCTCCAACGGCAGCGCGAACAGCACCAGCAACGGCACCGGCTGCGCGGACAGGACGGCGACGATCCGGGGCGCGCGCAACGGCACCGTCAGCGGGTAGAGCGCCATCAGGGCCGCGATGATCGCCAACGCCCCCGCCGCGTACCCGGCCCCGTTGGGGATCCGCTCGGGTATGAGCAGCCACAGCGCCAACGCGTCGATGTACATCAGCGCCGCCGCCAGCACGCCGAAGGTCTCGGCGGTGGCACGCAGGCCGCGCCGGTGCAGGGGCAGGGCCACGACGGCGAAGCCGAGCGTGGTCAGCCCGAGCACCAGGGCCCGGGCGCCGGTGCCCATGTCGCTCCAGGTCCAGATCGCGAAGACCAGCGCCGAGATCCCGATGAGCAGGCCGCCCAGACCCAGGATGACGTTCTGCGCCGAACGGCGGCGCATCTCGCCGTCGACCCGCGGACGCGGGGCCGGCGCGGGGCCCATCGGAGCGGCCGACACGGGAACGGGCGACGCGGCCGGGGGGACGGCGACCGCGGCGGAGGAGGGGACGCGCGGCTCCGCCTCTCGGATCGAGGCCTCGCGCAGCGCGCGCACCAGCCCGGCGCGTTCGCCGCGGAGCCGCCCCAGGAGGGAGTCGACGCGGATGATCTCGGTGTCCACCTCCCACAGTCGCTGGGCGATGGAACCGACGAGCACCAGCCCGCAACGCCCACAGGAGCGCGCCCCCGGAACCAGCGGGGCCCGGCAGTCCGGGCAGAGCGCGTGTGGACCGGGGGAGGGCGGTGGGGGTGCTGGAACGTTCATGTTCGCCATCCTGTCCTCGGGCCCGCCCGCGCACATCCGTACACGTACTCAGGCGCGGACGCGTCGCGTCCGATCCAGGGGTGGGAGGCCGACCACTCCTCGGGGTCGCTTGGGTCACCCTTTGACATTCCGTGTCCCCGCGCAGGTCGAGGCCCGGTGATACGGACACGTTAGGTGATGTGAGTCAAGACACAGTATCTATGGCGTTACGTGGTCGTAATGATGATGCAGGCTGAATCCGCTGCACAGAGCACCCCCACACGTGCGGACCCGCCGTGCGGACGGACGCGACCCGATCGAAGGTCCACCGTCCCCTCCGGCCTCACGGCCGGCGGCGGCCGACCCACAACACGCGCGAGGACCCCCGTCAACGGAAGGTCCCGTGCCACGCGTGTGTCCGTCTACGCGAAAGGGCGATCTTGCCACTCCCACGGATTCCACCGCGTCACGCGAGCCTCGTCGGCGCGGCCGTCGTCCTGGTCGCCGGCGGCGCCTTCGGCGTCGCGGCCTTCGCCGACACCGAGGCCCCCGACCCACGCGACGCGGCCTCGGCCGCGCAGCCCGCGCCATCCGCGACCGCGCAGCCCGGGGAGGAGAGCGACGACTTCTTCCGGACCCCGCCGGCGACCGGCCCCGAGGAGGACGAAGCCGCACTGGAACAGGCCCGCGAGGCCGCCGAGGAGGCGGGCCGCGACGCCGTGCGCACCGGCGGCGCCGAGGCCTCCGACATCCTCAAGGAACCCGAACCCGAACCCGAGCCCGAGTCGGAGGGCTCCGGGTCCTCCGGTGGATCCGCCCCGGTCCCCGCCGGGTCGGCCAAGGAGATCGCCCTGCAACTGGTCCTCGACCAGGGCTGGGCGGCGAGCGAGTTCTCCGACTGCCTCGAACCCCTGTGGGAGAAGGAGAGCAACTGGAACCACACCGCGCAGAACCCCGGCTCCGGGGCCTACGGCATCCCCCAGTCCCTGCCCGGGGACAAGATGGCCTCCCACGGAGACGACTGGCGCACCAATCCCGCGACGCAGATCTCCTGGGGCATCGACTACATCAAGGGCCGCTACGGCACCCCCTGCGGCGCCTGGTCCCACTCGCAGGCGAACAACTGGTATTAATAGGGCTTTCCCGCCCCATGACCCCCTCCTGGGAAAGGTAACCGTGTTACTCAACCGCATGTCGCTGCGCAGTACGGCGGCGGTCGGTGCGGCCACCCTCGTCGCAGGCGCGACGTTCGCCGTCTCCGCGTTCGCGGACGACGGCGTCGACCCGGAGATCGCGGCGAGCGCCGCCCTCCCGGTCGAGGGGGAGGCCCCCGCCGACGAAACTGTCGAGGACGACTTCTTCGCGTCCTCCGAGAAACCCACCGAGGAAGAACTCCAGGCCCTGCGCACACAGGCCGAGACCGAGCGCGACGCCGCCCTGGGCTCCCGGACGCAGACGTTCGCGACCGAGGGCAGCGATATCGAGGAAGAAGAGCCGGAGCCGCCGACACCGACCGTGCCCGCCGGGTCGGCCAAGGAGATCGCCCTGCAACTGGTCCTCGACCAGGGCTGGCCGGCCAGTGAGTTCTCCGACTGCCTCGAACCCCTGTGGGAGAAGGAGAGCAACTGGAACCACACCGCGCAGAACCCCAGCTCCGGGGCCTACGGCATCCCCCAGTCCCTGCCCGGGAACAAGATGGCCTCCCACGGCAGTGACTGGCAGACCAACCCCGCCACCCAGATCTCCTGGGGCATCGACTACATCAAGGGCCGCTACGGCACCCCCTGCGGCGCCTGGTCCCACTCCCAGTCCGTCGGCTGGTACTGACCCCGACGCGCACGACGGCCCCCGGCGAGAATCCGCCGGGGGCCGTCCCCGTTCCCGGGGACCCGTCACAGGTGCGGGTCGAAGGAGTCCATGACCTCGGCGGGCAGTTCCTCGTAGAACCCGGCGTCGCCGCGTGGCACGTTCACGGTGACCATGTAGAACACCCGCTGGCCCTCGTAGTCCGTGTTGATGGCGTAGGCCCAGAAACGGCGGTCGGTGCTGGTCCAGGTGTCGTTGGTGAAGTCGGCCCGCACCATGGCGACGTCCCAGTCGTCCCCGTACTCGTCCTCGTCGTACTCGTCCAGGCCGAGCTGGACGTAGCCGGTGGTCACGTCGCCCTCGACGTCGGTCCCGCCCTTGGTCTGGGCGAGGTAGTCGGCGCTGCTCCCCTCGAACTCCTCCTCCGTCCAGCCGGCCACCCACACCTGGTGGTCGTTGCCGGGGGCGATGAACGCGACCAGGCTCTCCTCGATCCGGCTGTCGTCGACCTGCCACCCCTCCGGGTAGTCCACGTCGAACCACTGGGACTCGTAGGTCTCCAGGTCGTCGTAGGGGGGCGGGCCGTCCTGGCCGTCGTCATCGTTCCCCTCGTCGGGGACGTCCGCGGGGGTGGGCGGGGTGTCCTGCTCGGAGGGGACGGTGGTGTCGGGCGCCCCGTCCGCCTCGGGCCCGGGGTCCTCGCCGCCCGAACGGGACATCAGCATGCCGCCGACCACGAGTACCGCGATGAGCAGCAGCGCCAAGGCACCGCAGCCGAGACCGGCCAGCGTTCGGCCGGGACCGGAGGAGGAGGGCGCGGGCGCGGAGGGGCGGTTCGGGGTGATCGTGCCGCCGTGCCCGCCGCTGTGCGCGGCGTAGACGGGGGGACGCCCCTGCGGACCGAACGGGGTGGCGGGGGTCGTCGGGCCAGGGGGAGGGAACGGCCGGGCGGGGGTGTGCGCACCGGTGTGCGGGCCTTGCGGGGGGTGCCCGACCGGGCCGGAGACGGGGCCGCTCGTCGGGCCGGGGCCGGCGAACCGTTCGCCGGTGATGGGGCCGGAGGGGCCGGCGGGTCCGAAGCCGACGTTCGCCGTCGCGTGCGGCGGCAGCGGACCGCTGTCGGAGGCCGGGCCGGGGCCGGGGACGAACGCCCGGTGAGGGCCGCTCGCGTCGCCCGCGGCGCCGCCACGCCCGTCGAGCAGGGCCAGCGCCCCCTCCACGTTCAGCCGCCGGTCGGGATCGCGCTCCAGCAGTCCGGAGATCACCGGGGTCAACCGGCCGGCCCGGCGCATCGGCGGCGGCGGCGCCGAGAGGACCGCCGCGATGGCCGCGGTGATGGAGTCGCGGCGGAAGGGGGAGAGCCCTTCCACGGCGGCGAACAGCGTCACGCCGATGCTCCACAGGTCGCCCCGGTGTTCGGCGGGTCCGCCCTCCAGCCGCTCCGGAGGCATGTACTCCGGTGAGCCGATCAGCGCACCGGTGCGGGTGATGCTCGGCCCACCCTCCATGGTGGCGATGCCGAAGTCGGTGAGGATGACCCGGCCGTCGGAGGACATCATGATGTTGCCGGGCTTGATGTCCCGGTGCAGGACCCCGGCCGCGTTGGCCGCCTGGACCGCCTTGAGCAGGGCCTTGGCGATCTCGGCCACGGTGTCGACGTCCAGGGTGCCGCGCTCGTCGAGGAGGTCCTGGAGCGAACCGCCCTCGACCAGCTCCATGACGACCCACGGGTCGTCCTCGAAGTCGAACACGTCGTGGATGGTGATCACGGAGGGGTGCGAGATCCGCGCGGCGGACCGTGCCTCACGGCGCACCCGGGCGTGGGCGTCGGACCGCTCGGAGTCGGTGAAGTGGTCGGGCAGGAGCACCTGTTTGATGGCGACCGCGCGATCCAGGGACGGGTCGAAGGCCTCCCACACCACACCCATGCCGCCCCGGCCGAGTTCTCGGCGCAGGACGTAACGGTTCGCGACGACGCGTTCATTGTCGCTGTTGCTCGACATGTACTGCCCTCTCGGACGCGGGCCCAGGATCGGGTGCTCTGTTCAAGAATGTCCGACGCCTTCCGGTAGGGGAAGGTTCCTGAACAGAGGGCATCGGAACCGAAGCGTCATCGAATACCCCCTCCTCCGCGGGGCGTACCGACACGCGACGGGGCGCCCCGCACGGCGGGGCGCCCCGTCGTCACCTTCGGTGATCGACCTACCGGGAGTTGGTCATCTTCAGGACGTCCAGGGCGGCGTCCAGCTGCTCCTCGGTGAGCTTGCCGTCCTCGACGTAGCCGCGCTCCAGGACCACCTGGCGGATGGTCTTCTTCTCCTTCAGCGACTGCTTGGCGACCTTGGCGGCCTCCTCGTAGCCGATGTAGCGGTTGAGCGGGGTGACGATCGAGGGAGAGGACTCGGCGTAGGTCCGGCACTGCTCCTCGTTGGCGGTGATGCCGGCGACGCAGCGGTCGGCGAACACGCGCGAGACGTTGGTGAGCAGACGGATCGACTCCAGCACGTTGCGGGCGATCAGCGGCAGCTGCACGTTGAGCTCGAAGTTACCGCTGGCACCGCCGAAGGCGACGGCGGCGTCGTTGCCGACGACCTGCGAGGAGACCTGGAGCACGGCCTCGCACAGCACCGGGTTGACCTTGCCCGGCATGATCGAGGAACCCGGCTGGAGGTCGGGCAGGTACAGCTCGCCCAGGCCGGTGGTCGGGCCCGAGCCCATCCAGCGGATGTCGTTGGCGATCTTGGCGAAGCCCACCGCGATGGTCCGCAGCTGGCCGGACAGTTCGACCAGACCGTCACGGGCGCCCTGCGCCTCGAAGTGGTCGCGGGCCTCCGTCAGCGGCAGACCGGTGTGGGCGGCGATCTCGGCGATCACCCGGGCGGAGAAGCCCTCCGGGGTGTTGATGCCGGTGCCCACCGCGGTGCCGCCCAGCGGCAGCTCGGCGACGCGCGGCAGGGACGCCTCCAGGCGCTCGACGCCGTAGCGCACCTGGGCGGCGTAACCGGCGAACTCCTGACCCAGGGTGACGGGGGTGGCGTCCATCAGGTGGGTACGGCCGCTCTTGACCACCGAGGCGAACTCGACGGACTTGCGGGTCAGCTCCTCCTCCAGGTGCCGCAGCGCCGGGACCAGGTCGTTGATCACGGCGGAGGTGGCGGCGATGTGGATGGAGGAGGGGAACACGTCGTTGGACGACTGCGAGGCGTTGACGTGGTCGTTGGGGTGGACGTCGAGGCCGGTGCGCTCCTTGGCGACCGTGGCGATGACCTCGTTGGTGTTCATGTTGCTGGAGGTGCCGGAACCGGTCTGGAAGACGTCGATCGGGAACTCGGTGTTCCACTTGCCGTCGGCGACCTCCAGAGCGGCCTCGCGGATCGCCTTGCCCAGGTCGTCGCCGATGACGCCCAGCTCGGCGTTGACCTTCGCGGCGGCGGCCTTGATCTGACCGAGGGCGGCGATGTGGGCGCCCTCCAGGCCCTGTCCCGAGATCGGGAAGTTCTCGACGGCGCGCTGGGTCTGGGCCCGCCACTTGGCGTCGACCGGGACCTTGACCTCACCCATCGAGTCGTGCTCGATACGGAACTCACTCATTGGCTACCACACTCTCCTGGGAAGACCTGTGAAACCCAGCCTGCCAGACGCACCGGAGCACACCGTCACCTCACCCCGCCAAGGCGATGTTGCGCGCGTCATGTTGACATCGAGGCAGGTCAGGAGTCGATGCCGGGACGCCTCTCCCGGCGTTTCAGCCTGGGGAACCGGGAACGCCTGGGCGCCCGGACGCGAACGGTGCCCAACAGCGAGAACCCGTCGATCTCCAGCACCGGAGGATTCGACAGATCCGACCTCCGCGCCGTGGTGCTGCGCCGCCCCAGCAGGGAACGGCCGTTGACGCGCACCTCGACCCCGTCGGGAACCTCGATCTCCACCCGGCCCACGACGGCGGTGACGACCATCCGGTGATGGCCGTGCAGCAACAGGGCCTCGCGCATGTCCACCCGGACCCGGCCGAACAGGGCCAGGACCAGGTCGCCGGGGTAGGCGACCCACCGGCCCCGGCGGACGGCGGTGCCGAACACCCCGAAGGCGGGTTGGTGGTCCAACCGGATGGGCTGCTCCTCGGCGGGCAGCAGATCCTCGGTGAGCGGCGGCAGATCGCCCAGGACCCTGGCCTCCTGGGCCCGGGAGGACCGTTCCTCGAACTCGTCGAGATCGATGCGGCCGTCGGTCGCGGCCTCGCGCAGCACCTTCAGTACCCGTTCGCGGTCGCTGTGGGAGGCGCGCAGGCGACCGGGGGACACTTCCTCACTCACACCACCACCCTAGATGTACCGACCATGGAGGTCGGTGACGCCCACCCGGACTCCTCCGTCGACCTTGCGATGAACGCCCCGGGACGCCGCTCACGACGGGCGGCACCCACGGGGGACGCCCTGGACGAGCGCCGACCCCCCCGTCCCGGCACGGGTTCGGCCGGTGTTCCCCGACCGGTCGCCCGCCGGGGAGTCCCCGGTTCATCGCGCACGCCTAGTTTCCGGACTGTGGTTTCCGGTACGGACGCGAAGGGCGGAGGCGACATGGGCGTGATCGGAACGTGGAGGAGACCGACGACCTGGGCGATGGCCCTGAGCACGGTGCTGACGGCGTTCGTCGCCCCGGCCCCCTCCCCGGCCGTCGCGGCCCCCACACCCGCCGGACCGGGCCTCGCGGAACTCCCGGTGTCCGTGCACGGCGGGGCCTGGCGCTCCGGACACGTCCAGGGCATCGCCTTGGACCGGGAACGCGGACACGTGTACTTCTCCTTCACCGACACCCTCGTCAAGACCGACCTGGCCGGCGAGGTCATCGGCACCGTCACCGGACTGACCGGGCACCTGGGCGACCTCGACGTCGACGCACGCGACGGCCGGATCTACGGCTCCCTGGAGTACAGGGCGGCCGAGGCGTTCTACATCGCGATCTTCGACCCCGACCGCATCACCCGCGTCGGCATGGACGCCGAGACCGACGGGGTGCTCACCACGGTCCACCTGGCGGAGGTCGTCGCCGACTACACCGCCGACATGGACGGGGACGGGGTCTTCGACGGCAACGTCGCCGCCACCGCCGATCACCGCTACGGGTGCAGCGGCATCGACGGGATCGCCTTCGGCCCCGAGTTCGGCCGCTCCGGCGGACGGACGATGCTGACCGTCGCCTATGGGATCTACGCCAACGCCGACCGCGAGGACAACGACCACCAGGTGCTGCTCCAGTACGACGTGTCCCGGTGGCGCCGACTGGGCCGGCCCCTCGACCAGGACGCGCCGCACACCAGCGGTCCGCGCCGTCCCGCGGGCAAGTACTTCGTCTACACCGGCAACACCACCCACGGGGTGCGGAACCTGGAGTACGACGCCGCCACCGGCGACTGGTTCATGGCGGTCTACACGGGTGTCAAACCGCACTTCCCCAACCACTCCCTGTACGTCGTCGACGGTTCCCGGCGTCCGGTGCTCGGCCCGATCCGGGGCCAGGCCGAAGAGGAGAGGGGCTGGCTGCTGTCGTTGCGCGAGGGCGGTGTACTCCACGACCCCACGGGTGTGGCGGGGTGGCCGGTGAGCGGTGGCCAGTACGGACTGGCCTCCCTCGGCGACGGCCGCTTCTACGTGGTCGAGCGCGGTCGCCGGCAGGAGAACGGCGTCCTCCTGGAGACCGGTGTGGCCCGCCTGCACCGGTGGACCGGAGCGGTCCCGGACCCGTTCGCGCCCGTCGAGGGCTGACCGGGGCCGGGACCGACGCCTCAGAGCCGGGCCAGGGCGCCGCGGGCCGCCGCGGCGAACCCCGACGGAGCCCCGGCCAGCGGCCGGACCGCCAGCCGGACCAGGGCGCGGGCGTTGTCATCCCCCGCGATCCGGTTGACGCTCAACTCACCGCAACGCGAACAGCGGTGGACCAGTCTCCACTCGCCGTCGGTCCGGCCCGCCAGGCTCAACGCGACCATCGGCCCGCGACAATCGGCGGCCCGGTCGCCCGGGATCCGCCGGTCCACGTGCAGGCTGGTCAGACAGTGCGGGCAGTGATTGCGGTGGGAGGTGCCGGGCGCGATCGCGGGCACCTCCAGCCGACAGCCCGCGCAACGGAACGACCCCGCCCCACCGACCTCGCCGTGGGCGTGCGGGACGGTCTTGGGCCGCTGGGGCCGTCGTTCGCGGCGATCCCGGTTACGACGTCCCATGTCACACCTCCCCGAGCAGGTCGAGCGGGAAGGGCGGGTCGGCCAGCGGCCGGACCGCGATGCGCATGAGCACCAAGGGGTTGTCGTCCGCGGCGACGGCGCTCTCGGCCAGTTCGTCGCAGCGGACGCACCGGTGGACGAGGACCCAGACGCCACCGCGCGGCACCGCGATGGAGAGGGGGACCATCCGCCCGTCGCACGCGGAGGCACCGTCACCGTCGTGGTCGACGACGTGGCGGGAGCTCAGGCAACCGGGGCAGTGATCGCGTTCGCGCCCGTCCGGATCGAGGGCGGAGACGGTGAGGCCGCAGCGCACACAGTCGAAGGTGAGGGCGCGCGGGGTGGGGCTCGGTTCGGTGGTGGACACCGGAGGGACTCCTCGCTGGAGGTGGAAAGGATCAGCGGGAGCAGGCCGAGCGCTTCTCGGTACGGGTCAGGGGCTCCGGAGGGAGCGGACGTCCCGGTGCGGGTGAGGCGCGCTCGGCGCGTTCGGGGTCATCGGCCACCTTCTCCTGCACCGGGGCGGGCCCTCGGTGTTCGTCGTTCACAGGTCGCCGTCGATGCTAGATCGCGGTCGGATCAGGGACAACGGATTTTCCGTCCGGCCGCCGGGCCCTCCCGGCGGCCGGACGGGGCGGGTCAGGCGCCCTGGCGGCGGCGGACCAGCCACAGGGTCCCCGCGCCGACCGCCATCAGGGTCAGCGCGGCGGCGAAGAGCCCGGTGAGGGCGCCGCCGGTCCGGGGCAGCTCCGGCCGGTCGGCGGCGTGGGCGTCGTGGGCGGCCGGCGGGTTCGCCTCGTCGGCCGCGGGGGCGGCCTCCGCGGTCTCCTCGGCGGCCTCCGCGGTCTCGGTCGGCTCCTCGGGGACGGTCGTCTCCTCCGCCGCGACGTCCTCGGTGTGGTCACCGTGGTCGATGGCGGCCAGATCGTCCTCGTCCACCTGGAAACCCTCGTCGTCGGAGACCGGCGTGGTGGCGACGCCGTCCCCGAAGGTCACGTCGGAACAGGTGTAGAAGGCCTCGGGGCTGTCGGTGCGCTGCCAGATCGAGTAGATCAGGTGCTCGCCGCTCTTCTCCGGGAGCGTCGTGGCGTAGGAGTAGATCCCGTTCTCGGCCACCGGCCGATCATGCACGGCGAACGGTTCGGGCTCCAGGTCGCCCCAGGCCAACGGCGTGTTCGGGTCCCAGCCGTCCCTGGTGACGTAGTACTCGATGTAGCCCTTGTGGGGCACGGCCGCGGTGTACTCGAACGTGAACTCCGAACCGCCGGCGGGCAGCGCGGTGGTCCGCCAGGAGCCGGGGTGGTCCAGGGCGGAGTACTTGTCGCGGCCGGCGCTGCACAGCTCGCCGTCGGGAATGATCTCCCGGTGGCGGCCGTCGGCGTTGGCCAGATTGACCTCGTGCCAGTCGTAGAGCGGCTGGGTGCCGTTCTCCTGGACGAGTCGCACGCACATGTCCGAGGACACCTGTTCGGGGCCCTCCTGATAACAGGCGGCGACGCGGCTGATCGGATTTCCGAGTGTGCCGTGGGCGTTCGCGGGGGCGGCGGCCAGGCCGGCGAACATGACGGGGGCGGCGGCCAGGGCCGCCGCGGATCGCAGGATGCGTCCGACGTTCATCAGGGGGTGTCTCCTCAAGTCGTGGACTTGCGGGGAGCCGTGCGGATCGCGAATCCGCGCGGCCGTCCGGGCTGGAGGACCACCTATCGGACAGGCCCGGTCGATAGGGGCCGGCCGGGCTTCCAGCCCGTCCGAAAGGTAGGGAAAGTGACTATACAGATATCGTCCGAAAAAAGAAGCCTTTCTTGGATAAAGGTCGCTGACCTGGATGTTTGACGGATCATCCGGGCAACAGTAAGGTTTGTTTTTGGTTCATGGTCGAATGGCTTTCGACCTGCTCTTTCACGGATCGAGGGGCGTGTCGTCGATCGACGCCCCTCGTGTCCCATTGTCGAAGGACCGGGCTTATCGTCGCCCGTGTTCGCTCCGTCCGACCTCCGGGTTTCCATGACCCCTTTTTCGGACACGGAGAACGTTCGCGCCGCGTAAAATCCGTGGATTTTCGTCGTACCCGGGCCCTACCGTGGCACTATGACCTCTTCCGACCCCGGTCTCCACGTCTCGGACCGCGCGCCGGCGACCCCGAGCGCGTCCCCGGACGTTCCCGCGTTGCACCTGCGCGGAGTCGTCAAACGCTTCGGATCGCTCACCGCCGTCGACGGCCTCGATCTGGAGGTCCCCCAGGGCGTCGTCCTGGGGCTCCTCGGCCCCAACGGCGCCGGCAAGTCGACGACGATGAAGATGCTCACCGCCCAGTCCCTCGCCGACGAGGGAGAGATCCGCATCCTCGGCCACGAGATCCCCGCCGAGTCCAAATGGGCCCGCGCCCGCATGGGCGTCGTGCCCCAGCACGACAACCTCGACGAGGAACTCACCGTCGAGCAGAACCTGCGGATGTTCTCGTTCCTGTACCGGGTGCCCCGCGCCCGCCGTCGAGAGGCCATCGCGCGGGCCATGCGCATCGCCCAGCTCGAAGATCGCGGCGACACGGTCGTCGAGGACCTGTCCGGCGGCATGCGCCGACGCCTCCTCATCGTCCGCGCCCTGTTGCACCGACCCGAACTGGTCCTCATGGACGAACCCACCGTCGGGCTGGACCCCCAGGTCCGCCAGGACCTGTGGGGCGTCATCGACGCGCTCCGCCAAGAGGGGGCGACGGTGCTCATGTCCACCCACTACATCGAGGAGGCCGAACGCCTCTCCGACGAGGTGGCCCTCATGGCGGCGGGCCGGATCATCGAACGCGGCACCCCCGCCGACCTGGTCGCCAAGTACGCCGGCACCACCGTCGAGGAGTACACCCCCGACGAGCACGGCATCGACGTCCTGGAGAACCTCATCCGCGACCACGGCTTCACCACCCGCCGTACCGGCACCGCGGTGTCGGTCCTGCGGGCCGAGGAACTGCCCCCGTCCCTCCGGGACCGGCTCACCGTGCCCCTGCGCCGGGCGAGCAACCTGGAGGACGTGTTCGTGACCCTGACAGGAGAGAGTGTCGATTGAGCATCGACCACACCGACGCGCGTCGGCTGCGAGACCGGGAGGACGCCCGGCCCGAGACCCACGCCCGACCCGGTCGGTTCGAGATGGACGCCGTCATGGGCATCGTCGCCCGCGAGTGGATCCTCTACGGCCGGTCGTGGCGGGCCACCACGTTCGCCGCCGTCGTCGAACCCACCCTGTACCTGCTCTGCTTCGGGTTCGGGATGGGCGCGCTCATCGGCACCCTGGCCGGCTTCAGCTACATCGACTTCCTCGGCACCGGCATCGTCGCGGTGTCGGTGATGTTCCAGTCGATGATGCCCGCCGTCATCAACACCTTCATCAAGCGCCGTTTCCTGCACACCTACGAGGGCATCCTCGCCACCCCCATCGACGTCCGCGAACTCGTCACCGGCGAGGCCCTGTGGCTGGCGATGCGCTCCGGCGTCTACGGGTGCGTACCGCTGCTGGTGGCCATGGGGTTCGGGCTGCGGCCCGGCCTCGGCGGCCTGCTGGTGCCGTTCATCGCGTTCCTCGCCGGGTTCGCCTTCGCGCTGTTCGGCATCTGGATCTCCGCGGTGATCACGTCGGTGCGGTCCATGGACTACGTGTTCAGCGGTCTGTTCACCCCGTTGTTCCTGGTGGCGGGCACGTTCTTCCCGCTCACCGAGCTGCCGGGCTGGGTCCAGGGCGTCGCCGTGATCAACCCGCTCTACCACGCGGTCGAACTCATCCGCGGGTCCGTCTTCGGCGGGCTCGACGCCGGGGCGCTGCTGCTGCACATCGGTGTCCTGGTGGCGTTCATCGTGCTCATGTGGTTCCTGGCCGGGTTCCAGATGCGCCGCCGTATGGTCGGCTGACGGGACACGTGTGAGAACGAGGGAGCGGCGGGGGTCCAGACCCCCCGCCGCTCCCTTTCGCCGTGTCGGACGTCAGCCCGCGCTGGGCGCCCAGCGCAGCTCGACGGTGCTGCGCGCACCCTCCTCGGTGACGCTCAGCGCCATGCCGAGCGCGCCCCACTCGTCGGGGTTCTCCACGTCGTTCGTGGTCAGCACCTGGCGCATGTCGAAGTACCCGGCCATCACCGCGCTGTCCATCTCCTGCATGGTCTGCTGGAAGACCGGGTCGTCGGCCAGGCGGCCGGTGCCGCTGCTGCCCTGCGACACGACCACGGTGTCGCCCTCGCCGGACACCCCCGGCGGGGTGGAGTACGGGTCGTCGTTCGCGAGGAACTCGGTGATGGCCGTCTCGTCACCGCCGACGGCGCGGTACTGGAACGAGATCTGCTCGCTCCCGTAGCCGCCGAAGAAGTCGTCCAGGCTGATCTGGGTGATGCCGAACGACGTCGACGAACCCAGCAGATCGCTGAAGCCCTCCGGCATGGAGATGCCCATGCCGTTCATGCCCCGCTCGAACTCCTGCTGCTCGCCGGAGCTGCTGAAGAACGGGATCTCCTCGCTGTCGTAGGCCTCGATCAGCGCCTGGTCCAGTCCGCTGGCGCCGACCGCGATCACCGTGTTGTCCGGCAGGTCGCCCAGGGCGTTCACGCTCTCGCCCGGCGCCTCCGACAGCCAGGACAGGTCGGCCTCGTTGACCTCGAAGGCGAAGGCGTCCATCCGCGCCTCCAGGTACTCGCCGTCGACCCGCACCGACGCGGTCGCCCGACCGGAGAAGTCGGCCGTCTCCGTCGAGAGCTCCGACTCGAACTCCCGGGCGAACGCCTCGATCTCCATGGCCGCGCCCAGGTCGGCCCAGGCCACGGCCAGACTGCCGGAGGCGACCCCGGAGACGTCCTCGGAGAAGACGTCGTTGTCGGCCAGCGAGCCGTGCTCGTCGATCTGCCGCTCCAGATCGGACAGGGCGGCGTCGGAGTGGGTGAAAACGAGGTAGTCGCCGTCCACCGAGTAGGCCAGGTCCTCCTCCTCCGCGGCGATCCCCGCGAAGTCCTCCTCGGCCTTGCGCGGGTCCTCGACGGCCAGCGCGACGGCCACCGCGACGCCGGCTCCCTCCTCCACCTCCGCGTCACCGGAGACGGGCCACACCGAGAAGCCCACGCGCTGGCCGATCCACTCCTCGACCCGGTCCTGGCTCGGGGAGCTCTCGGGGAACGCGTCGACGAACACCTCGGCGAAGAGCCCGGTCATGTCCCCGTCGGGGGTGTCCGTCTGCTCGGTGACCTCGGCCGGGAGCCGCTCGACGAACTCCAGCAGCTCGATCGCCTGGGATCCGTCGATGGCCAGGTCGACCTTGCCGAACGCCAGGGAACTGCCGGGGAGCACCTCCTCCGGCTGGGGGCCGCCGAAGCTCACCAGGGACACGGTGGCCCACACGGTGCCGGCCATCAGCACGACCGCGGTGCCCGCAGCCGCCGGGATGAGCCAGCGGTTGCGCCGGGCGCCACCGCCGCCGGGCGGTACCGGGCCGCCAGGATAGCCGGGGCCTCCCGGGCCGCCAGGATAGCCGGGGCCTCCCGGGCCACCGGGGTATCCGGGACCGGCGTAGTGCTGTCCGGGCATTCCGCCGGGGGGAACGGCGCCGGGGGGAACGACGCCCGGCGCCGGAGGGTGCCCCTGACCGGGCAGCCCTGGCTGGTGCGGCTGCCACTGGGGCTGCTGGTGGGGATCAGGGTAGGACATCGGACCTCCGACGGAATTCTCACAGGCGCGGTGTCCGCGCTACCGACGACATCTCTGATGCCGGTTCACCCGGATGTGGTTCTCTCGCGCGGACGTGAAGACAGGGGAGCGGGCGGTCGACGCGGGGTTCCGGGGCCCGCGGCCGACCACCCGTGTGAGGGAACGGAGGGTCAGAGCTGCGGGGCGGAGGTCAGGTCCACGCCGCTGTAGGCCGCCAGCTTGCCCAACCGGTGCTCGCTGAGCACCTGGCGGACGGTGCCGCTGCGGCCCCGCATCACCAGCGAGTCGGTGGTGACCCGAGAGGACTCGTAGCGCACGCCGCCGACCAGTTCGCCGTCGGTGATGCCGGTCGCCGCGAAGAACACGTCGTCGGAGGAGACCAGGTCGTCGGTGTGCAGCACCCGGCCCAGGTCGTGCCCGGCCTCGACGGCCCTGGCGCGCTCGGCGTCGTCCTTGGGCCACAACCGTCCCTGGATGACACCGCCCAGGCACTTCATCGCGCACGCGGTGATGATGCCCTCGGGGGTGCCGCCGATGCCCAGCAGCAGGTCGACGCCGGTGCCGGCGCGGGCCGCCATGATCGCGCCCGCCACGTCACCGTCGCTGATGAACTTGATGCGGGCGCCGGCGTCGCGCACCTCCTTGACGATCCGTTCGTGCCGCGGCCGGTTGAGGATGACGACCGTCACATCCTGCGGCGACTTCCCCTTGGCCCGGGCCACCGCCCGAATGTTGTCGGCGACGGGAGCGGCGATGTCCACCACGTCGGCCGCCTCGGGGCCGGCGGCCAGCTTCTCCATGTAGAACACGGCGGACGGGTCGAACATGGACCCGCGCGGGCTCAGCGCGATGACGGCGATCGCGTTGGGCATGCCCATCGCGGTCAGGGTGGTGCCGTCGATCGGGTCGACGGCCACGTCCCATTCCTGGCCGCCGCCGTCGCCGACGCTCTCACCGTTGTAGAGCATCGGGGCGTTGTCCTTCTCGCCCTCGCCGATGACCACGGTGCCGTTCATCGACACCGTGCTGATCATGTGACGCATCCCGCGCACGGCCGCACCGTCAGCGCCGTTCTTGTCGCCCTTGCCGACCCAACGGGCCGCCGCCAGCGCGGCGGTCTCGGTCACGCGGACCAGTTCGAGGGCGAGGTTGCGGTCGGGCGCGGTGGGACCGCCGGGCTGTGACATGGAGCGACACCTTCCGTCAGGGGAACAGGGTGGGATTCACGTCTTAGGGTAGTCACCCGACGTGATCCGCCCTCTCCATGGGTACGCTCCCGTGTCCGGTCGGACGCGTAAGGTCTACCCTGGCGTGATCGGGACGGGAGTGAGGGCGTGACAGTGGAAAAGACGGACAGGCCGACACGGGTCTCCCCACGAGGGGCGGCGACGCGCAGCGCCCTGCTCAAAGCCGCCGCCCAGGTCTTCCGCACCGTGGGGTTCGCCAAGGCCGGGGTCAGCGAGGTCGTCGCGGTGGCCGGCGCCAGCGTGGGCAGCCTCTACCACCACTTCACCGGCAAGGCCGACCTCTACCTCGCCCTGTACGAGGAGTTCCAGCAGCGCCAGCAGGAGCGCACCCACCAGGCGGTGATGGACGCCCGGGCCCGGGGTGAGAGCGATCCCACCCGGCTGATGAACCTCGCGGCCCGCGCCTATCTGCTCGGCTGCATCGAGGAGAGGGAGACCACACGGCTGTTCTTCAGCGGTGACGGCCCACCCGGCTTCGAGTACCAGTTGCGGGCCCGGCTCACCAAGTGGACCGACCGCAACGTCGCCCTGTACCGCAAGGCCGACGAACCGGTGGACGAGGCCCTGCTGATCGTGGTGGCCGGCGCGATGCTGCTGGCCGTCGCCGAGGTGGTCAACCGCGACGACGCCGACGCCCGCCGACTGGCCGACGACATCACCCGGCTGCTCGACCAGCTCCAGCCGCGCGGGCGCCGGGACGGGTAACCGCACCCCGGGTCGGTGTGCTCCACGACCTGCGGCAAGCTGGAGGCGTCATGAGTGAGCACAGCCGGTCCAGCGCGACCTTCAAGAACTACGCCATCTCCCTCGGCGTCATCATCGTCATCGTCCTGGCGTTGGCGTTCGTGGTCTCCACGCGCTCGGGCGAGAACATCCCCTCCGTGGACTACCGGCCCGAGGCCGACGTGGTGCGTGAGGCCGCCGACTACCCGGTGACGCTGCCCGCCGCGGACCTCGTCGAGCGGGGGTGGACGCCCACCAGTTCGACCCTGGACACCACCGGCCCGGTCGAGTGGAGCGTCGGTTTCGCGACCGCCGAGGACAGCCATGTGATGTTCACCCAGAGCGACGGCGACCCGGACGCGGTCGTCTCCGCCCGGGCCAGGGGCGCCGAGGAGACCGGCACGGTCTCGGTCGGCGGCCGTGAGTGGGAGCACCGCGAGTCCGAGGAGTGGTCGGCCCTGGTCCTGCGCGAGGACGGGTACACGCTGGTCGTGGCCGGCCCGGCCGACCTCGACGAACTGGCGGGGTTCGCCGGCGGCCTGGTGACGGACGACGACTCCGACGTGTCGTCGCCCGAGCCCACCGAGGAGGACTGACCCGGAACGCGCCACAGGAGGAGGGCCCCGGACGTTCGTCGCCCGGGGCCCTCCTCCCGTGTTCCGCGCTCGCGCGACTACTCGGCGCGCAGGTCGCGACGCAGCTCCTTGGGCAGGGAGAAGGTCAGCGTCTCGTCGGCGGTGGTCACCAGGGCCACGTCCTCGTAACCGTGCCCGGCCAGGCGCCGGAGCAGCTCCTGGACCAGGATGTCCGGTACGGAGGCGCCGCTGGTGACGCCCACGGTGGTGACGCCCTCCAGCCACGCGTCGTCCATGAGCGAGGCGTTGTCGATCAGGTGGGCGGCGTCGGCGCCGGCGGCCAGGGCGACCTCGACCAGCCGCACCGAGTTGGAGGAGTTGTCCGAGCCCACCACGATGACGAGTTCGCACTCGGGGGCCATCGTCTTGACGGCGACCTGGCGGTTGGTGGTGGCGTAGCAGATGTCGTCGCTGGGCGGGTCGAGCAGGTTCGGGAACTTGGTGCGCAGGGCGTCGACGGTCTCGTTGGTCTCGTCCACCGACAGGGTGGTCTGCGACAGCCAGGACACGTTGTCCGGGTCGCGGACCTCCAGCTTGTGGACCTCGTCCGGGCTCTCCACGATCTGGATGTGCTCGGGGGCCTCACCGCTGGTGCCCTCGACCTCCTCGTGGCCGATGTGGCCGATGAGAATGATGTCCCGGTCCTCGGAGGCGAAGCGCTTGGCCTCCTTGTGGACCTTGGTCACCAGGGGACAGGTGGCGTCGATGGTCTTGAGGCTGCGCTTGGAGGCCTCCTCGTGCACGGCCGGGGAGACGCCGTGGGCGGAGAAGACGACGATCGCGCCCTCGGGCACCTCCTCGGTCTCCTCGACGAAGACGGCGCCGCGCTCCTCCAGGCTTCGCACCACGTGGGTGTTGTGCACGATCTGCTTGCGGACGTAGACGGGGGCGCCGTACTGCTCCAGGGCCTTCTCGACGGTGATGACCGCGCGGTCCACACCGGCGCAGTAACCCCGGGGGTTGGCGAGAAGCACACGGCGTTGCTTGGTGTCGGTGGTCGTCGCTGTCATGTGTCACATCCTAGGTGGGCTCCGAAGGTGCGCTGTGCCGGAGTGGGAGAGCACACGTCCCGAAGGTCGGCGGGAGGCTTCGCGCCGCGGCGTGGGGCCCGTACCCGGGGCCAAGGTGACGGTATCGCAACGACGGGCCTCCGGTTCTGCTGCGAAGTGGCGAAATCGTTCACTTATCTCCTGCTCATGGTGTTCCTCCCTCCTCTATCCTGGTTCACCATCACCATGTGTTATAGGCGGTTCGCCCTCACTCGGCCCGGCTCGGACCGCGGAGCGTGACCCGCCCACGCCGAGAGCAATCAGGAGCCCCCGCCACATGTCGAACCCGACAATCGCCACGAAAGTCGTGACCCTGTTCAAGGGCCTCTTCGGGCGCAAGGAAACGGTCCCCACCCCCGCCGAGGAGAAGACCGCCCCCGCCGAGTCCGCTGCGACGGAGGCCACCGCGACCGTCGAGACCCCGGTCGCCGAGGCTCCGAAGACCGAGGAGCCGGCCGCGCAGGAGAAGGTCGCCGAGCCCGTCGAGGACAAGGCCGAGCCGGTCGAGGACAAGGCCGCAGAGAAGGCGGAGACCCCCGTCGTCGAGGTGCCCGTCGCTGAGGCCCCCGCGGCCGAGGAACCCGTCACCCCCGCCACCGCCGACCTCACCGAGCCCGGCGAGACCATCGCGGAGGAGATCGCGGCGGCCGAGGCCAAGACCGAGGTCGCCGACACCGAGGTGTTGGAGAAGGTCCGCAAGGAGAACGCCCCCGCCGTCGAGGACCTGGCCGTTCCCACCTACGACGCGCTGACCCTGCCCTCGGTCCGCGCCCGGCTGCGCAAGCTCACCATCGCCCAGGTCCGCGACCTGCGCGCCTACGAGGTCGCCCACCAGGGTCGCGCCGAGTTCATCAGGATGTACGACAACCGCATCGCCAAGCTGGAGACCGAGGCCTGAGGGTTCGCGATCCGCGAGGGGGACCGGCGACACGGACCGGACGGGCGTCGCCGAGCACGGCGGCGCCCGTCCGCGTACCGGGGAACCCGGTCGACGGTCGGGGCGTCTCACCCGTCGAGAGATCGACGCTCCCACCGAAAGGCCCCACCACCATGAGCGCTACCCCTGTCCGTCGCACCCCGGCCGTCTCGGCCGCCGCACTCCTGTCGGCCGCGGTCTTCGGGCTCACCGGTTGCTCCTTCAGCCTTCCCGGCGGCCAGGAGGTCGGTGTCGACCCCGACGGCGTGTCCGTCGGCGAGGGGGACAACGAGGTCTCCGTCGACGGGGAGGGCGGTGTGAACATCGGCCTCGGAGGCGACGACGTGCTCACCATCGCCTCGGGCCAGGGCGACGTCACCGAGGACTGCGAGGGCCGCGCGGTCAACGTCGTCGCCGAGCGGACCCGCGTCGTCCTCAACGGTTCCTGCACCACCGTCACCGTCACGGGCAGCGACCTCGACGTGCACATCGGCTCCGTGGAGTCCGTCCACATCGTCGGGACCGACAACACCGTCCACCACGCCTCCGGCGAGCCGACCGTGACCGACCTGGGCAGTGGCAACTCCGTCTCCCCCGGCGGTGACGCCGCCCCGTGACCCCGGTCCCGTGAACCTCCGCCGCGCTTCGGCCCGACCGTCACACCCCTGGCCTAGGCTCGGGTGTCATGGGCATGGAGAGTTCCCCCGAGGCGCCACAGCCGGTCCGCGTCGTCCTCAACGCCGTGGGCGGCTGGATCGGCCGGCTGGGCCGAATCTGGGTCGAAGGTCAGATCGCCGAGTTGAACCGGCGCGGTCGCATGGCCTATCTGACCCTGCGCGACCCGGTCGCCAACGTCTCGGTGCGGGTGGTCTGCCAGACCTCGGTCCTGGACGCGCAACAGCCTCCGCCGGAGGCGGGCGCGCGCGTGGTGGTGCACGCCAAGCCCGACTTCTACGAGGTGCGCGGCACCTTCTCGCTGCGTGCCCTGGAGATCCGCCACGTCGGCCTGGGTGAGCTGCTGGCCCGTCTGGAGCAGCTGCGCCGCACCCTTCAGGCGGAGGGCGTGTTCGCCCCCGAGCGCAAGCGGCCGCTGCCGTTCCTGCCCGGTACGGTCGGCCTCATCTGTGGACGCGACTCGGCGGCCGAGCGCGACGTGCTGGAGAACAGCCGTCGCCGTTGGCCCGCCGTGCGCTTCGAGGTGCGCCAGGTCGCCGTTCAGGGCGATCGCGCCGTGCGCGAGGTGATGGAGGCGCTCAAGGACCTCGACTCCCGTCCGGAGGTCGACGTCATCGTCATCGCCCGCGGCGGCGGCTCCCTGGAGGATCTGCTGCCGTTCTCCGACGAGGCCCTGGTCCGCGCCGTCGCCGCCGCCCGCACGCCGGTGGTCAGCGCCATCGGCCACGAACAGGACGCCCCGCTGCTGGACCACGTCGCCGACGTGCGCGCCTCCACGCCCACCGACGCGGCCAAGCGGACCGTTCCCGACGTGGGGGAGCAGCTGGAGATCATCCGCCAGCTCCGTGACCGGGGCCGTCGGGTACTGAGCGGCGCCGTGGAACGGGAGAACGCCTGGTTGGCCTCGATCCGCTCCCGCCCGGCCCTGGCCGACCCGGTCCGGGAGATCGACCGCCTCACCGAACAGATCCTGGATCTGCGCGAACGCTCTCGGCGCAACCTCGCGGTCTCCCTGGACCGGGCCGCCGAGAACCTGGTCCACACCCGGGCCCGCCTGCACGCGCTGTCCCCGGCGACCACCCTGGCCCGGGGGTACGCGATCGTGCAGCGCGCCGACGGTTCGGTGGTGCGCTCGGCGGTCGAACCCGACGTGGGGGAGTCCCTGCGGGTGCGTTTCGCCGAGGACGGACTCACCGTCACCGTGGACGCCGTCGACGAGGGCCCCGGCACCGAGGGCGCCGAGCCCGACAACACCGGAGGAGAACGATAGACATGGCAGACAAGGGTGCCGCGAAGGCCGAGAAGCCCACGAAGACCGAGAAGCCCGACGAGCCGGAACTCGGCTACGAGGAGAGCCGCGAAGAGCTCAACACCGTGGTGCGCCGGTTGGAGGCGGGCGGACTGAGCCTCAAGGACTCCCTGGCGCTGTGGGAACGGGGGGAGGAGTTGGCCCGTATCTGCGAGCGTTGGCTGGAGGGGGCTCGCGCCACCATGGCCGCCGCCATGGACGAGCGCGAGAAGGGCGACGCCCCGGGGAACGGGGACACGCCCTTCTAGGGTCTTCGCTGGGAGGCCGTCCGCCGCGAGCGGAGGGCGGCTGCGCCGTAGGCGTCCGCCGAGGACCGTCCCGGGGTGGTCGGGCGGTGGGGCGGGTACTCGCGGAACACGGGCCGGGGGCGTCAGTCTCTTCCGGCCCGGGGACCGGTCTCGCGCGGGCCGTGGGGAGAGGGCGACGCGGCCCGGGGCCGTCGGGGGACGGTCCCGGTCACCTGCGGCCGTTCACCTGGTCGCCCAGTTCCCGGACGTTGCCGGGCAGCCCCCGGAACACCCCGATGACCAGGACCAGCGCGGTGCCCAGGAACAACCAGGGGGCGACCTGTGCCAGACGTGAGGCCAGGGCGAGCAGGAGCACCCGGGCGAAACCCTCGTTGCCCAGGGCGAGCACGCTCTCGGCGGCGACCACCGCGGCGAAGAACGCGATGGGCGGGCTGACCGACAGGGACAGCAGGTCGCCCGTCCGGACCAGTGACACGGTCAGCAGACAGGCGAGCGTGAAGGCGACACCGGGAGCCGTGGGCAGTTCGGCCACGTGCGCGAGCACCGTTCCGGTGACGCTGAAGAGGGCGATGACCAGGACACCGCCCCGGCCGGTGAGCCGCGGGCCGTTCTGACGGGCGCGGGGTGCGGCGGGACGCGGACCGCTCTTCGAGAGGGTCCCCGTCGGCCGTGCGGGACCGGGCTTCCTGTTCTTCTGCGCGGTGCGGCCATGGCGGTCGGGCCGCACGAAGTACGGTGCCCGCCCGGGTTCCGGGCCTTCCGTCTTCCGCGTGGGCATGGCCGTTCGCCTCCCAAGTGTGTTACTCACAGTGTTTAGTGTGTCACTTCTCGTGAGTGTTCGGTCTCTTTTCCGGGGAACGTGTCGTCATTTCGTCCACTTGCCCCTTCCGTGCCGAACACGCCTTCCTCCCGTTGGACACCGGGATGGACCACCGTGGTTCCGGATGTTCGCGGAGGAAGTGTCCGCATTCGTCCCGAGAGTCGACGAGGGCGCCGGAGGGTCGACCTTTTCGGCCGGGGAAGAGCATTCCCCTGTTCCCGGGCTCGCATCTTTCTTTTTAGGTCGCTCCGTTGTGTCCGTTGTTTGTCAGCCGAATACTCGCATCCTCGGTGAGTTCCGGGGAGGTGACCGTCCGGGGCAACCCCTCCACCCCCGGGGGGCGCTCCAGCTCCTCGTCCACCAGACCCAGCTCCTCGAATTTGCGCGCCGTCACCAGCACCCGGTTCTCCAACGAGCCCACCGTCCGGTTGTAGGCCGAGACCGTCTTGGAGAGCGACCGCCCCAGATCCTCCACGTGCCCGCCCAGTGTGGCCAGCCGCGAGTGCAACTGCTTGCCCAGGTCGAACACCGCCCGCGCGTTCGCGCTCAACGCCTCCTGCTGCCAGGCGTACTGCGCGGTGCGCAACAGGGAGATCAGCGTCGTCGGCGTCGCGATGTGCACCCGACGTCCCATCGCGTACTCCAGCAGGGCGGGATCGTGCTCCAGCGCCGGCGCGAGGAACGCCTCGCCCGGGATGAAGAGCACCACGAACTCCGGTGAGGGGCTCAACCCCGACCAGTACGCCTTGCCGGCCAGCTGGTCCACGTGCGTTCGCAGGTGCCGGGAGTGCGCCCGCAGCCGCTCCCGCATCCCCTCCTCGTCGCCGGTCTCCACCGCGTCCAGATAGGCCGACAGCGGCACCTTGGAGTCCACGACGATGTTCTTGCCGCCGGCCAGGCGCACCACCATGTCGGGTCGGCGGGCCCCGTTGTCGACGGCCACCTGCTCCTCGAAGTCGCAGCGCGCGCTCATCCCCGCCAGTTCCGCGACCCGGCGCAACTGCACCTCGCCCCACCTGCCGCGCGCCTCCGGCCGACGCAGCGCCGTCACCAGGGCCCGGGTCTGATCGCGCAGCCGCTCGGACCCCTCGCGCACGTACTCGACCTGCTTGGCCAGCTCCGCGTGGGCGGCGGCCCGGCCGGCGTCGGCCTCGCGCAACTGGCGTTCGACCCGGTCGAGCATCTCGGTCAGCGGCTCGACCATGCGTTCCACGGCCCGGCGCCGCTCGTCCATATCGTGCCCGGCCTGGACGCCGACCGCTCGCAACCGTCCCTCGGCCAGATCCAGGAAGTTCCGGTTGGTCTGCTCCAGGGCCTGGGCGGACAACGCCCGGAACCGTTCGGCGAGCCGCTCCTCCATGAACTCGGCCCGTTCCCGCGCCGCCGCGGCCTCGGCCCGTGCCCGTTCGCCCTGTCCCCGGGCCAGGAGCCACCCGAGCGCGACGCCCACGGCGATGCCGATGAGGAGTATCGCCACCAGTGAGAGGAGATCCATGGCGCCCCATGGTGTCAGTCCGCGCGGTCCCCGGTCTCCCCGCCACGCAGGACATCGGTGAGCACTCCCATCAAGTCCGGCATGTCCACCGCCCCGGGGGCGTAGGACCACTGGAGCTGGAGACCGTCCATCGCGGCGATGAGCAGGGTCGCCGCCTGCTCGGGGGTGGCCCCGCCGGCCAGCCGGTCGCCGTGGGCGGCGCGCAGGGCGTCGGCGAGGCGGACGCGCAGCGCCGCGAAGCGTTCGGTGAAGTAGTCGCCCGCGGGGTGGTCCTCGGCCAGGCCCTCGGCGGACAGCAGGGTGTAGAGCCGTACCACGCCCGGTCGTCCGGTGTTGCGCTCGACCACGTCGCGCAGCCGGTCCAGGTCGCTCAGCTCGCCGAACTCGGCGTCGTCGATCTCGTCGCGCCGGCTCAGCACGGAGATCAGCAGCGACTCCTTGGTGGGGAAGTGGTGCAGGAGCCCCTGCTGGCTGAGGCCGACCCGCTCGGCGACGGCGGCCAGGGAACTGTTGTGGAACCCGTGTTCGGCGAACTCCTCCAGGGCGGCGTCGACGATCTGCTCGCGTCGCGCCGTGGCCGGCGGGCGCCCGCGGGCGCGCCGGGGGCCCGTGGCGGGGACGGTTCTCTCGTTGCTCATGTCGGGTCTCAGGCTAGCCGCCCCCGTCGATCTCGGGGTGGGGCTTCCCAACCTCAGGTTAAGCGTTTAACCTGAGGTTCATCATTTCCCGAGTGATCGGTAGGTAAATTCCGTGCGCGACCCCCGGAGGTTTCCCATGCGCGCATCCGACGACGCCCGCGAACGCCGTGTCGAAGAGGCCCTGGCCGCCCTCGACCTGGAGGGCGTGGTGTCCCTGCTCTCCGGCGATTCCCTGTGGGCGCTCCCCGCGAACCCCGCCATCGGTCTCGGCCGCCTGGTCATGTCCGACGGCCCCGTCGGGGTGCGGGGTGAACACTGGACCCCCGACGACCCCTCGATCCAACTGCCGAGCCCCACCGCCATCGCCGCCACCTGGGACCGTGGCCTCGTCCGCACCGCCGGGCACCTGCTCGCCCAGGAGGCCAGGCGCAAGGGCGTGCACGTCCTGCTCGCCCCCGCCGTCAACATGCACCGCTCCCCGCTGGGCGGACGCCACTTCGAGACCTACTCCGAGGATCCCCACCTCACCGCCGAGATCGGCGCCGCCTACGTCCTCGGCGTTCAGGAAGGGGGCGTGGCCACCACCGTCAAGCACTTCGTCGCCAACGACTCCGAGACCGACCGCTTCACCGTCGACGTGCGCGTCGACGAGCGCACCCTGCGCGAGATCTATCTGGCCCCGTTCGAGCGCATCGTCGCCAAGGCCCGGCCCTGGGGCGTGATGGCCTCCTACAACAAGGTCAACGGCACCACCATGACCGAGCACGCCGAACTCAACGCGGTGCTGCGCGAGGAATGGGGCTTCGACGGCTTCATCGTCTCGGACTGGACCGCCGCCCGCGACACCGTCGCCGACGCGCTCGCCGGCCTGGACGTGGCCATGCCCGGACCCAACACCGTCTACGGCCGACACCTCGTCGACGCCGTTCGCGACGGCCGTGTCCCGAAGGAGGTCGTGAACGGTCTCGCCCGCCGGGTGCTGCGTCTGGCGGCCCGGGTGGGCGTGCTCGACGGTGCCGATCCCGTCGTGGCCCCGGCGGACCGGCCCGCCGACCTCGACGGTCGCGCCGTCGCCCGTGAACTCGCCGCCCGCTCCTTCGTCCTGCTGCGCAACGAGAACGCCTCCCTGCCCCTCGCCCCCGCCCGGGTCCGCCGCGTCGCGCTCATCGGACTGCCCGCCGCGGAGGCCCGCACCAGTGGCGGTGGCAGCGCCGGCGTCTTCGCCGAACGCATCGTGTCCCCGCTCGAAGGACTGCGCGCCGCACTGCCCGACGACGTCGAACTCGTGCACGCCGTCGGCACCGACCCCCGCACGAGCCCGCCCCCCGTGCGGACACCGCTCACCGCCGTGTTCCGGGCCGCCGACGGGCGGGCCCTGACCACCGAATCCCTGCCCGACGGCACCGCCCGCTGGATCGGGGAACTCCCCTCGGGGGTCTCCAACACCGACCTCGACCGCGTCGAGGTCGGCGGAGAGTTCACCCCGAAGGAGAGCGGCGATCACCTGATCGGCATCTCCGGCGCGGGTCGCTACGTGCTCACCGTCGACGGCGCCACCGTGTTCGACGGGGAACTGCTCGCCGAGGGCGACGACCCGGCCGCCGCCATGTTCGCCCCGCCCACCACCACGGTGCCGGTCGCGTTGACCGCGGGGAGGCCGGTCCGGATCACCGTCACGAAGGCCCACGAGGACCTGGGGATGGGCGACTTCGCCTTCATCGGGTTCACCCTCACCCACAGCGCCCCGCTGGCCGACGAGGCCGATCTGCTGGCCGAGGCGGTCGCGACGGCCCGCGGCGCCGACATCGCGATCGTCGTGGTGGGGACCACAGAGGAGGTCGAGTCGGAGGGCTTCGACCGGGACTCCCTCGCCCTGCCGGGCCGCCAGGACGACCTCGTCGCCCGTGTCGCCGAGGTCAACGATCGCACCGTCGTCGTGGTCTCGGCCGGCGCGCCGGTGGAGATGCCCTGGCGGGAGGACGTGTCGGCGATCCTGCTCGCCTGGTTCGGCGGCCAGGAGGTCGGCGGCGCGCTCGCCGACGTGCTGCTCGGTGAGGCCGACCCGTCCGGACGGCTGCCCACCACGTGGCCGGCCGCTCTGGCCGACGCCCCGGTCTCCGCCGTGGTGCCCGAGGACGGGGTGCTGGAGTACGGAGAGGGCGCGTTCATCGGCTACCGGGGCTGGGAGCGCGACGGTGCCGCCCCCGCCTACTGGTTCGGTCACGGGTTGTCGTACACCGAATGGCGCTACGACACCTTGGAGGTCGCCCCGGTCGAGAACGCCGAGGCGGGGGAGGAACCCCTCGCGGCCCGGGTGCGCGTGCGCCTGACCAACGTCGGCGAGCGGGCCGGTCGCGAGGTCGTGCAGGTGTACCTGGCCCCGCACGAGCCGGGCGACCGCCCGGCCAAGGTCCTGGCCGGGTTCGCGCCCGTGGCGGCCGGCGCGGGGGAGACGGTCGAGGTCGAGGTCGCCGTTCCGCGCGACGCCATCCGCACCTGGGCCGAGGACGCCGGCGAGTGGGAGTACGTCGCCGGAGGATACGACCTGCTGGTGGGCCGCTCCTACGCCGACACGCGCCTCACCGCCCGCGTCGAGCTGAGGTAGCCCGTCGCCCAAGGGGAGGGGAGCGGTCGGAGCGCGGGCGTGCCGCCCGCGCTCCGCCCCCGGCGAGGGGACCCCGTGCCCCTCCCCTCGGGCCGCGCGGGGTCAGGTCTGACGGCGGACGGGCACCGGGGACCACGGTGAGAGGTGGACCTCGGTGCCCTCCGTGATCGACGCGACGACGCGGCGGGCGATCTCCTCCGGGCTCTCGCTCTCCACGCGCACGCTGGACAGTGTGGGCCGCAGCATGCGGCACAGCATCACGTCATCGGCGCCCATCAACCCCACCCGGCCCGGGACGTCCACCCCCGCGTCGAGCAGGGCGCCCAGCAGCAGCCCGGCGAACTCGTCGTTGTAGCCGAACACCCCCTCGGGCAGACCTTCCTCCCCCCACGCGGCGACGATCCCGGCGGCGGACCCGGGGGAGTACTCCATCTCGTGGACGCGCACCGACGCGCCGACCTCGGCCGCCGCCTCGCGCACCCCCTCCAACCGACCCTCGCCCATGACGCGCAGCGGCGGGTCGACCGGCACCACCACCGCCAGGTCGCGGTATCCGCGTTCGAGCAGGTCCCGGCCGGCCGCCAAGCCGATCGCCCGGTGGTCCATGATCAGGGTCGACAGCCCCGTGCCCTTCGCGGCGGCCGGGTCCGACCCCATGCCGAACACCCGGATCCCCGCCTTGAGCAGCAGCGCCACACCGGCCGGGGTGAGCCGGTCGTCGCCGGCGATGACGGCGGCCGGTCGCAGCGCGGCCCAGGACCGCGCCGCCTTCACCCCCCTGTGGCGTTCGGCCCCGTACTGCATGAGCGTGTAGCCCAGGTCGCGCAGGGCGCGGGTGAACCCGTACAGGAACCCCGTCGCCAGGGGCCCGTGCACCACGTCGAAGTGGACGTACAGCACGAGGTCCCGGCTCCCGGTGCGCAGCGACCGGGCGTTGGCGTGCGGGACGTACCCCAGTTCGTCGGCGATCGCGCGGACCCGCGCCCGGGTCTCCTCGGGGATGCGTGCGCCGGCCGGAGCGTCGTTGAGCACGTACGACACGGTCGCGGTGGACACGCCCGCCTGTCGGGCGATGTCGGTGATGGTCGCGGGCCGGGGGCGGATCGAAGTCATGCGGCTATCTTGCCCTGCCTGTTCGGGGCCGGGAGGGGGGAGCCCGGCCTGGATGTGCGCTCGTGTGAAGTTCTGATGACGAGGCCGTTGACAATGGTTAAACGTATAACCTAGCTTAATCGCATAACCAACGCCTGAACAGGTGTTTCTCACTCCGGCTCACGCCAAGGATGATGCGACATGTCCGAACACGTATCCCCCCTCTCGGACCAGGGACCGCCTTCCGCGACCACGCCCGCGACCGGCCGCCGGAGCATGCGGCGCCTGATCCCGATGCTCGGTGTCGGCAACCTCGCCGTCTACGCCTTCTACCTCGGCATCGGCGCGGTCCTGCTGCCCCTCCAGGTCCAGGGCCTCACCCCCGGGGACGAGGAGGCCGCGGTCGCCAACCTCGGCCTGGTCTCGGGCATCGCCGCCGTCTTCGGCACGGTGTTCAACCCCATCGGCGGCGCCCTCTCCGACCGCACCCGCTCCCGGTGGGGCCGGCGCAACCCGTGGATCCTCGGGGGCGCGCTGGCCGGATTCCTGTTGGTCCTCGTGCTCGGCTTCGCCGACTCCCTGCTCATGGTCGTCGTCGGCTGGTGCCTGGCCCAGGGCGCCATGAACCTCCACCAGGCGGCCGTCACCGCGATCATCCCCGACCGCGTCCCCTACGGGCGTCGGGGCACGGCCGCCGCGGCCATGGGCATCGCCATCGCCCTCGCCGGTGTGGTCGGCACCGGCGTGGCCACGCTGTTCACCGACTCCCTCCCGCTCGGCCACATCCTCCTCGGCGGTCTCGTCGTGGCGGTCGCCGTGCTGCTCACCACCGCGACCCACGACCCCCGCGGCGACGAACTCCCCCCACGGGCCGCCGCCGACCGGATCGGCCCCCTCGCCGCCCTGGGCCGTTTCCTGTCCGCCCTGTCCCACCGCGACTTCGCGCTGGTGTTCGTCGGCCGCGCTCTGCTCTTCCTCGGCTACTTCCTCATCTTCGGGTTCCAGCTCTACATCCTCGACTACTTCATCGAGCTGCCCGAGGGCCTGGCCCCCGCCGCCGCCGTGACGATCCTCAGCCTCATCACCGCCGTGGCCACCATCGTCACCACGGCGATCGGGGGACCGCTCTCGGACCGCTTCGACCGCCGCCGTCTCTTCGCCCTGGTCTGCGGTGTCGTCTCGGCCGGTGCGATGCTCATCCCCTTCTTCGTGCCGACCTGGACGGGGATGCTCGTCTTCGCCCTCGTCAACGGCAGCGCCTTCGGCTGCTTCATGGCCGTCGACACGGCGCTGGCCACCCTGGTCCTGCCCAGCGACGCCGACGCCGCCCGCGACATGGGCGTGCTCAATATCGCCGCCGCGGGACCGCAGGTCATCGCCCCGTTCGTCGCCTCGGCGATCATCCTCCACCTCGGCGGCTACGGCTCCCTGTTCCTGGTCGGCTCCACCGTCGGCCTGCTCGGGGCGCTCGCCATCGTCTTCGTCCGCGGTGTCCGCTGACCCCGCCCGTCACCCCGCACGACCACCGAAGGGACTCCCCATGGAACTGGCCACCCACGACAGCGGTACCGGCGACCGCACCGCCCTGCTGATCCACGGCGCCATGTCCGACCACGGCACCTGGCACGCCGTCGAGGCCCATCTGATCGGCCTGGGCTACCGGGTGATCGGTGTCGACATGCGCGGGCACGGGCGCAGCCCGCGCGGCGATTACAGCGTGGCGGCGCTGGGCGACGACCTGGTCGACTCGCTGCCCGTCGGCGCGGACCTGGCCATCGGTCACTCGATGGGCGGTCTGGCGCTGTCCCTGGCCGTGGAGCGCCTGGCCCCGGCCCACGCCGTCTACTCCGACCCCGCCTTCGGGTTCGCCCAGGTCACCCCCGGCGCGAGCGAGGCCATGCGGCGGATGGTGGCCGAGGCCACGGCCGAGAGCGTGCGCGCCATGAACCCGCGCTGGAGCGACGCCGACATCGCCGCCGAACTCGCCGGGTTCGCCGCCTTCGACCCGGCGTTCTTCGACGTCATCGCCGACGCCGCCGACCGTGACCCGATGCCCGCCGAGGCCGTGGTGCCCTCCCTGGTGCAGCTGGCCGACCCCAGCTTCACCGTCGACGCCGAAGGCGCCCGCCGGCTGGCCGAACGCGGCTTCGAGGTCCGCACCGTCATCGGTGCCGGGCACTGCGTCCACCGCGACGACCTGCCCGGTTTCCTGGCCTCCCTCGACGGCTGGCTCTGACCCGACCGGACCGCGCGGTGCCCTTCCCTCCACGGGCACCGCGTCCCACCCCACCCCACCCCGCCCCCCGACCGAAGGACCCGTCATGACACCCACACCGATGCGGCGCGCGCTCGCCTCGACCGCCCTCCTCCTGATCGCCGCCACGGCCTGCGCCGCCCCCGACGACCCGTCGGCCCCCGAAGGGCGCGTTCTCGCCGACTTCCCGCCCGCGTCGCTGGAGGGTGTGCGGGTCCTCATCGGCAACGACGACTCCATGCGCGGCGAAGAGCCCGACGGCGGCGACGGCCTGGGCCTGTACGCCCTGCGCGCGGCCCTGTGCGACGCCGGTGCCGACGTGGTCGCCTTCGCGCCCTGGGCGCAGCAGTCGAGCATGAGCGCCGCCCTGTCCCACGAGGGCGCCTTCGGACTGGGAGCCCCGCCGGCCCCACCCGAGGAGTACGCCGACGCCTGCTCCGACGCACCCTCCGGCGGCGCGGTCCACGGGGTGTGCGTCGAGGAGGGGCCCTGCCGCCCGGACTCGCCCAGCGCCACCCCGGTGGACGCCCTCGGCTTCGCCCTCGCCCACGGCCTGCCCGAGGTCGTCGGCTGGGACGGTCCGCCGGACCTGGTCGTCTCCGGCGTCAACTCCGGCCCCAACGTCGCCTCGCAGATCCCCCACTCGGGAACGATCGGCGTCGCCTCGGCCGCCGTCGCGGCCGGGGTGCCCGCGCTCGCCCTGAGCGCGAGCGTGAACGAGGACCTCGTGGTCACCCCCGAGACCCTCACCGCCACCGCCGCCTTCGGCACCGACCTCATCGCCCGGATGCACGGTGCCGGCCTGCTCGACGGCGGGTCCGACGGGTACGTGGTCAACGTCAACCACCCGGCCTCGCCCGACGGAGCACCGGGCACCGACGTCCGCTGGACCCGGGCGGGCGCCGGGACGGTCCTGGTCGTCGACTACGAGGGTGAGGACGCCTTCACCCCGGCCGTGCGACCGTGCGGACCCGAGGCGCCCGGCTGCCTCCCCGAGACCCGGGACGACGCCGACGCCATCGCCCTGTTGGCGGAGGGGGCCGTGTCGGTGAGCGCGCTCACCGTCGATCGCGCGTACGCCTCCGGTGAGGACCCGACGACGGTCGAAGGGCTGTCCGAGCTCGTCACCGCCCTCGGGAACGGCTGAGGGCCGGGGCTCCGGGCCGCCGTCGGAGAGTGGGACCGAGGAAGGAAAAGTGCGCGGGCGCGTCCGATTCCGGTCATTTCCCTTCTCGTCCTTCGGATCGTCCGAGAAGCTGAGGTGACCGACCCGGTCGACCGGCCTCTCCCGCCCCGGTCCCGGACGGCTCTCGCCCCTTCGCAAGGAGTCCCATGAACCTGGAGACCTACACCAACGGCAACGGAGAGAGAACGGCGATCCTCGTCCACGGGGCGGCGGCGGACCACGGAACCTGGCACGCCGTCGAATCCGCCCTCATCGAGCGCGGCCACCGCGTCGTGAGCGTCGACATGCGCGGGCACGGGCGCAGCCCGCGCGGCGATTACAGCGTGGCGGCGCTGGGCGACGACCTGGTCGACTCGCTGCCCGTCGGCGCGGACCTGGCCATCGGTCACTCGATGGGCGGTCTGGCGCTGTCCCTGGCCGTGGAGCGCCTGGCCCCGGCCCACGCCGTCTACGTCGACCCCGCCTTCCGGCTGCCGCCCATGCCCGCCGACGCCGGCGAGCGCATGCGCCGGGTGTTCGCCACCGCCGACGCCGCGCACGTGCGGGCGATGAACCCGCGCTGGAACGATCTCGACGTCGCCCGGGAACTGGCCGGCTTCGCCGCCTGCGACCCCGAGTTCTACACCTTCGTCGCCGACGAGGTCGCCGGTCGCGACCTCCTGCCGGACGAACCGCACGTGCCCTCCCTGGTCCTGCACGCCGAGAACACCATCACGATCGACGCCCGGACCGCCGACGAACTCGCCGACCGCGGATTCGACGTGCGCATGGTGCCGAACGCCGCCCACTGCATCCACCGCGACGACCTCCCCGGGCTCCTCGCCGAACTCGACTCCTGGGTCCGAGTGGCCGCGACCTGACCCGACCGGAGCGGGGCGCGGACCGGTCGCGCCCCGGCCCCTCCGGACGGCGAACTCCCCCCGGAGCGGTGACGGCACCCCGTGACCGGCGAACCCCCCGGCCGCTCCGCGCCATCGGCGGGGGCCGGTCAGGCGCAGACCTGCAACGCCTTGCGCCAGGCCTCCACCGACGTCCAGAAGGCCGACCCGGCGGGCTCCGGTGTGAAAAGCCAGGTCCTCTCCCACGCCGGGGACGCCCGACCCGCGATCTCCCGGCTCGGCGGGTACGGCGGCCGTCCGTTGACCGGGTACCACGTGTACTCCAACGGCTCCAGCAGGGCCATCAGGCGTTCCTCCAGGCCCCGCCCCGGGCGCACCTTCACCAACATCCACGGCCGGAACCGACGCAGCACCTCCAGGCCGCCCGCGATCACGTCCGGTTCGGTGCCCGCCGTGTCGATCTTCAGCACGCTGGGGGAGCAGCCCACCGACTCGTTCCACCGGGCCAGGGTCGCGGCCCGCACCGTGATCCCCGACAGGTCGTGGCGACCGGACCGCTCGATCGTGTTGCACATGTCGTTGTGCCGGGCCCGTCGCAGGTACGCGGTGCCGTTGTGGTTGCTCAACGCCACCTCCGCCACCGTGAACCCCAGTTCGGCACCCTCGGACACGGAACGGGCCGCCGCGGCGATCTCCGGGGTCGGCTCGAACGCGAACACGGGCCGTCCGGAACGCGCCGCGGCCAACATCGCGTACACCCCCACCCCCGCGCCCACGTCGAGCACCGCGCCCGGCCGTGTGTGCCCGAGCATCGCGAGGAAACAGGACAGGCTGTCGGGTTCGTGCCCGGCCAGGCCGTGGGCGGCCAGTCGACGGGGCACCGTCAGGTAACCGGGCAGGTGCAGGGTCACCGAGTCGGGGCCGAGTCGGCGGGCGTCGGTGTCCGGGCGGGGCAGGTCCAGGGTGAAAACGCGGCTCCACGGGGGCACCCTGGCGGGGTTCAGACCTCCCATGCTCCGCGGTAGCCGGACACGTATCCGCCGGGTGGCGAATCGCACCAGCGGGTAGCGGCGCACGAGTTCGCGAAGTTGATCGGTGACCATGCTCTCTCCCCAGGGAACAGGACCTCGGGACCGGGGCGCGCACCCGAGTCGACCCCGGGACGCGCCGGTTCCCGGCCCCGTGGCCGTGGCACGTCGGCCGGAGGGGACGGAGGGGAAAGGGGCCGACGGTTCGGACATCTCCCGCACCGGTCCCCGGCGGCATGAACCGAACCTACTGTGAGTAGTCACGCCTGCGCACTGTGTTTCGGTGAATGGCCCCGCTTTCCTCCCCGACGGACCGCCCGCCCCGTCGGGCCGCATAGACTCTCACCTTGTGAGTCTGTCTATCGGGATCGTGGGACTGCCCAACGTCGGCAAGTCCACCCTCTTCAACGCGCTGACCAAGAACGACGCTCTGGCCGCGAACTACCCGTTCGCGACCATCGAGCCCAACGTCGGAGTCGTCGGTGTGCCCGATGGCCGACTCGGCAGGCTCGCCGAGATCTTCGGCTCCGCCAAGATCCTCCCGGCGACCGTCGACTTCGTCGACATCGCCGGCATCGTGCGCGGTGCCTCCACCGGCGAGGGCCTGGGCAACAAGTTCCTCGCCAACATCCGCGAGAGCGACGCGATCTGCCAGGTCATCCGGGTCTTCGACGACCCCGACGTCACGCACGTCGACGGTGAGGTCGAACCCTCCCGCGACATCGAGACGATCAACACCGAGCTGATCCTCGCCGACCTCCAGACCCTGGAGAAGGCCTTGCCGCGCCTGGAGAAGGACGCCAAGCGCAACGCCAAGGACAAGGACTCCCAGGAACTGCTGGCCGCCGCCCGCGCCGCCCAGGACATCCTCGACGGCGGCACCTCGCTGTACGCGGCGAAGGACGTCGACCTGGCCCGCCTGCGCGAGCTGAGCCTGCTCACGGTCAAGCCGTTCATCTACGTGTTCAACCTCGACAGCGGCGAACTCGCCGACGAGGCCCTGCGCGCCAAGCTCCAGGAGCTGGTCTCCCCGGCCGAGGCGATCTTCCTGGACGCCAAGATCGAGGCCGAGCTGGCCGAGCTGGACGACGACGAGGCCCAGGAGCTGCTGGAGTCCATGGGACAGACCGAGTCGGGTCTGGCCCAGCTGGCCCGGGTCGGGTTCGACACCCTGGGATTGCAGACCTACCTCACCGCCGGGCCCAAGGAGGCCCGCGCCTGGACCATCAAGAAGGGCGCCACCGCCCCGGAGGCGGCGGGGGTCATCCACACCGACTTCCAGCGCGGCTTCATCAAGGCCGAGGTGGTCTCCTACGACGACCTGATCGCGGCCGGCGACATGCAGGCCGCCCGCGCCGCGGGCAAGGTCCGTATGGAGGGCAAGGACTACGTGATGGCCGACGGCGACGTGGTGGAGTTCCGCTTCAACGTGTAGGCGGGGAGCGCGACCGCCGGTCGGGCGATGACACCCGAGGCAGGGGCCGGATCTTCGGATCCGGCCCCTGCCCGTCGTTCCCTGCGACCGGATCGGTCTCGGCGACGGCCCGGCGTCGGAACGCTCGGCCCGAACGGCGGGACGCCCAGCGGGACAGGGGCCGACGGGACGTTCGGGGTGCCGGGCACGGCCCGGACCCACACGAGGACGAGGAGGCCGGACGCGTCCCGGAGAGGCGGGGCGGGCCGCCGCCCGGTTTTCGCGCCGGGGCGTTCCGGGGCCCTCGTGAGCCGTACGGGTCAGCCGGAGTGCATGGGCTCGTAGTGGCCCTCGTGCCCCGTCGGGCGGGGCAGGAAGTCGGGCACGGTGCGCCGGGCCGCGTTCCGCAGTCGCTCCCGGGCCTCCTCGGGGGTGAGCGCGGACAGGCCCAGGGCCGTGCGGACCCGCTCCCGGACGACATCGAGGTCGGGATGGTCCGCCCGGACCTCCTCCTCCAGTTCGTCGAGCGGGTGGCCGTCGAGGGCGTCCCGCCACGACGCCAGCGCCGTGAAGAGGGTCAGGGCCTCCGCCAGGTCGGCGGCGGCCAGCGTGGCCCGCCCCTCGGAGTCGGCGTACAGCACCGGCCGTCGCGTCCCGGCCGGACCGCACAGGAAATACGTGCCGCCCGAGGCGCACCCCGCGATCGGGACGGGGCGTTCGCCGTCGGGCAGCTCCAGTTCCTCGATCGGGTCCACCCGTTCGACGTCGAAGTCCCCGACCAGGTCCAGCGCCGCCCGCAGCGCCCCGTCCTCCCGGATCCGCGCCAACACGTCCTCATCGTCCATGCCCGCGAACCTAGCCCCGCCCTCGGACGTTCAGGCGGGCGTCCCCTCGGTGAGCGGGGGCTCCTCGGGGACGCGGGCCAGACCGCCCAGCACGATGAACGCCTGCTCCCGGCGCACGGTCTGACGCATTGACGTAATGTTCGCGTCAGCCTAGGGTGGGGAAATGCTCTTTCCCACACCCGCACTCGGTACCGAGGACCGGCGCGTCCTCGGCGAAGTCGAGGAGCTTCGCCGCGGGCTGCGTTTCCGGGTCCAAGAGTCCCCGACGAAATGGACCGAAGGGCTGCGCAAGTTCCTCACCGCGGACGCGGTGGCGGCTTCGAACTCGATCGAGGGCTTCAAGGTGTCCACGGTCGACGTCGAGGACCTCATCGAGGGTGAGCAGGATGTCGACGTCTCCGAGGAGAACCGTGAGGAGACGCTCGCCTATCAGCGGATGATGACGTACATCCAGACACTGCACGATGTCCAGGACTTCCATTACGGCAAGGGATTCCTCAACGCACTGCACTGGATGTTGCAAGGACACCGGCACACACCGAACAAGCCGGCCGGGCAGTGGCGGCGGGGAGCGGTGTACGTGACGGACGCCCGCGATCCCACCATCGCGGCGTACACGGCGCCGGAAGCGGCCGAGGTGCCCGATCTGATGGCCGAATTGGTCGAATGGCTGAACACGGACGACGGCACCCACCCGCTGGTAAGGGCCGCCATGGCCCACCTGCACCTGGTCTCCATCCATCCCTGGGCCGACGGGAACGGCCGTATGTCCCGCTCGCTCCAGACTCTTCTGATCGCCCGGGAGGGGGAGCTCGCCCCCGAGTTCTCCTCGATCGAGGCCTGGCTCGGCCGCCCGGGCAACACGTGGGAGTACTACCGAGAACTCCGACTCCGCGGCGCCACCTACCGTCCCGGCCAGGACGTCTCCGGCTGGGTGCGTTTCAATCTCACCGCATACCACCAGCAGGCACAGACCGTGAGCAATCGGCTGGGGCGTTCGAACCGCGTGTGGAGCCTGCTCGGCTCGTTCGCGGAGGCCCGAGGGCTGGACGAAAGACTGGTCTCCGCCCTGCACGACGTGGCGATGTCCGGGCGGGTACGTCGCACACGTTACGAACGGGCGGAGGGCATCAGCCTCCAGCGTGCCCAGCGCGACCTGCGGGACCTGGCCGCGAGCGACGTACTGACACCGGTCGGTCGCACCCGTGCGCGCTTCTACACCGCGGGCCCCGCGTTCCCACGGGAAGCCCTGGAATCGGCCCGGACCCCGTTGCCGCTCACCGACCCGTACGCGGACTGATCCGGGTTCGAGAGGAGGAGACGATCGTCCCCGCGGCGCGCTCACCGACCCCCGGTCGGGCGCGGGCGGCCTTCGGGGTCGAAGTACATCGGCGAAGGGTCGTACGCCGGTGCGGGTGTCCGTTCGGATCGGCCGCGTACACCCGGCCCCGCCCTCGGACGTTCAGGCGGGGGTCCCCTCGGTGAGCGGGGTCTCCTCGGGGACGCGGGCCAGGCAGCCCAGCACGATGAACGCCTGCGCCGCCGTGTAGGTCGCCATCACCCAGAACCCGCTCGCGGGCAGGTCGAAGTCCGGCGTGAACGCGCGCAGTGCGATCAGACCGTCCGACAGCAGGAACAGCGCCCCGCCGATCGCCGTCCACCGGTGCACCCCCACGGCCAGGACCGCCATCGCCCCCAGCGGCAGCCCGTAGACCAGCACCGGCACCAGCAGCGCCCCCGCACCCGGCGCGCACAGCACCACCAGCCCGGCCACCACCACCCCGTAGGGCACCAGCAGGGTCCGGTTCCGGTACAGCGGGCTCTTCGCCCGCCACGGCCAGAAAGCGACGATGTAGACCACCTGCGCCACCAGGAAGAAACCCACCATCACCAGGAACGCCGCGTCACCGGACGCCAGGGCCGGGGCGGTGTCGCCCAGCCAGGAGAAGAAGAGGGCGATCAGCACCAGCCCCGTGAAGCGCCCGCGCGGGCGCTTCACGGCGGCCAGGACGAACGCCGCCAAGGCGGGCATGAGCAGCGCCTGGGTGGGGCGGGACCAGGATTCGGGGCCGGTGAGCTGCACGATGAGGTGCGCCGCCGTGATCAGGACGAACAGGGTGAGCAACGCGCGAGGGAGGGGGCTGCGGGGGATCATCGCGCCATCATAGGCATCCTCGTCGCGCATCCCTGGGGGAGACCCCGGTCACAGTCCGGCCGCCGCGGCCTGTCGCTCAGGACACATGTTGCTCTCCGCCCGGTGACTAATCCATTTTCGGGCGGACCATAAAGCGGGGAAGGTGTACAACCAACAGATGGGTTCGTCTGCTTATTGCCGTATTGTTCCTCTTTTGAGAACTTCGACTGTTGCGCGCAATGCGCGGTTGGCGGGGAAATCGCGGGGCGCCCATGTCCGCGCCCAACCCGCACAATGCCTCACTATAGGGATGGGGTAGACAAGGGCATGGCGGGTACGCCGTCCGACCGGACGGCCTGGAACTGTGTGCAGGAGGTCGGGGATGGCGAACGCACCACGGCGCGGTGCCGCCGTGCGCGAGCGTGAGGACGACGTGGAGTACGACGCCCCCCGCCCCCGCCGGTCGCGCGCCGGGGCCGGCGGCCGTTGGTGGGTCGGTGTGGGCCGTGCCGTCCTGTGGGCGTTCCTCATCGTCGTCATCTTCAACGGCATCTGGTTCCCCCTGCGCGGTGGGCTCGCCCTCCCCGCTTCCGACCCCGAACCGGAGGTGACCGAGACCTCCGCCTTCCCCGAGACCTCGGCCGCCGCCTTCGCCCTCCGCTTCGCCGACGCCTACCTCGACACCGAGGACGTCGAGTCCCGACGCTCGGCCCTGGCCGCCTTCGTCCCCGAGGGCGAGGCCACCGCGCTCGACGCCCCCGCCGGCTCCCTCGCCGGTGAGAACCTCGCCGTCACCGCCGTCGACGTCAAGGACGACAACAACGCCCTCGTCGTCATCCGCGCCGACGTCAACGGCGAACCCATGAGCCTGGAGGTCCCCGTCTACGCCGACGGCGACTCCCTGGTGATCTCCGGCAGTCCCGCCCTGCTGGCCGCCCCCGACCGCGCGTCGCTGCCCGAGCGGGCGGCCTTCGACACCGATCCCGCCGCCGCCGACCAGTTGCGGGAGGTGCTCGTCGGCTTCTTCGGCGCCTACGCGCAGCAGCCGGACCACCTCGACCGCTACCTCGAACCCGGTGCCACGATCGTCCCGCTTCCGGCGAACAGCCTGGAATTCTCCGAACTGTCCGATCCCGTGGTGCCATCCCGTACCTCGACCGGGGATGATGACGTACGAGAGGTGGCCGTCACCGTGGACTGGGTACTGCCCGCCCCCGAAGGCGAGCGGACCGGCACGTTGACACAGGGCTATCTGGTCACCGTCGTGAACTCGGGAAACGAGTGGCACGTACGTGACATCCAGGGCGCCCCGCACTCGTTCGGCGGATGACGGGGCACGTAGGCAAGGAGACGAGAAGGACCATGCGCACAGCAGCAACGACACCGGGAGGCGGCGCCTGACATGCTCCCCCTGCTGTCATCCGCCGCGGACACCGTGACCGTGTTCGGCGGAGTCGATCCCATCGTCCTGGCCGACGCCAACGCCCCCGACACCGGTGGACTCGCGGACTTCCTGCGCGGTTTCTTCGGACCGCTCTTCCTCGTCATCGTGTCCATCGTCGCGATCTTCTTCCTGTTCACCAGGGAGATCACGCGATTCGCTCAGTTCATCATCCTGGCGATCTTCATCGGGATCGTCTTCTACGTCCCCGGCATCATCGAGGTCATCGCGGTGGCGCTCGCGCGAGCGATGGGCGTATCGACGGAATAGGCGAGGGAGGCCGGGAACGTGGATCTGCCCACGTACACCAACATCTGGCGTATCGAGAAGCGGCTGTACAAGCTCTACGATTTCCGGCTGCCCATGCCGCTCCCGGTGGGGACCTTCGGTGTCGCCCTGGGCGTGTTCGCGCTGTGGGTGATCCTGCTCGGCATTCTCAACGCCCCGTTCGTGTTCGGCAACGGGTGGCACCTGGTCCTGTGGGTGGTGCCGCCCGGTGTCATCACGGTGTTGGTCACCCGGCCCGTCATCGAGGGCAAACGCCTCACCGAACTGCTGCTGTCCCAGGCGCGCTTCCTCGCCGAGGCGCGGGTGTACACCCGGTTGACCCCCGAGTACGAACCCGCCGAGATCCGTGTCGCGGTGCGCGTCTGGCACCGCGACCCGGCTTCGGGGCCGCTGCCGTCGCCGCGACGGCGCTCCGAGCGCGAGATCGCCGTGCCCGAGACCGTCCGGGCGGAGGCCGCCGAGGCCGTCGAGGCCGTCGAGGAACACCGACCGGCGCCGGAGCAGGCACCTCCGTTGCGTCGCGTCGCGGCCCGAACCCCACCCGCGCCCCAGCAGGCCGTCCCGCCGGAACCTGCTCGCCCGGGGCCGGTGCGCGCTCACGCCGCCGAGCACCCCGCACCGGCGCGCGAGACCGAGGAGCACCTCGAACCGGTCCGCGTGATCGCCGAGCACCCCGCACCGGCGCGCGAGACCGCTCCGGAGCCCGAACGGTCCTCCGTGGCCACGGTGACCGCCGTGGAGCGGAGCGTGGAAGAGGGCACGGGGGGCGACGAGGAGACCCCGGAGGGCGCTCCCGGGGACGGACGCCCGGGAGTGGGCGTCCGGATGCTCAACTACTTCGGATTCGCCCTGGACCGGACCCCGACCGAACCGGCGCGTCCCCACGCGGACGACTTCGAGGAGGGGTTCGCCGAACCCGTCTACGACACGGAGGGGGAGGCGGAGCGCGACAGCGACGAGTGGTTCTCCCGCCTGCGCGCCTCCTCGGGGCAGACGCCGGTCGGCCTCACCTCCAAGAGCGCCTACGCGGACTCGGACACCTCGGCCTTCAGTCGGGAGGAGATCACCGAGGCCATCGCCCGCGAGGCCGACGAGTCGACGGCGGCCCGCCGGCTGCGCGGTCGCACCCAGGGCATCCGGGTGACCCGCGAACTGGAGGAGCGCAGGGCCGAGGACCCCGGCCCCGCCGAGGAGCAGGCCCCGGCCCGGCCCCGCCGCACGGGTCGACCGCACGCCGCCCCGTGGGACCTGGAGGAGACGGCGGAGGAGAGCGGACCGGGGTACGACGTCTCCGACTACGCGCAGCGCTACGCGGCCGCCACGGGCCGCCCCGCGGCCAAACCCACCTCCGCGCCCTGGCTCCCCCCCCAGGACCCCGAGGACGCGGAGGGCGAACCGGTCCGCGCCGCCGAGGGCTCCCTCGACCCGGGCCCGGAGGCCCGCACCGCCGTCCCCGACGCTCCGAGGTCCGTCCCGGCACCGGAGGAGCACACCGCCGCTCCGGACTCCGACGACGACGCGCCCGTCCCACGTACCCCGGCCGCCCCCGCGGCTTCGAGGCCCGGCCCCGTCACGGCACCGGAGGCCCGTGCCACCGCTCCCGCGCGCACTCCGAACGAGCCCGGTTCGCGCACCGACACCCCGGCCCCGAAGCCCGGACCGGCCGGTGCGCGGACCTCAGAGGTCCGTTCCGCCCCGGCGGCGGACGCACGTACGGCGTCCCCCGGGCGCACCCCGGAGGGCGGCGACGACTCGACCGCGCCCGTGGGCGCGAAGACCGGACCGGTCAAGGACCCGGAGGCCGGTGCCGCCGCTCCCGCGCGCACTCCCGAGAAGGACGTCCCGGCCGTCGAGGACGACCCGGCGCGGGTCTCGGGGGCCGCGGAGGACCGCGCGGACGCTCCGGAGGGGATACGGGCCCCGGAGGGCGAGGCCGCTCAGGCCAAGCCGCCGCTGGAACTCGACCACGGCACCGGCGAGCACGAGGCCATGCCCGCCCAGCCCGGCGACGACGAGGACCACGGCCCCGAGTGGAACGAGCACATGACCGTGCTCGACCGCCACCTCAGCACCGCCGACACCCCGGCCCCGCCGCGACCCACGTTCGCCGACGTCGTGCCCACCGGGGAACGCGACGTCAAGGACCCCTCCGAGTGGTTCGACGACGGCAAGAAGCGCCACCCCGACCAGCCCAGGGTCGGCGACAGGGACAACCCGGTCATCCCGGCCGAGGAGCTTCGCGAGGGCGCCGTCGCCGAGGAGAGGCCCGTCGCGAAGCCGCCCACCCAGCTCGACCACGGCACCGGCGAACTCGCCGGCTTCGCCGAGGTCCGGGAAGGACCCGAACACCGCCGCACCGCCGCCGAGCTCGAACAGGCCGAGGCGGCGGCCCTGGCCCGCCGCCGTTCGGCGCGGCCCGCCCCCGACGAGGCCCCCACCGAGGAGCCGTCCTCGGTCAAGTGGAGCATGCGCGCCTCCGGTGGCGCCGCGCCGATCGTCCACGACGCCGAGTCCGAGCCCGAACCCTCCACGGCCCCGGGGTACGACCCCCACGACGGCGTGTTCCACCGGGTCGCCCAGAACGCCCGCCGCATCGGCCGGCTCTTCGGTCAGCCCGCCCCGGGTGAAGAACCCGAGCCGCCCCGGCGCGGACCCCGGTCCGACCTCGAACTCGACCACGGCACCGGCGAGCAGGAGAGCCTGGGCGACACCCCCGCCGGCGTCCCCGCGCTCCGGATCGAGGAACCCGCCCCCGAACCCGCCGCCGACTCCGGCGGCACCCGCGGCTGGCGCCGGTTGGCCAAGGTCGTCACCGGCGGCGCCGCCCCGGTCCGTTCCGAACTGTCCTCGGAGGACATCGAGCGTCTGCGCACCCCGCTGGACCGCCCCCGGGGCCTCGTCGTCCTGGGGTGCACCGGTGGCGCCGGGCAGACCGTCACCACGCTGATGATCGGCCACACCCTGGCCGAGTACCGGGACGAGCGCATCGTCGCCGTCGACGTCAACCCGGGCCCCAACGGCCTGTCCCGACGCATCGGTGCCCAGGCTCCCGAGACCCTGACCGCGCTGCTCGCCAACGCCGACGCCATCGGCGACCAGGAGCGGATGAGCGCCTACACCAGTCGTACCCAGACCGGCCTGGAGGTCGTCCAGACCCTCGACGACCCCTACGTCCAGACCCTCGACGACCGCGACTACGCACAGCTCACCGAGCTTCTCGGCGGGTTCTACGCGGTCACCGTCCTGGACCCGGCGGCCACCGGCGTCGCCCGCGCCCTGCCCGCCGCCGACGGGCTGGTCCTGGTCGCCCCGGCCAACGCCGACGCCGAGCGCGCGGTCTCGATGACCTTCGACTGGCTCGACGGCAACGGTCACGGCGCGCTGCGCGCCAACTCGGTGCTGGTGGTCAACGGGGTCAGCAAGCGCAGCCTCCCCGACGTCGACGCCGCCGAGCGGGTGGCCCGGGGCCGATGCCGGGCGATCGTCCGCATCCCGTGGGACGACCACCTCGGTTCCTCCTACACGCGCATCGACGTCGGCGCCCTGCGGGCCAACACCAAACGCGCCCACGGCGCCCTCGCCGGCGTCATCGTCGACAAGCTCCTCACCTGACGTCCCACGGCGCCCACCTCGTCCACCGGCCTCGGAAACCGTGCCCCGAGTGCTTCGGGACCGTCTGAAGACGACACGGTGGCCGCGACGTCCTGAGAGTTCAGGGTGTCGCGACCACCGCCGGAACCCGGGAACCGGGTGGGGCGTCCGTGCGTGAGCGGGTCAGCCCCCGGCGGGGGTGAAGTCGCGGGAGGCCAGGAACCCCGGCCGGGGCTCGGCCGCCGAGAACGGCTTCTCGCAGACGTTCTCCACGCTGTTGTAGACGACGAACAGGTTGGAGCGCGCGAACGGCGTGATGTTCGCCCCGGCCCCGTACATGCAGTTGGAGTCGAACACCGTCACGTCGCCGGCCTCCGCGCTCAGCACGTCGATCCCGTGCCGTCCGGCCAGGATCGTCAGCGCGCCCCGATCGGGCGTGCCCGCCCGTTCGTGCCCGTCCTCCTCGGCGGGTTCCAGGCACGACACGTAGGTGCGGTGCGAGCCCGGCATCACCATGAGCGCGCCGTTGTGCGAGTGCTCGTCGGTCAGGGCCACGGAGAAGCCGACGGCACGCATGCGCGGCATGCCGTCCTCGGCGTGCCAGGTCTCGAAGTCCGAGCGCCAGTACAGGGGGCCGCCACCGAACCCGGGCCGGTGGTCGACCCGGCTCTGGTGCACGTACACCTCCGAACCGAGGATCTGCCGGGCGCGTTCGACCAGACGCGGGTCGTTGACCAGCGCCTCGAACGCCTCGCTGACCCGGTGCACCTCGAACACGGAGCGGATCCCGCCGTCCGCGGGATCGACGAGGGCGCGCTCGTCCTCGCGCAGGCCCGGGTCGCGGACCAGTCGGTCCAGTTCGTCGCGGTGGTCGAGCACCTCGGCGTCGCCGACGAGCGATTCGAGCCGGGTGTAGCCGCGCCGGTCGTGGTCTTGGAGTTCGGAGTCGGTGAAGGGGCCCTCCTCGGCGGTACCCCAGACGGTGGGGTCCCGGCGGTACAGCAGGGCCGCTTCGGTGCTCTTGCGGGTGGGGTAGTCGTCCAGGGTGGGGAGATCCATCTGCAGCGTCATGGCCGAGCCCCTGTGCGGGGTGATCCTTTCGGTGTCGCTTCACAGTCGTGGACGGTCCGTACGACATCCGAACGTAACAAACGCACCCGTGGCCGTTCCCCGACGATTCCCTTCATCGGGTTTGCCCGCTTCTTCCCAGGGTAGGGTCGGTCTACTCTGCGGTGCCGGTCGACAAGGCGAACGGCGCCTTTCCCGTTCCCACCCGTTCCCGGGTCGCCGTTCTCCCCTGCGCACCGGGTCTTTTCCTCCTCGGCGGGTGGCACGGCGTGTCCGATCCGGCGACCGGGCGCTCATCGCCGCGGATCCCCCGGTGGCCCTCCAACCGGTCAAACCCCGGCTTCATCGCCCCCGCTTTTTTTCGTGATCCAGTTCACAAGGATCCGGTGCGGGCCTTGGTGCAAAAAGGTCGGACACGACCCGTGGACGTAACGCCGGCTTCTTCTGGAATTCCCACACGGGGGCTGGTGTGAAGCCCCGCATCCCTTCACAGTGGTGTGGTCATCGTCCCCTTCTACCCTCACCCCCGCTCAAGAGGAGAGATAACACGTGACCCCCCACCCCCGTGGGCTCCGCCGTGCCCTGACCGCGGCGCTCGCCCTGGCCCTCGCCGTCGTCATCGGCTGGGCCGCCCCCGCCTCCGCACACCACGTCCTGCCCCCCGGCATCCCCTCCACCTCCGCCGCCCAGACCCAGCTGAACTCCCTCAGAGTCGCCGCCAAGGGTCCCCAGACCGGCTACGACCGCAGCCTCTTCCCGCACTGGGTCGTGGTCTCCAGCCCCTGCACGGCCCGCCAGCACGTCCTGGTCCGCGACGGCCACAACGTCGTCACCAACTCCAACTGCCAGCCCACCTCCGGCAGTTGGTACAGCACCTACGACAACGTCAATTGGAGCGGCGACGTCTCCCAGATCAGCGTCGACCACATGGTCCCGCTCAGCGAGGCCTGGAAGACCGGTGCGGCCTCCTGGTCCACCACCCAGCGGCGGACCTTCGCCAACGACGTGAACTCCCCGCAGCTGTGGGCGGTCACCGCCTCGGTCAACAGCTCCAAGGGCGACAAGGACCCGTCCCAGTGGATGCCGCCCAACACAGCGATCCACTGCAACTACGTCAAGGCGTGGGTCAACGTGAAGCACCGCTACAGCCTCACGGTGACCTCCGCCGAGAAGTCCTCGATCCAGAGCACCATCAACAACCGCTGCTGACGCCTCGCGTCCCTCCCGGTTCGCGGCCCTCCCCGGCTTTCGGGGTGGGCCGTCGCTCATTCTGGCGCGCCGTAACCCGTTCCACTTCTACGGGCGGGGGTCCGTACAGCACTATGGGGAGGGCACACGCGCGGTCGCGCCCGCCCGCCGGGCGCACCCACCGAGCGACGCGAACAGGAGGGGCGGCAGAAGATGACCGGCACATGGGGGACCCGCGGCTCGACCCGCCTCGCGGTCCGCTACTTCGACGACCGGGTGCTGTTCAGCGACAGCGAGGCCTGGGCCTACTTCCGGCTGCCGACGGTCTCCTACGAGTTCACCACCCCCGAGGAACGCCAGGCCCTCGCCACCAACATCACCATCGCGCTCGCCGCCATCCGCATGAACGACGCCGAGGTCCACCTGCGCATCGCCCACCGCACCTACCCCGCCGCCGAGTGGGCCACCCGCCTGGACGAGACCTCCGACTCCGGTCCAGGCTGGTACGAGTACCTCGACGAGACCTACCGGCACGTGTGGGCCAAGGACTTCTGGACCAAGGAGGCCTACCTCGGCGTCCGTCTCGGGCTGCGCAACACCGGCGCCGGTCTGGGCCTGTTCTCCCAACTCCTGGGCGCCTACCAGCGCACCGAACAGGTTCTGGGCATCACCGACGACGCCGTCGATGACAAGGAGCTCGCCCGCTGGACCGACCAGTCCGAGCGCCTGGGCCGCGCCCTGGCCGCCAGCTCGCTGCACGCCCGCCACGCCACCGCCGACGAGCTCGCCTGGCTCATCCGCCACTCCGTCACCGGAAGCGCCGAGGAACCACGCCCCTCCGCCGCCGGCCGCCGCACCTGGGGCCGCGGCGAGATCGAGGCCCTGGTCGACGGCACCCTCCACAACGGCCGCTCCACGCTCCGCCTCGAACAACCCTCCGGCTCCACCTGGGTCGCCTTCCTGTCCTTCGCCCGGTTCCCCGACCTCATGCCCTTCCCCGACGGAGAACCCTGGCTGCACCACTCCGACTCCCTGCCGTTCCCGGTCGAGGTGTCGCTGCGGATGAAGCTCATCCCGCCCGCCAAGGCCTCCAAGGACGTCGGCCGCAAACTCGCGCACGCCCGCGACATGGACGCCCACATCCGCGAGGCCGGCGTGGAGGCCCCCATCGCCCTCGCCGAGCAGATCGACGCCGCCCGCATGCTCGAACACGGCATCACCAAGGAACGCCTGCCGTTCGTCTACGGCTGGCACCGTCTCATGGTGTCGGCGCCCACCGAACGCCTCCTCGGCCAGCACGTCGAAGCCGTCATCGAGCACTACCGTGACATCGGCATCGACGTCATCAACTCCACCGGCGACCAGTTCTCCCTGTTCAACGAGTCCCTGCCGGGCGACCGGATCCGGTTGAGCGCCTACGCCCAGCGCCAACCCCTGCGCACCATCGCCGGCGGCATGCCCACCGCCACCGTCGACGTCGGCGACCGCGTCGACCGCTCCGGCGACGGCTGGGTGGGCCCCTACATCGGCGAGACCATCGGCCGGGCCCGCTCCATCGTCCACTTCGACCCGCTGGTCGCCGCCGCCCGCAACCGCCCCACCGCCATCGCGATCACCGGCGAGCCCGGCGGCGGCAAGACCACCCTGGCGCTGCTGCTCATCCACCAGCTCGCCCTGCGCGGGGTCACGGTCGCCGCCATCGACCCCAAGGGCGACGCCGAGTCCCTCGTGAGACTCCTCCAGAACCGCGGCCGCAAGGCCCGCATCATGTCCCTGGGGTCGGCCCAACCCGGTCTCCTCGACCCGTTCGCGTTCGGCGACGACCTGGCGGCCAAGAAGACCATGGCCACCGAGACCCTGCGTCTGCTGCTGCCCCGTATGAGCGAGGAACGCGAATCGGCGATGATCCAGGCCGTGGCGGCCGTCGCCAACCAGCCCCGGCCCTCCCTCGCCAAGGTCGTCGACCATCTGGCGCACTCCTCCGACGCCGCGTCCCGCAACCTGGGCGCCGTCCTGGGGTCGATGTCGGAGATGCGCCTGGCGTCGCTGTGCTTCGACCCCCAGGGCGACGCGCAGATCGACACCGAGGGGTGGACGACCGTGTTCACCCTGGGCGGGCTCACACTGCCCGACTCCGGGTTGCGCCGCGACGACTACTCCTACGAGCAGCGCCTGTCCGTCGCCCTCCTGTACCTGGTCTCCCAGTTCGCCCGCCGACTCATGAACGGCCTGGACCGGCACCTGCCCAAGGCGATCTTCCTGGACGAGGCGTGGGCGGTCACCTCCACCCCCGAGGGCGCCAAGCTGGTCCCCGAGGTCTCCCGTATGGGCCGCTCCCGCAACACCGCGCTCATCCTGGTCTCCCAGAACGCCGGTGACCTCCTCAACGAACAGGTCACCAACTGCCTGTCCTCGGTGTTCGCGTTCCGCTCCAGCGAACGCCACGAGGTGGAGAGCGTCATGGCCCTGCTGGGAGTGGAACCCACCGAGGAGCACCTGGCGGTGCTGCGCAACCTCGGCAACGGCGAATGCCTGTTCCGCGACCTGGACGGCCGGGCCGCCCGCATCGCCGTGGACCTGGTCTCCGAGGACCTGCGGCGTTGGCTGGACACCAACCCCACCCGGCGGCGCCCCGCCACCGAGGACGAGGGACTGGTCACCACCATCCGGGAGGGCTGACCGGCGGCGGTGGCCGGAGCGGGCCACCGGAATCCCGTGACCTGTGCGGGCGGTCCCGGCGGGGGCCGCCCGGCAAGGGCCGGACACGGTCATGTTCGGTGGGCCCGTCGGGTGGGCATCTCCTATCCTGTCGGGTTCCTCCCACGACGCCCGATCCCCACCGCCCAGCCCCGAACGGCACACTCACGAGGGACCGCCCATGAGTGAGGACGTCATACGCCGGCCCAGACCCGTGATCGATCCCGCCCTCCCCGCACGGGAACGCGGTGATCTCCTGCGCCGGGTCGAGAACCCCCGACCGCTCGTACAGTGGCCCAACGGCGAGGTCGTCACCCGCCGTGCCCGACTTCGCGAAGGCGGGGTCCAGCTGTGCGTCATCGGCATCACCCTCGCCCTGTCCCTGCTCACCGTGGGCTGGTACCTGGGCATGATCGTGGTCTGCGTCGGCCTCATCGCCTACGTCGGCGCCCTGGCCCTCCGCGACGACGCCCACCCGGTCACCCGGGTCCTCGGGGTGATCGGCGGCGCGGGCGCCGCCGTGGCCATCCCGGTCCTGCTGTTGGACGCCCTGCCCGCGGACCCCTCCACGGGGCTCCCCTGGGCGGTGTTCGGGGTCCTGGTCGCCCTGGTCACCGCCGACACCCTCACCGCCCGGGTCCAGGAGGACGCCCCGGTCCACCGCGCCCCCGCCGAGGACCCCGTGGTGCGCCCCGAAGACCTCAGCGCCTCCGATCACCCCTTCCTCGTCGCGGTCCAGAACACCGTCGACCTGGTCGAACGCGCTCGCGAGGAGATCGGCGGCGACTTCCTGGACACCGACCGGGCCCTGACGGTGCTCCGCGAGGAGGAGTGGCGCATCGCCGTCCTGCTCTCCCGTCAACGCGAACTGCGCCGCGCCCACCTGCGTCGCTGGCAGCGCGCCGCGTCACCGCGCGTCCGGGACGCACTGCGCCCCCAACGCGAGCACCTGTGCGCGGTCGAGGACGCCGTGCGCACCCGCGTGGAACAGATCGTCGAGTACGGCCGACTGGTGGAACGGGCGGTGACCGCCCACCGCGAGTGGGAACAGTGCCAGGAGGCCGTCGACACCACCGCCGTCTACGCCGACCACCGGGCCTCGGCGGTGTTCCCGGGCGCCGGCTCCCCGGAGATGGACGAACTCGCCGCCACCGCGGAGGCCGCCCGCCGGGTCCGCGACGAGCACATCGACCGGCTGACGGGTCACTCCCCGCTGTTCTGAACCCCGTCGCTCCGAACCCCGTCGCTCCGAACGCGGGCCCGGGAGACGGCGGCGGCCACCAGCGCCGCCGCCGTGACGGCCGCCGTCGCGAGCAGGGCCAGGGGGACGGGGGACCCGTAGACCAGCCACAGGGCATCGTTCTCGACGTGGGCGAGGGTCACCCCGGCCAGGACGAGGACCGCCACGAGGACGGCCGCCGACGGGACCACCACGCTCCGGGGCGCGCCGCCGGTCCACGCCGCGACGCCGATCGCGGCGACGGTGACCGCGGTCGCGCAGACCCCCAGCACGGCCATCCACATCAGCCGCTGCTGATGGTCGAGGACGTGGATGTCCGCCACCTCGTCCCGGTGGAACACGAACGCCGTGCCCAGCACGAGCGCGTAGAGCCCGATGAGCACCGGGCGGGCGGTCCTCCACCCCGGTCCGCGCAGCGGTGAGCCGACCGGCGCCGGATCCAGGAGCAGGAGCAGCGGGAGCCCCAAGGCCAAGGGCAGAGAGCGGTGGGAACGTTCGTCGAACGCCCACTGCGCCTCTCCGTCGCCGTTGGCGAACGCGACCAGGGCGAACAGCGGCAGGGGAAGGGCGAGGAGGAAGGCCGCCACCCGCGCCACCGACGAACCCGGGGGTGTCGGCTCCCCCGGGGACCGGCCGGTCCGCAACCCCTGCTGGAGCACCAACAGCGGCGGGACGAGCACACAGGGGATCAGCGCCGCGGTGTACCAGAGCGGTGGGTACAGACCGAGCACCGCCGCCGCGATCACGTACCCGGCCGCCCCGAGGTACCACCCCACCGCCACCGGAGGTCGCGATCGCCGCCATCGGGGCGCCGACGCGGAACCCGACCCCGCCCCGGGCGCCGCCGGTCCGGGAACACCGTCGCCCCGCGCGGCCGTGCCGGGCGCGCCGACCGATGGCGGGGGCAGCGCGTCGTAGGTGGGAACGGCCGGGTCCTCGACCGACAGGGCACGTGCCGATTCCTCCCCGGCGACGGGCGAGGTCGATGAGACCGGCGGTGGTGCGTCGACGGATCCGCCCGCCCCCGGTGGAGGGGCCGACCCCGAAGCCACCGGTGCGGAAGGCGCCGATCCCGAAGGCGCCGGCCCCGCCGTGTCGGAGCCGGTCCGAGCGCCGAACACCCCGGGGGGCGGCCACCCGCTCGCGTCCAGGTCGATGTCCCCGATACGCTCCAGGATCCCCTCCGGGCCGGGACGTCCCTCGGGCTCTTTCACCAGGCACGACGCGATCAGCTCCCGCCACCTCTCGGGCACCCGTTCGAGGTCCGGTTCGGTGTTGAGGACACGGAAGAACAGCGCCTGATCCGCCGCACCGAACGGCGACGTGCCCGTCGCCGCGAAGTACAGCACCCCGCCCAACGAGAACACGTCGCCCGCCGGGACCGCCGCCCGCCCCAGGATCTGCTCCGGTGCCATGTACGTGGGCGTCCCCAGCACGTGGCCCACCGCCGTGATCGGCGTCAACGTGTTCTCCACGACGGCCTTGGCGATGCCGAAGTCGATCACCCGCGGCGCGTCGGCGGCCAGCAGGACGTTCCCGGGTTTGAGATCGCGGTGCACGATCCCCACCCGGTGGATGTCCACCAGCGCCTCCGCCAGACCGGCGGCCAACAGCGCCAGACTCGACTCCGGCAACGGCCCGCCCGCCCGGGTCACGGCCGTCTGCAGGGACGGCCCCTCGATGTACTCGGTGGCCAGCCACGGTTCGGAGGCATGGGGATCGGCGTCGATGACCGCCGCCGTGTACGGACCGGCCACCTTGCGCGCCAACTCCACCTCGCGGGCGAACCGGGCGTGGAACGTGGGATCGCCGGCGATCTCGGAGCGGATGGTCTTCACCACGATCCTTCGGGTCGCGGTCCGGGCCAGGTACACCCGGCCCATACCGCCCGCGCCGAGCCGGGCCAAGAGCCGGTAGCGGCCGATGAGGGGAGGGTCTTCTGAGGTCAGCGGTTCCACGCGCGCTCCTCGTCGGGGGATGATCCCCGGAACGGGGACACCTCGATTATGGCGCGCGTTCGCCTGGTCCGCCGCGTATCGCGCCGACCAGGGCCGATAGTGGCCGGCCGGACGGGAGCCCCGACCGTCGCGGGTCCCCTGCCCGGGGCGCCGGGCGCCTGCCCGGAGGGGCAGGCGCCCCCGGTCCGTCGGGAGCCCGGTGCGGACACCGCGGAAAGGGACCCCCGTCCTGTGACCGTCGTCGCACTTCCCGAATTCCGAGGAGACCGCGGAGGGGTTCCCATGGGCGGGTCCCGCCTTCTCCCGAGACCCCTTTCGCCGCCGTACCAAGCGAAATTCACGCGCATATTTCCCAGAGTCGTCATTCGAACACCCGCGGTCACTTCCGTTTTCCGTATCCGGCCGCCCGCGGACGGCGATATCTCGGACAACCGCATCCGAACACTCCCGACTTCTGACACATTGGGCCAATGAGCGAACACTGGGACGGCGACGAGCTCCTCGCCATGGTTCGGAGGGATGTCGCGGCCCGGATCGCGGCCGGTCGGGACGGTTACTCCGCACTCCTCGAACAGGCCCGCGGACACCTCACCGAAGCCCTGCCCGAGCACATCGACCCGGACGCCCCACAGGTCCGCGCGCTCGCGGCCACCCTGCCCGAGTACGTCGACGCCGCCCTCGCCGAGCATGTCCACCGCCAACGCAGGCGCCCCTCCCGCACCGACTCCGAGCGCCTCACCCGCGCGTTCCGGGCCCTGGACGAGTCGGGGATCCTCGCCCGCGAGGAGTTCTCCTGCTGTAACTCCTGCGCCCGCGTCGAACTCGACGCGGCGGCCGGCGACACCGCCAGTCGCGGTTACGCCTACTACCACTGGCAGGACACGCTCCTGGCCGCCGACGGCGCCTCGCTCATGATCGGCTTCGAGTCCACCCACCCCGTCCGCCACGCCGCCGTCGGCACGGAGGTCACCGAGGCGCTGCGCACGCACGGCCTCACCGTCCACTGGGACGGTGACCCCGCCCGCAAGATCGAGGTGGACATGGACTGGAGTCGGCGCCGTCATGACCGTCTGGCCGCCTTCCCCGGACCCGAGGCGCCGGGCGAACCGCACGTGGAGGTCGGGTTCACCAAGGTCCACCCCCACCCCCTGCCCACGTGGATCACCCGCCATCAGGGCCGGGTGAGCGTGCGTGAACTCGCCCGTCTGGTGCTGCCCTGGCTGCCCGGCGGGGTACGGGCCACCGTCACCGGCGAGGGCGGACGTACCGCCGTCCTCGAACGCGACTTCGACCTGCTGCGCGTGGAGAACGGGCCCGCCCTCTCCCGGGAGCGCGTCGAGGAGACCCTCGCCCGCTGGGCGGTGGGCGCCGGCTGGCCCACCGAGGACGCCCGCTCCACCCACCTGGGCCTGCTCGACGTCACCTACGCCGACTCCACCGTCGGCGGCCTCGGCTTCGTCGACCACCCCGAACCCCTGAGCACGGCGGCAGCCCGCGACCTCGTCTACCGGCTCACCCCGGCCGACGGCGTGTTCGGGGTGTTCGCCTGCCGCTCCGGGGACGTCGTGCAGATGATGTGGCAGACCGGGCCCCGGCTGTGGCTGGAGAGCCCCTCACCCGGGGAACGCCTGGCCCGGGGACGCCACGTCACCCTTCCCGAGGCCGAGGAGATGGTCCGTGTCCTGGCCGACGAGGGCCGGATCGCCCTCGACGACCTCGGCGCGCTCCAGGTCTCCCACTGGTGAGGACGCGGGGCGCGTGACCGCGCCCCGGCTGCTCACTCGAAGGCCGCGCCCAATCGGAAGAACGCCCGCGCCTTGGGCGGGATCAGCAGGAAACCGCCCACCATCAGGTTGAACAGCAGCATCGCCAGGTAGAACGGCAGCATCTCGGGCGTGTAGATGAGCACGGTGAACATGCTGAGGATCAGCCCGACCGATGCCACGAGCTGCATCAACACCACGAGCCCGTACACCAGCCGTGACCGTAGCAACAGCCCGATCACCGCGAGCCCCGAGCACACCCCCCACACACCGAACACGGCGGTGACGCCCGATCCGGTGTCGCCGTCCCCGGCGGCCATCGCCGTGAGGACCAGCAGGACGAGGGCGTTGACCACGAGCATCGCGCACACCACGAGCACCGACGCCGGCGGAGACGGACGTCGGGCGGCGGGGGCGGTACCGAGATGCCCCGTCCCGGGCCCGAACCCGTGTGCCGCCGTGGTCCCGTCGATCCGGGCGTGCGGTCCCGTGCGCGAGGGCGTCGCGGGGGTGATCGGCGGCAGGGGGGCCTCGGCCCGCCGGCCGGGCGGCAGCGGCCCGGCCGGTCCGGGGCGGACGCCGAACGCGGTGTTCGCCGCGGTACGCGGGTCGTTCGGCCCCATGTACGCGGCGTTCCCGCCGGATCCCGTGCCCGGCCCGCCGAACCCCGTGTTCCCGCCGGGGTAGGGGCCGTTCGGTCCGGGGTGTCCCGGGCCACCCCCGACCCCCGGGCCGTGGACCGTCGGGTTCCCGCCCGTGTGCGGCCCGGTCGGGTGTCCGCGGGGGGCGGCGAACGCGGGGTTCCCGCCCGTCCCGGGTAGCGGCCGGGGGCCGGACACCGCGCCCGGACCCGGACCCGTGTTCCCTCCGGTCCCGGGGCCGGGGCCGGGGTTCCCACCGGTGCCGCCGGGTGGCCCGGCCGGTCCGGGTACGGGCCCGACGACCTCGGCGGTGCCGCCGTCGCGCCCCCGCTCCTCCTTCGCCCGGTCCAAGAGGGCGATGGCCTCCGCGGCCGAAGGCCGGGCCGACACGTCGCGGTTCAACAGGGCCTCGATCAGCGTCCGCAACGGCGCGCTCTCGGGGTCCGTCCCCAGGACCGGGCCGCCGCCGTTCACCACCGACGGACGTGGTGGCATCGGCGCTGTCAGGACCGCGCTGATGATCCCGGTGATGCTCTCCCGCTTGAACGGGGAGCGACCCTCCAGCAGCGCGTACAGGGTGACGCCCAGACTCCACAGGTCCGACGCGGGCAGCGCCCGCTCACCCTCGAACCGCTCGGGGGCCATGTACTCGGGCGAGCCGATGTACACCCCGGTCTGGGTGAGAGCGGTATTGCCGTCGACGTTGGCGATGCCGAAGTCGGTCAGCACCGTCCGATCGTCCTCGGTGAGCATGATGTTCGCGGGCTTGACGTCCCGGTGGGTGACCCCGACCGCGTGCGCCGCCTTCAGCCCGCTGAGCAGCGAGCGGGCCGCCTCCTCCACCCGTGCCACCGGCAGGGGGCCGCTCTGGTCCAGGTGGTGCTGGAGCGAGTCCCCGCTGAGCAGCTCCATGACGATCCACGGACTGCCCTCGTGTTCGAGGACGTCGTGGACGGTCACCACGGCGTTGTCCTTGATCCGCGCGGTCGCCCGGGCCTCCCGGAGGGTCCGGGTCCGGGCCTCGTCGCGGTCCTCAGGGCTCATGCCCTCGGGAAGGATGACCTCCTTGACCGCGACGTCGCGTTCGAGGGCGGGGTCCCAGGCGTGCCACACCGTGCCCATCCCGCCGGCGCCGAGCCGTTCGCGCAACTCGTAACGGCCGACGGAGGAGCGACCGGATGGGGACATGGGGGCGCATCCCTTCTGAACCGGGGGACGATGCGCAGGCCAATCTATCCGAGAAAAGCCCCATCACCGACGTTCGCGGTGGCCATCGATGTTTTCCGAAGCATTCTCACTGTAATCCGGACCATCGCGTCCGTATCCGGGGGCAACGGGAGGTGACCGATAACGGTCATCCCGGACCGGTGGCCCATGGAATCATCGCTCTACCTCATGAAGAGGCATCACCGCTGTTCACGAACCATTCATGACCGGGGTCGGACGGAACCGCGTCCCGCCTTTCCTGAACACCGTTCCCGGACCCCGTGGGCACGCCCCGGCCCCCTTTCCCCACGGGACGACACGTCCCCGGACCCTCGTCACCCCTCCCCGGGAAGCTCCGGGCACGCCGGACGGTCCGGGTCTGCCAGGACGTCGACGGCGATGCCCCGTCCCGCCGTCACCGTGAACCCCATGACGGCCAACGGCCGCCCGCCCGCGACGACCAGCACGCCCTCCGCACCGTTGACCAGTACCGGACGTACGAACGGCGCGAAGCGCCCGAACACGACCGCCTGCTCCGCCACGGTGCGCGCGCCCTCCCAACGCCTCGTGTGGCGCCCGCGCGCCGCCCCGCCGTCGGAGCGCGGCACCACATCCGGGTGCGGCACCGCCGCAGGGCGAGGCTCCCGCCCCGCCCCGAAGACCTGCGCCACGTGACCGCCGAGCTGCGCACCGGTCAGGGCATCGACTCCGCCGTCGAGGGTGTCGGGACGGTCCCGCCCCTGGCCGGTGGCCCGAAGGGCGACGACACCGCCATCCGGAACCCGGTGGCCGCAGCCGAGCGGGCGCGGGTGGAACATCCTCTCCTCATCTCGCTCATCGGCGCTGACCGGCTTCCGATCGGCTCCTTTCCGTGCGGAGGCGGAGTCGGAGCGGGCGCTGAGGGACGCCTCGGTGCCGTTGCGGATCCCCGGCGCGGTCGGAGCGGGGGATCGGACGAGGGGAGCGGGAAGGTGGGTCGCCGCCCACCGGGACGCGACCATTCGACGGGACGCGGGGTGTGGGCCCGCCCGTCCCGGCGATGCAGTCGGGGCCGGGGCGGGTGGTGCCGGTGGGAGCCGCCGGTGTGCCGAGACGGGAGGGGCGGGCGGGAAAACCGTTCCGAGGATCGTATGAGCCGAGACCGGGGAGTCAACGCGGACAGGCCCTGGGGCGGGGTGTGCCTCTTTTCGGTGGGATGTCCGGATGGGCGGATGTGTCGACCTGACCAGAGAAGTTCTTTTCGGTCCTACGACAAACCACACTGCGGTTTCCACCGAAGGTGCGTCCGGCACTCCGTACCAGTCCGGTTGGCCGTCGAGTGTCCACTTTTGGCCGGCGGTACGGATGTGACGCCGCTCATAGAAGGGGGCAGAAGGGGTAATTGCGGTTGGTCGCTTTTCGGTGCTTCTGGAAGTCCGTTGATGTCCACTACCTGCGAAAACGTTGATATGTGAACCTTTTGTCACCCCCAGTCTGGGTGTGGTCGGATCGAGAACCGGAAAACTCATCGCGTTGCGCCCGTACGAGAACTCTGTGATGGAGCACCATAGAGGATGGGGTAAAGACATCCGGGGGCCTTGTGGTCGCGCACGGCCTCGCGCGGGCGTGCGCATCCACACGCCCGGACGGGAGGATGGCGTGCGGCGGCCGGGTGAGAACCGGGCCTCACGGTGTCCGCCATCGACCCCTGGGCACCGAACGACGACGCAGGAGCCAGCAGATGACGGATCAGCACGTCCGACGGCGGGGATGGCGACGCCTCCTGATGACGTTCCTTCTGCTGGCCGGCTTCCTGGTGCTGCCGCTCAGCGGGGCCCAGGCCAACCCTTTGTGCCCTGGGGAACCCGCACCGCTGCCCGAATCCGCGGGGAGCGGATCGGACGGGCTGCTGGTGCCGCCCCAGTCCCAATCGGCCATCGAGGGCGCCCCCGACGGGCTGCCGCCCGACGCCAGCATGTACGGCCAGTACGGGACCGCCGGACAGCAGTGGCACATGATCACCGAATCGTGCGTCGACGGGATCAGCAACGGGCCGCAGGCCACCCTCGCCAATACCGCCTGGGACCTGTCCAAGACCATCAACCAGTCGACCATCACCGTCTACCAGGCGGCGACATCCGACGGGCTGCTCTCCAGTTTCAACGAACTGGTGGAGAGCGTCGTGGTGACGCTGCGGGAGGGGATCTGGCGGCCGCTCATCCCCACGGTCGTCATCCTGGGTGCCCTGTGGCTGGGGTGGTACGGGCTCATCCGGAAGCGGATGACGCTGACCATCGAGTCGACGGTGTGGATGGTCGGCGCGACGGCGCTGGGGCTGTGGATCATGGTCAACCCGGCACAGGTCATGGGGTTGGCGAGCAGCCTGGTCAACTCGGGCAGCCAGTTGGTGACCAGCACGGTGGGGCAGATTCCCTACGGCGGGGGATCGGGGACGTGCCCTTCCGGGGCTGAGCCTCCTGAAAAAGCCGATTGGGAATCCGAGTCAGACTTCCAGGTGCGGCGCAACGCGGACATGTTGTGGTCGAGTCTGGTGTGCCAGCCGTGGGTGGCGGGGCAGTTCGGCAATGGGGACATCGCCGAATCCGCATCCCATGTTCATGGGGTCGATCTCATCGAGGCGCAGGCCATCAGCCGCATCGAACAGCAGCAGATCTTGGACGACGAGGTGGACGCGAACGAACTCGTCACTGCGAAACAGGAGTCCTACGAGACCATCGCCGCCGATGTCCAGGAGTACTATCCCAGCGTCTACCCACTCTTCTCGGGTCAGGATCAGGGAAGCAGGTTGGGCGTCGCCACGCTCGCCCTGTTCGCGTCGATCTTCGCGGGTGGTCTGATCCTCGCCGGATCCGTGGCGCTCATCGTCCTCAAGATCGCGTTCCTGGTCCTGTTCCTGCTGTCCCCCGTCTTCCTGCTCATCGGTATCCACCCCGGATACGGGCGGATGGTGCTGTTGCGCTGGGTCGAGTTGATGGTGGGGTTCCTGCTCAAGCAGATCTTCGTGGTGCTCCTGATCTCGCTGTTGGTCATGTGCTACGGCATGGTCATGTCCACCAGCTTGGGCTGGGGTCTCCAGATGATCCTGCTCGCCCTGTTCACGGTGGCGCTCTTCGTCTACCGCAAGCCCTTCGCCTACCTGTTCTCCTCGGTCAACGCGAACTCCTTCAGCTCGCGGGTCGTCAGCGACGCCGCCAACAGCCAGGTCCTCGCGAAGAGCTCGATGGTCCTGCCGCCCGCGGCCTACCTCAAGGCCCAGAACTGGGGCCGCCGCAACGGTGCCGCGATCGCCGCGACGGCGGCCGGGATCCCGGCCGGGGGTGCCGGTGCTCCGGGCGGTGACGTCAACGTCAGGGGCCAGGAAGAGGCCGTGGGCGAGGCCACCGAAGCGCCTCGGGTACGAGGCGTCGGCGGCTACGGCCGGGTCCGGGGCAACGGGGCAGCGCCACCGCTCAACGTCAGCCGCCAAGACGGTGGGAGCCGTCCTGCCGGCGGCAGGCGCACGGCCGACGAGGCACCGAGTCTGAGTGGACGCACAGGCGCCATCCCCCCACGTCCCAGCGGCGGCTACACCGGCACCGGTGACACCGGTTGGGCATCGGTGTTCGGCACCGCCTCCGGTGGACGTTCCGAGCGGCGTGATGACGCCGGAGGCTCTTCCTCCGCCGCCGGGATCGGTCGTGCCGCGAGTGCGGAACGGCCCGATCCCAGCACAGGGCGGGGCATCTTCGGTGCCCGTGAGGACACTCCGCCGAGGGGGAACCCCGACGGCAGGGGCTCCCGATGGGGTGTGCCGCGCGAGAGGCGCGAACGTACCGCCCCGCAGCGGCCGGGCCGTCCGGCACCGGCTCCGGAGAGTCGGCGTGGAGACGGTGAGGGCGGCTGGTTGAGTGGATCCGGTAAGAGCAAGGACAATGCCCCCATCACCCCCTTCTGGGGAGAAGGTTCCAACAGCCCCCGCAGGGACCGGAAGCGCGATGTGCCCTTCTGGCTGAACGACGACTGACCCGCCCCCGAACGACGACAAAAGGCCCCGAGCTATGCCCAACCCTCTCCCCGAGCGTGCCCAGAGGTTCGTGTTCATCGGTCTCATCGTCGTGCTGGTCGGAGCCGGGGTGTACTTCAGCGTCGGCGGTTTCGGCGATGGGGCGACGGAGGAGGCTCCGGTCGACCCCGGCGTTTCCCAAGGGGGGAACGGGGGCAGCGCCGAGGCACCCGATGCGCTGTCCGGCGTCGAGCCCAGCCCGTTGCCGACCACCGCCGTCGATGACGTGGACGTGCTGGGATGGTTCCCCTTCCCCGAAGAGGAGCTTCGAGCGGCCGGGGCGACCGCTCTGACCTTCGCCGAGGCCTACGGGACGATCGACTACAGCGGATCCCCCGAGGCCTACTACGACTCGATGCGGACGTTGGCGACCGCCGAGTACGCCGAGGTGCTGACGGAGTCCTCGCGGGCCGGAGCCTTCTGGGAGGAGATGGCGGAGGCCGAAGCGGTCGCCCAGGGGCGGGCCGAGGTGGAGTTCATCCGAACCTTCGGGGACGACTCGATCACCTTCGTGGTGACGGCACAGTCCATCACCGAGACGGCGAACCGGGAATTCGACGAGGAACTCGGGGAGTTCGCGATCACCGTGGTCCAGGAAGGTCGGACGTGGCGGGTCTTCGACTTCCAGCCCGCCGACGCGGGACAGTTCGGGGAGGAGTGACCCGGTGTTCTCGTTTTTCGGTGCTCCAGATGATCGGGGTTCGACGAGGTTGTGGTTCGGCGGCCTGGTGGCCGCCGTAGTGGCGTTGACGATCATGGTGGCGATGTTCGTGATCCCCATCGTCACCAACACCGGGCAGCAGATCGCCGGCCTTATGGCGAACGGCCTGGTCTGTGCGCCCAACGCCGATGCCGAACAGCCGGGGGCGAGCGGTTATGCGATGGACTCGATCCCCGAGAACTATCTGAAGCTGTACCAGGAGGCGGGGGAGGACCGCGGGATCCCGTGGAACATCCTCGCCGGGGTCGGCCAGGTGGAGTCCCATCACGGGCGGTGGGAGGGGCCAGGGATCACGGAGGGCCACAACGACTGGGGCGCCGCCGGACCGATGCAGTTCGGTTCGCTCGACGGATCGGCGGCTGGCAACAGTTGGGGCGGCGAGCCGATTCAGCCGGTGGAGGACCGGCCGGAGAACGGATACGGGGTCGACGGTAACGGCGACGGCATCGTCAACGTCTACGACCCAGGCGACGCCATCCCCGCAGCCGCCGACTACCTCATCGCCCACGGCATCCAGGATGACGTGCGCAAGGCGATCTACGGCTACAACCACGCCTGGTGGTACGTGGACGACGTGCTGGAGTGGGCGGAGAGGTACGCGGACGGAGACTTCAACACCTCCGATCCGATCCGGACCGCGGTGCTGTGCGAGTTGGACGAGGACGGGGCTCCGATCGGTCGGGCCCCCGACGAGTTGACGCAGGCCGTGATCGACTGGGCGTTGGATCAGCGGGGGAAGCCCTACATCTGGGGCGGGACCGGGCCGCACGGATACGACTGCTCGGGGCTCACGATGAAGGCGTACGAGAGCATCGGGGTCACGATCCCACGGGTCTCACAGGATCAATGGAAATTCGGTCCCGAGATCCCCATTGGTGAGGAACAGCCTGGCGACCTGGTGTTCTTTGATGTGACGCGGGCGGGAGAACCTCCGGGGCCCGGTCATATGGCCATGGTGATCGGAGACGGCCTCATGGTGGAGGCCTGGTGCACCAACTGTGGACCGATCGCGGTGCGAGAGTACGATGACCCCAATCGGTCGGACATCGTGGGTTTCACCCGTCCGCTCGAACACCCCGATGTGAAGGCCCAGTTGGAGGCGCAGGATAACCGTGGTTGACGAGAAGGCACCACCCAGGAAACAGGGGTTGCACGGGTGGAAGGCCGCACTCGCGGTTTTCGGATGCGGGACGTTGGCGGCTTTCGGAGTCTTCGGCATCGTTCTTGTGATCTTCGGTTCATTTCTCTCTGCCCTTTCCTCTGGGGTGGGGGTTGGATCCCAAGATGTTGGCGGGCCAGGAGTTTTTGGTGCGCAACCTACGGCGCCTCGGGAAGATTTCAAGTCGGATGCCTTTGAGCTTTGTGGCATCATTGATTCGATCTCGTCTATTCAATTGAGTTTGGTGGGAGAGATCGAAGGGCCTTCGGATGAATCGATCTCCGGGGGCCCCCCTGAGGATGACGATCTGGTCAGATCTGGATCATGTCGAGCCCGGGTGACTCCGAATGGAGCACCCTATCCTAGTGGGTCGTGGAGTGCCGAAATCTCTTATTGGGCTGTCATCTATTCGCCGGAAGATGGCAGGGATGATTTGGCTGGTGGATACTTGGAGGAGGTCGCTTCCGAAGTCGGTGGCGGGGGGGTGTCGATCGAGGAGAGTGGATCTTACGATTTTCTCGACGAGGCGCAGTATTTTTATGGAACTCCGGAGTCCGGATCGGGAACCTTCTATTCTGTGGTCGCCAGAAAGCGTAGTGGGGTCATAGTCATTCGGTTGGATTCAGATGATCAAGTTGATGCTTCGGCGTTCTCCAGTGAGGTGCAAAAACTTCATAGGAGATTGGATAACGATATGAGAGATCTCATTCCGAGATAGCTCGTTAAGGTCGGGTATTTTGGAGCTGGGATTGAGTGCGGCGGAGGAGTTCGTGGGGAATGCGGGCTGTCCACAGGTTGAGATGACCGCATCGTGTATCCCTTGTCTGCTCCTTAAAGTAAGAACAAGGGGGTGCTGAGGTTCCGCCGACTTCACCCTGCCCAGCCACTCTCCGTCCGTTCAGTGGCCAGCTGGGCCGGGCACCGTGACGATCGGTATCCGTGGTGAACATGCTGCCTGCCGGCAGGAACGTGGAAGAGCAGGCCTCGGCCGTGAGGCTGATCGAAGCGGGCGCGCCTGCGACGTTCGGTTAAGCCTCAGCCGATCTCGTGGCCTCCCGTCGCCGGAACCGACAGGGTGTCCGCTCCGTTTCGGGCCGTGCGTCCGCCAAGGCACTGTGCCGTGGCCGCTGAAGGCGGCGCTGATAAGGCCGGGGCCGTATCCGTTCAGTCGGCCTTTCGCGTACCGCCCCCGACCGTTGACGTGTGCCACGCCGAGCCGGTCGCCGCGGGTGCGCTCATCCTTCGGGCGCCGATCGACCGGAAGGCGGGACGAGGCCGGTTCCGATCAGGCGATGCCCGCCATGAAGTGGTGCCGGCACAGGGTCGCATAGGACTCGTTGCCGCCGATGTGCACCTGTGCGCCCTCGTACACCATCACGCCGTCGACCACGCGCGCGTTGTGCGTGGCGCGACCGCCGCACCAGCAGCGCGCGGACACCGGCAGGACCTCGATCTTGTCGGCCAACTCCACCAGCCGTTGTGATCCCGGGAAGAGCCGCCCCTGGAAGTCGGTGAGGATCCCGTAGCAGTACACGTCGATCCCCATGCCGTCCACGACCCCCGCCAACTGCCCCACCTGCTTCGGGGACAGGAACTGGGACTCGTCGCAGATCACGTACGGCGCCTTGCGGTCGGCGACGTCGTCGTACAGGTCCAGCTCGTCGGTGACCTCGACGGCGGGGGACTCCAGCCCCAGCCGGGAAGAGATGATGCCCGCGCCGGCTCGGTCCTGGCGGGTGTACAGCACGCCTTCACGACCACGGGAGTGATGTTCCTGGAGGGCCATGGTGCTCTTGCCCGAGTTCATCGCTCCGGTGAAGTACTTCAGCTCCGCCATGGCCTTCTTTCCTCGGTCGTGGGCGGCCCGGTGCCGGCGGCGCCCATGACCCCTGTCCGGCGGGGCCCGGCGGCCAGCAGCGAAGATACCAGTGCGTCCCGCGCTTCCAGGAACCCCTGCGGGTGGCCCGGCATCCCACTCTCCGAAAGGTCCCCTTCCCCGTCGACTCCAGAGTTCCCATCCGAACGCGTGTTTCCGGTCTGGTTTGTGAGGGTTCGTGTTCCGGCCGGAAAGGCCGATGTGGTGTGTTGCACGTGGAAAACTCACCGCCCGTCACCCTTCCGTTATCGTTCGGACGGCGCCGAACGGCATCGGGGATCGGATGAGCGCTCCCGTCGAGGTGGGAGGCGGGTCGAGAGGTACGGGCGTGGAGGGTGACCTGCGTCATCACGAAGGCGGCGGGATTCTCGGCGTTGAGTGACGCGCCGAAGAGCGTTTCGAGTTGCTTTGATATATGTGGGGGGCCACTGTCCGAATCGGGAGTGGAATTCTGGAGGGGACAGGACATTGCGGAGAGACCGGGTCACCCGTCTGGTGGAGAGCGCGTGGTTCTCCAATGCGGTGCTGGGGATCATCATCGTCAACGCGGTGATTTTGGGATGGGCGACTTATGGTGATTCCGCCCTTCCTTATCTTCTCGTCGCCGAGCGGGTCTTCATCGGCGTCTTCGTCATCGAGATGACGCTCAAGCTCTACGCCTGGCGGGGGCGGTTCTTCCGTGATCCGTGGAACTGGTTCGACTTCCTCGTCGTGCTCATCTCACTGATCCCGGCGACGGGCCCCTTCGCGGTGTTGCGGATCCTGCGCGTGCTGCGCGTCTTCCGGGTCATCACGGCCGTCCCGCAGATGCGGCTGATCATCACCGCCCTCTTCAAGTCGGTGCCGGGCATGGGCACCGTCATCGGGCTGCTGCTGGTGGCCGTCTACGCCTCGGCGATCATCGCGCAGCAGCTCTTCGGTGAGGACGTGCCGGAGTTCTTCGGAGACCTCGGGGCGTCGCTGTACACGATGTTCCTGCTGCTCACCACGGAGAACTGGCCGGACGTGTCCGAGGCGGTCCTGGAGGACCACCCCATGGGCTGGGTGTTCTTCGTGACCTACATCGTGCTCACCGCGTTCATCATGCTGAACCTGGTCATCGGCGTCATCGTCACGACCATGGAGCGGGAGTTCAACGCGGAGCGCTGGGTGGAGGACCAGGCGCTGGAGGCAGTGCAGCATGAGGCGGTCATGGCGCGCCTGGAGCAGTTGGGGGCACAGGTGGAGCGGCTCGACCGGATGCTGCGCGAACAGCGCGGCGACGGCGGAACGGGGCCGCTCTCGACGGACACCGACCCGGGATCGGGCTCGGGGCCGGAAGCGGGTTCTGAGGCGGGTCCGGTGGGCGGTGCCCCGATCGAGGCGGGGTCCGAGGCGGTGGGGAACGGGCACCGGCCACAGGGGTAGCCGAAGTCCGGAAGACGGGTCTCGCGGGAGGGTCGCGGGGCCCGTCGCCGTGTCCGAGGACCGCCCGGGATTCGGTGGTGATGAACGGCCGGCGCGCAAGGGTGCCGTCCCTTCGTCTCCGAATGGAGATGTCGAGGTCTTTCGTAGAGAAAACCCTCCGAGGCGCCCCGGACTTTGGAAACGCCGCTCCGTGAAATTCCTTCGCGGTTACTCGGCCGTACGTTTCCCTTCAGGCCTCGCGACCGGTTCCCCGTTTCCGGTCCTCCCCGCGACGTCAACCGACCGCGGTGGCTCCGTCGGTCCCGGTCGACCGGTCGGGGAGGCCCGCCGCCGCCCGCAACCGGGAGTACTCCTCGGCCAGCATCGCGGGTGTCCAATGGGCGTTGCGCCCGCTCGGATTCGGCAGCAGCCACACCCGGGTCCCACCGAGCGTCTCCTCCTGCGGACCGACCCGCGCCCCGCGCGCTCCGAAAGCCGCCCGGTACGCCGTCACCCCCAGTATCGCCAGCCAGTCCGGCTCCCATTTCAGGGCCTTCTCGCGCAGCACCTCCACACCGCGCGCGTACTCCTCCGCGGTCAACTCCTCGATGCCGCGGGTCGGCCGCGCCACCAGGTTCGTCAGCCCCAGGCCCAGACCGGGCAGCTCGCCCTGTCGATCCGGCGGCAGCACCTCCGGGGTGAACCCGGACCGGGCCAACGCCGGCCAGAACCGGTTGCCGGGACCGGCGAAGTGGTGACCGCGCACGGCGGTGGTCAGTCCCGGGTTCACCCCGCAGAACACCACCCTCAGCCCGTCGGCGAGCACGTCCGGCAACAGCCGGTCGCGCGCCGCGTCCAGTTCCTCCCGGCTCAACCCGCCGACCCCGCGCAGCGGTCTTCCTCCGCGTCCCCTCTCGCCGCCGCCTTCGCCACCGCTCATCGTGCCCCCTCGCCAGGCCTTCGCCGGCTGGAAGCCTACCCACCGCTCCCGGTCCGTCCCTTCGGGAACACCGGTCCTTTCTCCTCCTCACCGCTCCGGTCTTCCCCGCCGGCCCTCGGTCCCCACCTCGACCACGTCCTTCCTGGGCCGTCCCCGGCTCCGAGCCTGCCCGTGCCCCGGTCTTCCCGCGCCTCGGCCGGGGGGAGCCGACCGCTCTGCGATGACGCGGACCGTGGCCGTGGAACGGTGGGACGGCGCGGGCGTCGTCACCGTCAGACGGAATATGAGAATTTCAAGCCTCGGATGCGGCTTTTGTCGCGGCGTTTACGATCGGGCGCATGGTCGATGGAGCCCTCCCCCGGTGGACCCGTGTCGCACTTCTGCTGACCGCGCTCGGTGTTTACGCGGTCTCGATCCTTTTCGTGCTGATCGGAGCCGATGGGCGGATCAGGACCAGCGCCGACTCACAGGAGACCGAGCACATCTGGCGGACCTGGCTGCCCGTCCTGGCCGGGACGTCGGTGGTGCTGCTCCTGCCGCGACGGGTGACCGGTGACGATGTCCGGCGGCCGGAGACCACGCCGAAGGCGGTGTGGGCCCTCGGTGCCCAGGCGTCGGTGCTCGTGGTGTGCGCCCTCGCCTTCGTGGTGCTGCTGCTCGCGTCGGGGCCCGCCGAACCCGTGTACACGGTCGGCAAACTCCTCCTGCTCCTGGTGCTGCCGTTGGCGCTGTGGAGGTTCACCGGGTTCGGGAGGGAGGCCGGTGCCCGGGCGGCGTTGCGGGCCCTGGAACGTCCCCGCGTACGGGTCGCGCCGCTGGTCGCGGTGGCGGTGTGGACGGTGGCGACGTTGGCCATCGCCTTCACGGACCACGGGTTCGGCTATCCGGCGGAGTTCGACCCGGTGACGCTCGTGGTCGTCATCGTCATCGGATTCCTCATCAACGCCGTCCTGGAGGAGGTCTTCTACCGGCGGTGGGCGCAGACCCGGTTCGAGCTGTTGGTGGGGCCGGTGGGGGCGATCCTGTGGGCTTCGATCCTGTGGGCCCTCTGGCATGTCGCGATCCAGGGGACCGGGGACCCGCTCACCGACATCGCCCGGGTGGTCGCGAACCAGGGTGTGACGGGGATCTTCCTGGGGCTCTTGTGGTGGAGGTACCGGGCGATGTGGCCGCTGCTCGTGGTGCACGGTCTCGTCAACGCGGTGCCGCTGTTCCATATCGGCTGAGTCCGGCGCGCGGGTGCCGGGCCGTGCGTCGCCCAGGCCCGGCCGGGTGTCCGTTCCGTCCGACCCGAGGCCGACATCGGGGAGTCGCGCTCCTCGCGGTCCTCGCCGCCCGGTCGTCCCGAGGCGAACACCCCGGTGAGGGAGCGGTGTGACACCACGGCGGTCGCCCCCGTCCGCGCCACCGGTACGCGCGGGAAGCGGGCGGGGCGCCCGAGGGGACCTCAGGGGCGGGTGGCCTTGCCGTCGAGCCAGAGGGTGGCGGACTCGTCCCGGTGCGACCCCGTGGTGCCGACGTGCCCGGCGTTGATCTCGGGGCCCTTCTTGATGACGTGCACCAGGGCCATGCCGTGGCCGCGCCCGAGGCCGTACTCCTCCTTGAGCCAGGCCAGGATGGCCCCGGCTTTGGTGTCGGGGGTGTCGAGGCCGCGCTCCCCTGCGAGCGAGACGAACTCACGGGGGGTCAGTCCGGTCTTGTCCTCGATGGTGTCGAGGTACGCCTGGAACGACATGTTCTCTCCTTCCGCCGGACGCGCTCCGCGTGCTCGCGGACGCGTCGCCGGGTCATGGGGGAAGCCTGTCGCGGTGCTCGGACATTTCGTGGGAACGGGTCGCCGGGTGGTCCGAGAACGGTGCGCACCGCGAAAGCGCAACCCGGGGGTTGCGCATTGGGGATCAAAGTGCAACCCTGGGGTTGCGCTCAAAGGAGAGGATCGCCATGATCGACGACATCGACCGCATCGAACGCGCCATCGACATCGACGCCTCCGTCACCCGGGTGTGGGCCCTGATCACCCGCCCGGGCTGGTTCATCAACGACGGGGCGATCATCGACCACGCCATCGAACGCGACGGCGACATCGACATCGTCCGGGATCCCGTGCACGGGGACTTCCGCATCCGCACGGAGAAGCTCGACCCGCACCGCTACGCCGCCTTCCGGTGGCTGGACGACGACACCGACGCCTCCACCCTGGTCGAGTTCCACCTGGACGAACTCCCCGCCGGCGGGGTCCGGCTGCGGGTCGTCGAGAGCGGCTTCGCCACCCTGGGCGGCACCGAGGCCTACCGGCGGCGCCGGTTCGAGCAGAACGCCCAGGGCTGGGAGATCGAACTGGCTGCCGCCCGCGACCACCTGGACCCGCTCGCCGTGCGCCGGGCCGTACACGTCGATGCCACGCCCGAACGCCTGTGGGAGACCATCACGGAACCCGCGCGCTTCGTCGGCTGGTACGCCTTCGACGGCGCCGACTTCGTCGCCGAACCCGGCGCGCCCATGGAACTGCGCTGGGACGAGCACGGCACCTTCCGGGGCCGGGTGGTCGAGGCCGTCGCGCCCCGCCGGTTCGCCTACCGCATCGCCGCCGAGACCGACACCGATCCCGGCGACGACTCCACCCTGGTCGTCCTGGAGGTGCGGGCCTCGGGGGAGGGTTCGCTGCTCACCGTCACCCAGACCGGGTTCACCGATCCCGAGGAGGCCGCCGCCGAGACCGACGGCTGGGAGGGCGGTTTCGCCGGCCTCGCGGAGCACCTGGCGGGAGCACGGGGATGAGCGGGACCGAGGTCGCCACCGCGTTCGCCGCCCTGGGCGACGAGACGCGGTGGAACATCCTGGTCCGCCTGGGCCGCGAACCCGCCTCGGCGTCCGCGCTCGCCGCGGACCTGCCCATCACCCGGCAGGCGGTGGGCAAGCACCTGGAGGTGCTGCGGGCCGTCGGCCTGGTGGAGTCGCGGCGGCAGGGGCGCGAGGTCGTGCACCGGGCGGTGGGCGGGCGACTCAGCGCGTTGGGCCGTGACCTGCAAAGGGTCGGCGAGACATGGGAACGCAGGCTCGCCTCGCTCAAGGAACTCGCCGAACGCGACGACCGACCGTGAGGACGCGCGGTGGCCTCTCCGACGGGTACGACCCGCCGACCGACACCGACGGGTCATCCTCGCCGGACCCGGCGGGCCGCTCGGGGAGGCCACCGCACGCCACCGGATCGACCTTCGCGGCTCCGCCGGTGGTGCCCGCCCCCGCGCCGACGCCTGCGTGCGGCCGTCCCGATCTCCGCCGACCCCGCGTCCCGCCCCGGCGCCCTCTGGCGTTCAACGCCAGGAACGGGAGCTGATCCCCCCGGCGAGGACCTCGCGCTCTCCCGGGGACTCCGGGCGCAGGTGGTGGATCGTGGAGGTCGGATCGGCCGGGGTGCCGGTGTCCGGCACCAGGCCCACGATCGAGCCGTCGTCCAGGTGGACGCGCAGCTCGCTGGGGTATCCGTCGGAGTGGTGGACGATGAGGGTGCCGTCGAGGTCGCGACACCACACCCCGGGGTACTCGCAGCCGGAGGCGATGCCCTCGGCGACCGCCGCGTCGTTCCAGGTGACGACGTATAACGGCGACCCGTCGGCGCCGTGGTAGGTCAACCGCAGCCCCTGGTGCGTCCGGTGGGCCGCGGCCAGGGTCCAGTCGGGGTGGTCCAGCACGGCGATCGGTCGCCCGTACTCCAGGAGCAGGTCGCGGGAGCCCTCGGCGGCGGTGTACCGGCGCAGTTCCTCGGAGAGGAGCGGCAGGATCGCCAACAGGGCGCAGATGAGCACCAGGGCGGGCAGCGCTCCGGGTCTGTGCCTTCCCGGTAGCCACGCGGTGACCATCGCGGCGCCCAGACCCAGGGTGGTGATCGCGCCCGTCAGGAAGGCGATGTTGACCGTGACGCCGCCGGACAGCGGTGTGGCCTCCGGGGCGAGGAAGGCCACCACGACGGGGACGGTCATCGCGGTGCCCGTCACCAGGACCGCGCAGGTCAGGGCGTGATCGACGCCGAACCCCTCCAGCCAGCGGGTGGCCAGCCACACCATGAGCAGGATGACCCCGGTGACCACGGGTGTGAGCAGGAACATCTCCAGACCCGCGTCGCTCATCGTCAGGGCGCGGGAGACGTCCCACACGCCCAACGGGAACAGCGACATGAGGGGGGCGCCGACCAGGCACAGGATGAGGATCGCACCGACCGCGGCGAGTCGTGGTCGGCCCGTGGGAGCACGGGGAAGCACACCGTCCATCAGGCCTGATCATCCTCCTGGCGGGGAGGCAACGTTACGCCTGTCGAGGCTTGAGCGCCAGATGTGCAACGTGGGATTCGGACTTGACCTCACGGCCGACCAGGGAGGGACCATGTCCGCGCCGGGTCGGTCGAGGGTCAACGGCAGGTGAAGGGGACGCGTCTCACCCCTGGAGGAAACGGCGGTACGGGCGCAGGGCGGCGGCGAACACCGCCCGGTCCGGGTCCAGCCTGCTGCTCAGTTTGAGATCCCCCTCGGACCAGCTCTTGAGCTCCTCCTCGAACGGGGCCAGCGCGTCCGACTCCGGGTCGAGGTAGTACATCAGGTCCCTGCGACCCGACAGCGTGCTCCGCAGGAACAGCGCGCCGTTGTCGTCGAGCAGCCGGGCCAGGCGGGACTCCAGTTCCTGGAGGGCGACCGCGGAGGCGCCGTCGGGCTGCCCGTCGGAACCCTTGTCGGTGTAGGGCACGAGCACCTGCACGGCGAGCGTGAACGCCGGGAAGTCACGCCGGGTCACCGGGTGCCGGGCGGAGAGCACCAGCTGGTCCTGGCGCAGGTTGGTGGCCTTGAGGGTCACCCAGCCGTCGTTGCCGCCGCCGAGCATGTCGATCATCTGCCGGACCGCCGCCGGGATCGAGGTGGGCGGCAGCGGGTCCAGGGGGGACTCCTCCAGCGGGACCACCGTGCCGACGCGGCGCACCGACTCGTCCTCTCCCAGGGCGAGCAGCACCACGTGGTCGGCCAGGGCGCGGCGCACGTCCTCGGACAGGAACATGTTGTCGGGGTGGTAGACGCCCACCTCGATCCGCCCGGTGGCGTGGTCGACCCGCATCGACACCGACACGTGGGTCAGGTCGAGCTCGTGGTCGTCCCAGCTCACGGTCCCGGTCAGGCTCTCGTGGTCGGCGGGGCGGGCCGGCAGGAACGCCCAGGCGTCGTCGTCCGGGGCCGAACGCGTCCAGCGCTCGGACTGGATGCGGGCGTCGTCGGAGGGGCCCGGTCGCAGGGTGAGGGCGTGCGCGGGGCCCTTGCCGAAGGCGGCGGGGTCGTCGAGCGCGGCCAACCGCTCCAGGAGTTCGTCGGGGTCGACGTCCATCGAGAGGTCGAGGTCCTCCAGGCCCGGTTCCGGGGTGCTCGGAGCGGGGCCGGCCTCCCAGTCCAGGTCCGGATGGACCGCCTTGACCAGGGCGGTGACCCGCTCGGCGACCTCGTCGGGTGCCGGGCGGTCCGCCGCGACGGCCTCGGCCAGCGGTGCGCGCAGGGTCGGCCAGGCATCCCAGAACGCGGAGATGGCGGCGGTCGAATCGGTGGTGTCGTTGGAGCGGCGACGACGGAACAGAGCCATGGGTCGATTTTCGCAGAAGCGGACGACCACACCCGCCCCGCACACCCCCGCGGGGCGCATAGGCTGGAACCACTATGACTTTGCGTGTACTGGCCGCCATGTCGGGCGGGGTCGATTCCGCGGTCGCCGCGGCCCGTGTGGCCGAGGCCGGCCACGACGTCACCGGTGTCCACCTGGCGCTCTCCAAGAATCCTCAGTCCTACCGCACGGGCGCCCGCGGGTGCTGCACGGTCGAGGACTCCCACGACGCCCGCCGGGCCGCCGACGTCATCGGCATCCCGTTCTACGTGTGGGACATGTCGGAGGAGTTCGACCGGGAGGTCGTGCAGGACTTCGTCGCCGAGTACGAGTCCGGCAACACCCCCAACCCGTGCCTGCGCTGCAACGAGAAGATCAAGTTCGAGGCGGTGCTGGACCGGGCGATCGCGCTGGGCTTCGACGCGGTGGCCACCGGGCACCACGTCCGCAAGGTCGACGGGCGCCTGGTGCGCAGCGTCGACGAGGCCAAGGACCAGTCGTACGTGCTGGGCGTGCTCGACGCCGAACAGGTGGCGCACGCCATGTTCCCGCTGGGCGACTGCACCAAGGACGAGGTGCGGGCCGAGGCCGAGCGCCGGGGGCTGGCGGTCGCCGACAAGCCCGACAGCCACGACATCTGTTTCATCGCCGACGGTGACACCGCCGGCTTCCTCAACCGCCGGTTGGGGGAGCGGCCGGGCGACATCCTCGACGAGGACGGCAACGTGCTGGGCACCCACAGGGGCTCGCACGCCTTCACGGTGGGCCAGCGCAAGGGGCTGGGGCTGGGCGGGGCTCCCGACCCCCGGTACGTGCTGTCCATCGAGCCGGTGAACAACACGGTGACGGTGGGGCCGCGCACGTCGCTGCGGGTCAACGAGATCACGGGCGTGCGGCCGGTGTGGAGCGGCTCGGAGCCGCTCACCGAGCCCACGGCCTGCCACGTGCAGTTGCGCGCCCACGGCGAGGTGTACGCGGCGACGGCGCACCAGCGCGAGGGGGAGTCCGGCCCGGAGCTGGTGGTCCGGCTCGCGGAGCCCGCCACCGGGGTGGCCACCGGTCAGGCCGTGGTGGTCTACGACGGTGGGAAGGGCGACACGGTGCTGGGTTCGGCGACCATCGCGGTCACCGCCCGCGTCTCCGCCTCCGCCTGACGGTGTCCCGGGATCCGGTGGAGGAGCCGCAGGACAAACCGGGCAAAGCAGGACAGGTTTTCGGTCACTTTCCGCCCTTTGCCTCTTGCCGGGGTTAGGTAAGGCAATGCAAAGTGATGGGGTCAAGGTTGGGAGACCCGTCCATGCCCCAGTTCGCTTTCCTCGAAGGTCAACCCTTCTGGGTCGTCTACTTCACGCTGCTCGTCGTCATCCTGTTGCGCGCGCCCGCGACGTACTGGATCGGCCGCGGGCTGGGCGCCGGGGTGAACCGCAGCCGTATGGGGACCCGGCTCGGTCCGCGCCTGGACCGGGCCAAGAACCTCGTCGACCGCTACGGGGCGCCCGTGGTCACCCTGAGCTTCTTCACCGTGGGCATGCAGACCGCCATCAACCTGGCCGCGGGCGTCGTGCGCATGCGCTTCCCGCGCTACTTCGCCGCCGTCTTCGTCGGCGGACTGGCCTGGGCGGGCCTGTGGGGCATGGTCATCGCCGGGATCGTCGGCACCTGGCTCACGCTGTTCCTGGACTCCCCGTGGACCGCGATCGGGGTCGTGGCCGTGGCCGCGGTCCTGGTCACCGTCATGGTGCTCCTCCGTCGCCGTGGAGCGTCCCGCGCGGCCGACGACCCGCGGGCCCCCGACCCCGGCGTCGAACCGGTCGTGGAGGCCGAGACGGCCGAGCCGAGCGGGACCGGGCGGGCCGACGAGGACTCCCCCTCCTCCTCCGAACGCGCCACCACCTGACCCGGCGCGGCCGTGCCGCGCCGTACCCCGGGTCATCCTTGCCCTAACCTTGGGCGATGTGAGCGAACAGCACCCCTACCCCTGGCCCACCGCCTCCTCCACCGGGGTCGGGTCGTGGCCTGGAGAGGACCCCGACGAGGCCGTCCGCACCGTCCTGGGCGAACTCCCCGACCTTCCCCACCTGCCCGAACTGCCCGGACGCGGTGTCGGCGCCGACATGATCGGCCGCACCGCCGGACTGCTCGTGGAGTTCCCCGTCGAGGTGCAGCCCACCGGGTGGCGCGTCGCCGACACCCCCGGCCGCGACCTGTACCGCGCCCACGGGTTCCTCTCCCGCGACCTGGACGTCCTCACCGAGCACGCCCACGCCTACGAGGGCGCGCTCAAGATCCAGGTGGCCGGTCCGTGGACGATGGCGGCCTCCACCGAACTGCGCAACGGCCAGCGCGTGATCGCCGACCCCGGCGCGTACCGCGATCTCTGCGCCTCCCACCTCGAAGGCGTACGCGCCCACCTCGCCGACGTCCGCACACGGGTGCCCGGCGCCCGCCTCCTCGTGCAGATCGACGAACCCTCCCTGCCGGCCGTCCTGCTCGGCGCCCTGCCCACCGCCAGCGGCTACGGCCGACTGCGCGCCGTGGACCGGATCCGTGTCGAGGAGACGCTGCGCACCCTGTTCACGACGATCACCGACGCCGGGGCCGTCCCCGTCGTCCACTGCTGCGCCGGCAACGCGCCCCTGGACCTGTTGCGCCGCAGCGGCGCGCGAGCGCTGAGCCTGGACGCCGGACTGCTCGACCGTCGTCACGACGACATGGTCGGCACCGCCGTCGAGGCCGGTGTCGGGCTGTTGCTCGGCGTCGTTCCGGCGGTCGATCCCACCCCCTCCGAGCAGGCCCGAATGTCCGACCCCGCCGCTAACGTCGATGTCGTACGCGAGTTGTGGAACCGGCTGGGCTTCAGCCCCGACCTGCTCTCACGGACGGTGGTCACGACCCCCGCCTGCGGGCTGGCCGGCGCCTCCCCCCACCACGCCCGGGCGGCCCTGCGGGCCGCGCGGGACGGGGCCCGGGTCCTGCGTGACGAGCCCCGCAGGTCGTAGACGAGCACGAGACGGAAAGGCGGCCACGTGGCGCCCGAGAACACCAGCGAGACCCCCGACGAGGCGCGCACCCGCCACGAGGAGTTGTCCAGGGACCTGGACGATCACAGCTACCGCTACTACCTGGGCAACCCGATCGTCTCCGACGCCGAGTACGACGCCCTCATGGGCGAGCTGCGCGCCATCGAGGAGAGGTACCCGCAGCTCATCTCCCAGGACTCGCCCACCCAGAAGGTCGGCGCCCCCATCAGCGTCGACTTCGCGGCGGTCGAGCACCTGGTGCGGATGGAGAGCCTGGGCAACGCCTTCGACTTCGACGAGCTGAACGCCTGGGCGGACCGCGCCTCGGCCGAGGTACCCGTCGACGCCTACCTGTGCGAGCTGAAGATCGACGGTCTGGCCGTGGACCTGGTCTACGAGAAGGGCCGCCTGGTGCGGGCCGCCACCCGCGGCGACGGCCGGGTGGGCGAGGACATCACCCTCAACATCCGCACCATCGACGTCGTACCCGAGCGGCTGGACGAGAGCGTGCGCCCCGCGCCGGAGCTGTTGGAGGTGCGCGGCGAGGTGTTCCTGCCGGTCGAGGCGTTCGAGGCGCTCAACCGGCGCATCACCGAGACCGGCGAGCACACCCCCTTCGCCAACCCGCGCAACGCCGCCGCCGGATCGCTGCGGCAGAAGGACCCGCGGGTCACCGCCACCCGGCCGTTGTCGATGATCGTGCACGGCGTGGGCGCCTACGTTCCCGCCGGAGGCGGCGAGAACGGTCGTCCGGGCTCGGAGGACGTCGCCTTCACGAGCCAGTCGCAGGCCTACGCCCTGCTCGGGGAGTGGGGACTGCCGCTCAGCGACCGCTACAGGGTCGTGTCCTCCATGGACGAGGTGCGCGCCTACGTCTCCCACTACCAGGAGCACCGGCACGAGCCCGACTACGAGATCGACGGCATCGTCATCAAGGTGGACGCCTTCTCGCTTCAGCGGCGGCTGGGATCCACCAGCCGCGCCCCGCGCTGGGCGATCGCCTACAAGTACCCGCCCGAAGAGGTCACCACCAGGTTGGTGGACATCAAGGTGGGTGTGGGCCGTACCGGTCGGGTCACCCCCTACGGCGTCATGGAGCCGGTCACGGTGGCCGGGTCCGAGGTCGAGTTCGCCACCCTGCACAACGCGCAGGAGGTCCAGCGCAAGGGTGTGCTCATCGGTGACACGGTGGTGCTGCGCAAGGCGGGCGACGTCATCCCCGAGATCGTCGGCCCGGTGCTGGAGAAACGCGACGGTACCGAGCGGCCCTTCGTGATGCCCGAGGTCTGCCCCGAGTGCGGCACCCCGCTGGGTCAGCAGAAGGAGGGCGACGTCGACCTGCGCTGCCCCAACGCCCGCTCCTGCCCCGGCCAGCTGCGCGAACGCCTGTTCTTCGTGGCCGGCCGCAAGGCGCTGGACATCGAGGCGCTCGGCTACGTGGCGGCCACCGCGTTGACGCAGCCGCTGGAGCCGACCGAGGCGCCGCTCGCGAACGAGGGCGACCTGTTCGACCTCACCGTCGAGCAGTTGTTGCCGATCCGCACCTACGTGCTCGACCCCGACACCTCCGAGCCCAAGACCGACCCCAAGACGGGCGAGGCCAAGGTCGTCTCCTTCTTCGTCAATCTCAAGGGCGAGCCCAAGAAGACCGTGGAGAAGCTGTTCGAGCAGTTGGAGATCGCCAAGACGCGGCCGTTGTGGCGGGTCCTGGTGTCGCTGTCCATCCGGCACGTGGGCCCGCGCGCCGCCGAGGACCTGGCCCGCCACTTCCGGTCGATGGACGCCATCCGGGCGGCCTCGGAGGAGGAACTGGCGGCCGTCGACGGCGTCGGCCCGACCATCGCCCGCTCCATCAAGGAGTGGTTCGAGGTCGACTGGCACCGGGAGATCGTCGCCAAGTGGGCGGCGGCCGGCGTGCGCATGGAGGACGAGGCGCCTGATTATGAGTCGGACATCCTCGACAACTCCACAGTTGTAGTGACCGGTGGTCTGCAAGAGTTCACACGCGATAGTGCGAAGGAAGCCATCACCGGGCGCGGGGGCCGTGCCACATCGTCGGTGTCTAAGAAAACCGGATTCGTGGTGGTGGGCGACAGCCCCGGCTCCAAGTACGACAAGGCCGTCAAGCTGGGTGTGCCGATCCTGGACGAGCAGGGCTTCAAAGTGCTGTTGGAGCGTGGCCCGCAAGAGGCATTGAAGATGGCTATCAACCTGCCAACGATGGCTGAGGCAATGACAGAACAGATGAAGTCAGATCCCGAATAGTGAGGCGTGAAGGTGGCCGCGCGGCGGTCCGGAAGCCATCCGACACGCACGTCCGTTCGATGGTCCGTGGGTCGGAATCCGTTCCGGACCGCCGTTTCTTTTCCCGGTTCGCGCCACAATCGACCCACGTCTTGGTTAACTGATAGTTCCTGGCGGACGACACTTGGTGACGAAGCGGCGTAAGGTGGACAGTGTGCTCCGCGAAGCGGACACCACCGAACCCGGGATTCGGTCATGGAGGGGTGACCGCGCCCGAGGGCCGAACCATCAGGAGCGGCGGCACGGCCGATGCCGTCGATCTCCGCGTCCCCCTCACGAGGACACAACGGATGAGAGACCCCATCAGTACCCGGGACATCGGCCCGCGGATCGGGACGCCGCTGTGGCTGTACATGGCCGGCACCGTCGCCGCCGGAACGCTCCTGCTCGCCGCCGCCCTGCTGTGGGCCGGGCCCGACCTGCTCCCGTACGCGGTCGAACCGCTCACGTGGGTCCTGCTCGGCATGGTCCTCTTCGGTGAACTGCGCCCCATCTCCATCCCCGGGCGGTCCCCCGGCAGCGGCGCGCCCACCTCGCTGCCGTTCTCCCTGGCCCTGATCCTCTTCCAAGGCCTGCCCCTGGCCGGACTCGTCCAGGTCGTCGCCACTGTCGTCGCCGGGTTCGCCCGCGGCCACGCCGCCCACCGCATCGCCTTCAACGCCGCCCAGTACACCCTGTCCCTCGGTGCCGCCGACGCCGTCCTGCGCCTGGTCCTGGCGCCCCTGCGCGGCACCGCCACGGGGGTGCCCGCCGGGCAGGCGCTCCTCGCCATCGGGCTGGCCGGAATCACCTACTTCCTGGTCAACCGGATCCTGGTGATCTGCGCCGTCGCCATGCACGAACGCGTTCCCCTGGGACAGGCCATGGCCAAGGGCCTCGGCCGCCAGATCCAGATCAACGCCGTCCTCGTCGGCATGGCCCCCCTCGTCGCCGTCGCCATGACCCACTCGGTGCTGTACGTGCCGCTCTTCGCCCTGCCCCTGGGCGCCCTCTACACCAGTGCCCTGTTGTCGGTGAAGCGCGATCACCAGGCCAACCACGACGAACTCACCGGCCTGGCCAACCGCAAACTCCTCACCCTGCGTGCCCACCAGGAGATCGACGCCGCCCGCCGCCGCGGCGGCCGGGTCGGCCTGCTCCTGCTCGACCTCGACCGGTTCAAAGAGGTCAACGACACCCTGGGGCACCCCACCGGGGACCGGCTCCTCCAGATCGTCGCCGGCCGACTCACCCACAGCGTCCGCCCCGGCGACCTCGTCGCCCGGCTCGGCGGCGACGAGTTCGCGGTGCTGCTGCCCCAGATCCGCGACATCGAGGCGGCCGCGGAGGTCGCCGCCCGCCTGCGCGGCGCCCTCACCGAACCCGTCCGCCTCGACGGCATGGACCTCGACCTGGAGGCCAGTATCGGCATCGCCCTCCACCCCGAGGACGCCGTCGACTTCGAACACCTCATGCAGCGCGCCGACGTGGCCATGTACGTCGCCAAGTCCGCCCGCTCCGGGGTGGAGTCCTACGACCCCGGCAAGGACCGCAACTCCACCGCACGGCTCAGCCTGTTCAGCGAACTCCGTCGAGGCCTCACCGAAGGCGCCCTCGAAATGCACTACCAGCCCAAGGTGCGCCTCGACGACGGACACCCCGTCGGGGTGGAGGCCCTCGCCCGCTGGCGTCACCCCACGCGCGGGCTGCTCGGACCCGAGGAGTTCATGCCGGTCGTGGAGGAGTCCCACCTGTTCCGTGCCTTCACCGGGCAGGTCCTCGACATCACCCTGGCCCACCTGGCGCGATGGCGGGAACAGGGGATGCGCCTGCCCGTCTCCGTCAACCTGGGCGTGCGCGAACTCCTCGACCCCTCCCTGCCCGAAACCGTCGCCTCCGCGCTGGCCGAGCACGGGATCCCGCCCGAACGCCTGGTGCTGGAGATCGGTGAACACGCCCTCATCACCGACGTCGAAGCGGCCACGGCGGCCGTCCACCGACTCCGCGAACTCGGCGTGGGCCTGGCATTGGACGACTTCGGCACCGGCCACTTCACCCTGGTCCAGCTCGCCGGGCTGCCGCTCGACGAGGTCAAGATCCACGAGTCGTTCACCGCCCGCCTCACCGACGGCACCGGCAACGGTCCGACGGTGGTCCACGCCGCCATCGCGCTGGTCAACGCGCTCGGCATGCGCGCCACCGCCGAAGGCGTGCAGACCCGGGAGTTCGCCGAGGCCGCCCGGGGCACCGGCTGCCACGCCGCCCAGGGGCACCACTTCGCCGCGCCGATGCCCGCCGACGAGGCCCTCACCTGGCTGACCGCCCACCGAGGGTTGTCCACAGGGGCCCCGACCTCGGGGTGATCCGGATCGCGGCCCCGGCCGACCGGCACCGGCAACGACGACGGAGCCATAGGATTGACGGGACAGTCCGTCCGCCGAAGAAACGGTTAAGTCACTCATGACCGCCATCACCCGCGATGAGGTCGCGCACCTCGCCCGGTTGTCGCGGCTGGCGCTCGACGAGAGCGAGCTCGACACGCTCGCCGCCCAGCTCGGTGACATCCTCACCGCCGTGGCCAAGGTGCAGGAGGTCGCCCAGGGCGACATCCCGCCGAGCTCGCACGCCCTGCCGCTGACCAACGTCTTCCGTCCCGACGAGGCCCGGCCCTGCCTCACTCCGGAGCAGGCCCTGTCCGGCGCCCCGGCCGTGGAGGACCAGCGGTTCCGGGTTCCGCGCATCCTCGGGGAGGAGGAGTAGACATGAGCGACATCGTGAGCCTGAGCGCCGCCGACCTCGGCACGGCGATCAAGACGGGCGAGGTCTCCGCGGAGGAGGCCGCCACCGCCTACCTGGACCGGATCGAGGCCGTGGACGGCGAGATCGACGCCTTCCTCCACGTGCGCCGTGAGACCGCCCTCGACCAGGCCCGCGCGGTGGACGCCCGCCGCGCCGCCGGTGAGGAACTGGGCCCGCTCGCCGGCGTCCCGGTCGCCCACAAGGACGTGTTCACCACCAAGGACATGCCCACCACCGCCGCCTCCAAGATCCTGGAGGGCTGGCACCCGCCCTACGACGCCACCGTCACCGCGCGTCTGCGCGAGGCCGGGCTGGTCATCCTGGGCAAGACCAACATGGACGAGTTCGCGATGGGCTCCTCCACCGAGAACTCCGCCTACCAGGTCACCCGCAACCCGTGGGACACCTCCCGCATCCCCGGCGGCTCCTCCGGCGGGTCGTCGGCGGCCGTCGCGGCGTTCCAGGCCCCGCTGGCCACCGGCACCGACACCGGTGGTTCCATCCGCCAGCCCGCCGCCGTGTGCGGCCTGGTCGGTGCCAAGCCCACCTACGGCGGTTCCTCCCGCTACGGCATGATCGCGTTCGCGTCCTCCCTGGACACCCCCGGCCCGTTCGCGCGCAACGTGCTCGACGCCGCCCTGCTCCAGGAGGCGTTCTCCGGGCACGACCCGCTCGACTCCACCTCCATCGACGCCCCCGTGCCGCCGATCGTCGAGGCCGCCCGCAACGGCGAGATCGACGGCCTGCGCATCGGCGTGGTGAGGGAACTCGACAGCGACGGCTTCCAGGCCGGTGTGCGTCAGCGCTTCCACGAGAGCCTGGAGCTGCTGGAGTCCCTGGGCGCCAAGATCGTCGAGGTGTCCTGCCCCAGCTTCGACGCCGCCCTGTCGGCGTACTACCTCATCGCGCCCAGCGAGTGCTCGTCGAACCTGGCCCGGTTCGACGCCATGCGCTACGGCCTGCGCGTCGGCGACGACGGCACCCGCAGCGCCGAAGAGGTCATGTCGCTGACCCGCGCCCAGGGCTTCGGCCCGGAGGTGAAGCGGCGCATCATGCTGGGGACGTACGCGCTGTCCAGCGGTTACTACGACGCCTACTACGGCAGCGCCCAACAGGTCCGCACGCTCATCAAGCGCGACTTCGACGCCGCCTTCGAGAACGTGGACGTGCTGGTCTCGCCGACCACGCCGACCACCGCGTTCCCGATCGGCGAGCGCGCCGAGGACCCGATGGCGATGTACCTGGCCGACCTGTGCACCATCCCGTCCAACCTGGCGGGCAACGCGGCGCTGTCGGTGCCGTGCGGCCTGGCGCCGGAGGACGGGCTGCCGGTGGGCCTCCAGATCATGGCCCCGCCGCTGGCCGACGACCGCGCCTACCGGGTGGCGGCGGCGGTCGAGCGCGCCCTGACCGATCGGGACGGCGCCCTGATCGCCCGCAGCCCGTACGCGGTCAACGCTTAGGCGTCCGCGCGAAGCGCCCGCCGGCCCTCGGGGCGGGCGGGCGCTTCCGTGTCCGCGGAAGGGGAACGGGGCCCGGGCCGTGGGGGGTACGGTCCGGACCCCGGGCTCAGGGGGTCGGGGTCCGACCGTCGGCGGCCCTCCTGCGGCGGCTCAGCACGACGAACGCGCCGCCGCCCAGGAGCAGTGCCAGGCCGCCGACGACGAGGGCGGCGATCGCCCCGCCGGTCAGCGCAAGGCGGCTCTCCTCGCCGGCCGCGGCCACCGGGCTCGCCGACGGGTCCGCGATCGGCGGCGGGGTGCCGCCCGCCTCGTCCCAGACCACCGACACCGTTCGGGAGACGGTGATCTCACCGTCGGCGGCGGCGATCAGTGTCTGGGTGGGTTCGTCCTCGTCCTCGCCCTTGAAGAGCCGGCCGGTGAGCACGGCGGCCTCCGCGGCGAGGGTGAGTTCGGCCTCGCCCGCCCCGGCGTCGGCGGGGACGGCGAACCCGATCCGGTCTCCGTCGGAGACGGACTCCACCGTCGCCCCGCCGTCGAGGTCGACGATCTCCACGCCGTCGGGCGCGTCCAGCTCCAGCGGCACCGCGTCGGCGCTGGTCTCCACGGTGAAGGCGCCGACCGTCCCGCCGGCCAGTCCCGATCCCAGGTCGGGGGAGACGGACAGGGCGGACGGGGGCTCGTCGGATGGTTCCTCGGCGTTCTCGACCAGGTGGTCGTAGAGCCGGATCACCTCCTCCTCGCTCACCGGTGCCGTGATGTCCGGGTTCTGCTCCACCTCGGCCAGGTCGAGGCCGTTGCTGAAGTGCCAGATCGCCGCCTGGGTGGCGGTGAGGGCCTCCGCCTTCGACAGGCCCGGGGTGTCGATCGCCTCGCGCAGATCGGGGATGTCCACCACCGGGTAGGAGTTCATGAGGATCCAGTGGACCTTGCCGGGTTCGCCGAAGTCGCCCTCACCGGGGTAGTTCGCCCACTCGTCCTCCCGGTACCAGGCGTCGCCGACGATGCCGGTCCGGAAGTCGATGCAGTAGGTGGTGAGCGTCCGATCCCCCAGGTCCACCCTGAACGTGCCCGTGGTGGTGAACTCCTCGCCCCGCATGATGATCCCGTGACCGTGTTCGTCGACACCGGTGTACCGACCGCGCACGGACTCCGCCATGGCGGGAAGGGCCAAGGGGCCCAGCACCAGGGCGGTGGCCGCGAACGCGGCGGGGATCACACGGGAGAGCGGCACGTTCACATATCACTTTCCGGTGGGGCGCGGAGTGGGGGAGCGGAGGACGGCGGGGAGGGCGGAACCTGTTCCGTTCGGGGATACGGGGCCGATGGTAGCGATTCATCTCTCGGCGGCCAACCCTCGGTAGTGACGCAAGTGCACTGTGTCCAAACTTGAGTCTTTTGTCCGTTCACTGAACGACAAAGGCCCCTTCCCGGAGGGGAAGGGGCCCGATGACGCAGGCGGTGCCTACTCCTGGGTGGAGGCGGCCTTGCGCTTGCGGCTCAGGTAGATCGCACCGCCACCGGCGCCGAGGGCGGCGATGCCGGCCGCGACGAGGCCGGCCAGGGCGCCACCGGTGACGGGCAGGCTCGGGCGGTCATCGGCCGGGGGGGTCGGCTTCGGGGACTCCGGGACGGAGGGGGACTCCGACGGGGCCGGGGACTCGGGGGCGCTGGGCTCCTCGGTCGGCTCGCTGGGCTCCTCGGTGGGCTCGCTGGGCTCGTCGGTCGGGGGGACCTCGGGCTTGGCGGTCCAGGAGGCGGACGCCGAAGCGGACACCGTGACCTTCTCGGTCTTGGCGGTGATCAGGGTCTGGGTCGGCTTGTCGCTCTCGCCCTTGAAGAGACGTCCGGCGGAGACGTCGGCGGTGGTCTCCAGGGAGAAGGAGGCGTTGCCGGCGGCGGCGTCGGCCGGGACGTCGAAGGCGACCTCGTCGCCGTTCTCGACGGCGGTGACCGGCTCGCCGGTCTCCAGGTCGACCAGGGTGACGCCCTCGGGGGCGTCGAGGACGACCGGAACGGAGGCGGCGCTGGTCTCGATGACGAACGCGCCGACCTTGGAGCCGGCCTCACCCTCGGCGGTACCCGGGGTGACGCTCAGCGCCGGTCCCGGCTCCTGGGGCAGTTCCACGGCGCTCTCGACCAGGTGGTCGTAGACCTTCCTGACGCCCGCCGGGTCGTTCGCGGTGACCTCGGCGCCGTTGGTGAAGTGCCAGATCGCGGCCTGGGTGGCGGCGATGGCGTGTTCCTCCTTGAAACGGGAGTTGGTCAGGCCGGCGTTCTCGGCCAACTGCGCGGCCGAGATCGTCGGGTAGCTGTTCTGGAGGATCCAGTGGACCTTGCCCGGTGAGGCGAACGCGCCCTCGCCCGGGTAGTTCGCCCAGTCGTCCTCGCGGTACCAGGCGTCACCGCGGATGCCGGTCTCCAGGTCGATGCAGTACGTGGTGAACGTGCCACCGTCCTCCAGCTTCAGGGTGAAGAGCGTGGTGCTCTCGTTGGCGCCATTGATGCGAACGTCGGCGCCCTTCTGAGCCGGACCCGTGTACTGGGCCCGAACGGCGCCCTCGTAGGTGTCGGGGTCCGCGGCGGCCGGGGCGGCCAGACCGAGGGCGAGAAGGGCTGCCGCGCCCGCGGCGACGGTCGTACGCCCGAGGGCAAGGGGGAGGGACACGTTCGTCACGTCTGTTCCTTGGGTTCTACGGCTCCGACCGCGGGCCGGGTCAAGGGCGCCCGTACGGCCTGGGAGCACGTGAGGAGTGTGAGCGGGGGAGACCGGTCGGGCATGACCGCCCGAGCGATGTCGGTGATGCGGGACGTCCCCACCGAACCGATGAGGCGTGGTCGCGCCGCGCCTCCTGTGCGCGGGCATGGGACCTCCGAGAAGAAGACGCGCGGCCGGGGCGGATGGTGTACACGAAAGGGCCCCCTCTTCCGTCGGAAGAGGGGGCCTCGCCTGGGACGCGGTGCCTACTCCTGGGTGGAGGCGGCCTTGCGCTTGCGGCTCAGGTAGATCGCACCGCCACCGGCGCCGAGGGCGGCGATGCCGGCCGCGACGAGGCCGGCCAGGGCGCCACCGGTGACGGGCAGGCTCGGGCGGTCATCGGCCGGGGGGGTCGGCTTCGGGGACTCCGGGACGGAGGGGGACTCCGACGGGGCCGGGGACTCGGGGGCGCTGGGCTCCTCGGTCGGCTCGCTGGGCTCCTCGGTGGGCTCGCTGGGCTCGTCGGTCGGGGGGACCTCGGGCTTGGCGGTCCAGGAGGCGGACGCCGAAGCGGAGACCTTGGTCTCGCCGCCCTTGGCGGTGATCAGGGTCTGGGTCGGCTTGTCCGGGTTCTCCCCCTTGAACAGGCGGCCCGTGGCGACCTCGGCGGTGGTCTCCAGGGAGAAGGAGGCGTTGCCGGCGGCGGCGTCGGCCGGGACGTCGAAGGCGACCTCGTCGCCGTTCTCGACGGCGGTGACCGGCTCGCCGGTCTCCAGGTCGACCAGGGTGACGCCCTCGGGGGCGTCGAGGACGACCGGAACGGAGGCGGCGCTGGTCTCGATGACGAACGCGCCGACCTTGGAACCGGCCTCACCCTCGGCGGTACCCGGGGTGATGCTCAGGGTCGCGTCGGGCTCGGAGGTCTGCGGCAGGTCCTCGGCGTTGCCGACCAGGTACTCGTAGACCTTCTTGACGGCGGCGCTGTTGCCGCTGTTCTTGAGGTTCATGCCGTTGCTGAAGTGCCAGATGGCGGCCTGGGTGCCGCCCAGGGCGTCCGCCTTGCTCAGACCCTCGACCCCGGCGGCAGCGCCCAGCTCCTCGGCGCTCACGTTCGGGTAGGAGTTCTGGAGGATCCAGTGCACCTTGGCGGGCTCGGCGAAGTCGCCCTTGCCCGGGTAGTTGTCCCACTTGTCCTCGACGTACTTCGCCTTGTTCACGATGTTCGTGCGGAAGTCGATGCAGTACGTCGTCAGGACCGTGCCGTCTTCCAGCTCCAGTTTGAAGAGGCTGGTCGGGGCGTTGCCACCGTCGAGGTGGACCTTCGGGCCGTTCTCGGCGTTGCCGATGTAGGTGCCGGTGACGGCGCCCTCGTACGGGGCCGGCTCGGCGGCCGCGGGAGCGGCCATGCCGAAGGCGAGGAAGGCCGCGGCGGTGGCCGCCAGGCCCGCGCGCCCGGCGGTGCGGGGGAGGGAGATCTGAGTCAAGTCGTGTCCCGGTGTCGTCTAGGGGTGACCGGTCTAGGGGTAACCGGATGATGTCGGACCATGCCGGAGCGGGGAGCCGCGGCGGTGTCCGGGTGCGAAAGGCCGTACGGAGGCGGTGCGAGGCCGCCACTCGTGCGTCCGGGTCGGGTGGACCACGTCTCGGGGTCAGGGGGCGTGGTGCCCTGGGAGCGAAGATTGGGCGCGGCGCGCCCGGGCCCGGATTCGCCGTCTCGCGGGGGCGGGCCGTCGGGATGCCGCACAAGGCCGATCGCCCGCCCGATACTAGCGATACGGTTCGCCACTTCCAACCCGGTTCGCGAAAAATGTGACCCGATACGGCCCAGAAAAAAATCCACCTGCGCAAAGCCGCATTATGGCCAAATGTTATGCAACGAAGTGGGGGTCACTCGCGTCGCTTACGCCCCAGAATAAGGATGATCAGGCCCGATACCACCAGGGCACCCGCGATGACCAGCAACCCGGACAACCAGGTGCCGGTCCTCGGGAGGTCGTCGCCCACGATTCGGTCATCCTCGGTGGCCACGGACTCTTCGCTCGGTTCGGCCTCGGCGAGCGGTTCCCGCGGGGTCGGCTCCTGGGTTTCGGTCGTGGGTTCCGGCGTCGGAGACGCCGGTTCGGTCGAAGGTGTCGGAGCGTGCCACGTCAGCGTGGCCGTCGCCGTGGTCGTCGCCGTACCGGCCTCGGCGGTGACCAGTGGAAGGGTGCGCACACCGTCGCGCCCGGTGAACAGCCCGCCCTCGGCGAGGGGGATGTCCTCGCCGTGCACGTGGAGCGACACCACTCCGGCGGGCATCGACGGTTCCACTCGCAGGTACAGCTCGTCGCCGTCCACGGCGTGGGTGACCTGTCGGCCCTCCGCGTCCACCAGCCACGAGGCGGGCGCCCCGCCCAACGACACCGGCATCGGCTCCTCACCGGTGCTCGACACGGTCAGGGGTCCCAGCGGTTCCTCGGGTGCCACCGCGTCCACGTGCTCGGGGGACACGCTGAGGGACGGTGCCACCGGACTCTCCGTCGGTGCGAGCGCGCCCACCATGAGGTGGTCGTACAGCGCCAGCACGGTCGGGTCGTTGGCCTCGCGGTCCGGTTCGGTGTCGGACAGCACCCGCCACAGGGCCGCCTGAGTGCCCGCGATCGCCTGGTCCTCGCGCACCGGGGGCAGCCCCGCGTCGATGCTCAGGGAGACCAGGTCCCGAGCGGGGTAGGAGTGGGTGACGATCCAGTGCGCCCGGTCGGCCGGGGCCGCCTCGGTCGCGCCGCCCGTCCATGCGGGAACGCCGGACCAGTCCGACTCCACGTAGGCGGCACGTCGACGGACCTCACCGTCGGGTGAGGTCGTGTAGGCGCGCACGGAGTCGTCGTTCCCGATGCGCAGGCTGTACAGCGCCGTGGCCACGGGTCCACCGCCGACCGGGGTCAGTTCGACCCCGGCCACCGGTTCGCGGTCCACACGGGAGAAATCGTCGGCGATCGCGGCCGGGGTACCGGCCAGGACCGTGACGAGGACGAGCGATGAGAGCAATGCGGCGCACCGACGCGGGATGTCCATGTGCAGCTCCTGTGCGGAGGGCGGACGGACCATCGGGTCGACCGGCGAAATCGTCTTCTCGGAGCACTCAGACTAACGGTCCGGCACCGTCGGTGACGGTCTGACACCTCTACAGTGGCCTGATCGTGCACATGACGTGACATGCGTCGTTCCCGCGCGGGGCCGAGGGCGGGCGCTCCACCCCCGCGCGCTCGGTAGGCTGACCTGGAAGGTACGTCCTCTACGGAAACGGGTTTGCGGCGATGGCCCACGCGGTAACTCCTGGCACTGCCACGAACGGTGACCCCTCTCCGGTGGCCTACGAGCAGGCGCTGACCAGGTACGAGCCCGTGCTCGGCCTGGAGACCCACATCGAACTGGGCACCGCCTCGAAGATGTTCTGCTCCTGCCCCACCGCGTTCGGGGCCGACCCCAACACCCAGGTGTGCCCGGTCTGCCTCGCGCTGCCCGGCTCCCTGCCGGTGGTCAACGAGAAGGCCGTCGAGGGGGCCATCCGACTGGGGCTCGCGCTGAACTGCTCCATCGCCCCGTGGGGCCGGTTCGCGCGGAAGAACTACTTCTACCCGGACATGCCGAAGAACTACCAGATCTCCCAGTACGACGAGCCGATCTGCGTCGACGGGTACCTGAACGTGACGGTGGACACCCCCGAGGGTCCCCGCGAGTTCCGTGTGGAGATCGAGCGGGTCCACATGGAGGAGGACACCGGCAAGACCTCCCACGTGGGCGGGGCCACCGGTCGTATCCACGGCGCCGAGTACTCCATCGTCGACTACAACCGCGCCGGCATCCCGCTGCTGGAGATCGTGACGAAGCCGATCACCGGCACCGGTGGCCTGGCCCCGCTGGTCGCCCGCGCCTACGCCGCCGAGCTGCGCGACCTGGTCCGTTCGCTGGGCATCTCCGACGTGCGCATGGAGGAGGGCTCCATGCGCTGCGACGTCAACGTCTCCATCAACGCGCGGGGCGCCTCCGAGTGGGGAACCCGCAGCGAGACCAAGAACGTCAACTCCCTGCGCTCGGTCGAGCGCGCCGTCCGCTCGGAGATCGAGCGGCAGGCCGGTGTCCTCGACGCCGGGCTGAGGGTCGTGCAGGAGACCCGCCACTTCCAGGAGCACACCGGGGCCAGCGTGTCCGGTCGCAGCAAGGAGGAGGCGCAGGACTACCGGTACTTCCCGGACCCCGACCTGGTCCCGGTCGCCCCGTCCGCGGAGTGGATCGAGGAGCTGCGCGCCACCCTGCCGGAGCTGCCCGCCGCCAAGCGGGCCCGGATCCGCGCCGAGTGGGACCTCACCGACACCGAGCTGCGCGACCTGGTCAACGCCGACGCGGTCGAACTCGTCGAGGCGACCGTCGCGGCCGGCGCCCCCTCCGCGGAGGCGCGCAAGCTGTGGCTCAACGAGCTGTCGCGCCGCGCCACCGAGCAGGAGGTGGAGCTGTCGGCCCTGCCGATCACCCCCGCCCAGGTGGCACGGATCATCGCCCTGGTCGCCGAGGGCGCACTCACCAACAAGCTGGCCCGTCAGGTCGTCGAGGGCGTCCTGGCCGGTGAGGGCGGGCCCGACACGGTCGTGGAGGCCCGAGGGCTGAAGGTCGTCAGTGACGACGGCGCGCTGGGCGCGGCCGTCGACGCCGCCATCGCCGCCGACCCCGACGCCGCCGACAAGGTGCGCGGCGGCAAGGTCGCCGCGGCCGGAGCGCTGGTGGGCGCGGTGATGAAGGCCACCCGCGGGCAGGCCGACGCCGGTCGCGCCCGGCAACTGATCCTGGAGAAGCTGGGCGTCGCGTGACGTTGTGCCCGGTGCCACGCCGTGGATCGACCGGGCCCCCTCACGGATCCCCTAGGGTGCTGGTGTGCCGCGACTTCGGAGGGAGATCGCGGCACACCGCGTGAGCATCGCGGCGTCCGCGTCACCGTAATGTCGATCACGGTCCGTGATGACTCCGTCGTCATCTCTCGTCCGACCCTCAATCGCCATGTGACCTTGGTTGCGTAGGGTTGCGACGCACGGTGGCGGTGGTCGACGGCGATCGCCCGCCACCGGTCGGTCCCGGTCCCGCGAGATCGGCGGTCCGCGCGCCGGACGCCCCGAGCGCGCCAGGAATCGTCACGACGCGAGGTGGGTGCTCCATGTCCGAGGAGAGAGCGTGTCCGCGGCGAGCCGCCGCGGACGGCGTCACGCGCCCGCTGGGAGGTCGGTAATGGGAACCCGGACACGTCGCCTGTCGGTGATCGGGCTCGTCGTCCTGTTCCTCGTCTATCTCGTCGCGACCCGGATCCCGATGGGAACGGACACGGTCGCGACGTTCCTCGGTGAGTGGCCCTCATCCCTGGTCGCGGGTATCGCAGGGGCCTCCCTGCTGTACGCGTCCCGCCGGTGGGCGACCACCGGCGCCGACCGCGAGGCCCACGTCGACGGCGCGGACGGGCCGGCGGCGTTGCGCAACCTCGGCTTCGCGGCCCTGGCCTGGTGCGCGGGCGGGGTCACCCACGGCATCACGGGGGCGCTCAGTTCCAATTCGGTGCTGTCCCTGACGCTGGGCGATCTGTTCGCGCTGGCGGCGCTGCCGCTGTTCGTGGTGGGCTTCACCCGGTTCGCCCCCTGGCCGGGGGGCGTGCGCACCGCGCTGCGGCACATCACCGACAGCTACGTGTGCGCCGCCGCCGTGTTCTCCGTCGTGTGGCTGCTCGTCTTCTCACCGTTGTACGGGGAGCTGGGCGAGGGCTCGGGGGTGCTGGGCTTCGCCCTGGTGTACCCGGTGGCCGACATCGCCGTCCTGTGCCTGCTCGTCCCGTTGGTGTTCATGTCGCCGCACAGCACCCGGCGCGCGGTGCTGCTCGCGATCGCCGCGCTCATCGTCATCGCCACCTCGGACATGATCGGGGCGATCACCCGTCTGTCCGGGCCGTCCGTGGCCGGCGGCATCGAGCACCCGGTCCGCTTCCTCGGGTTCGCCCTGATGGGGGCGCTGCCGTGGCTCGTGGAGCATCGACCGGGCGCCGAACCGCGCCGTATCACCGGTCGTGGCCTGTACCGGTTCGCGCCCGAGCTGGCCGCGATCGGCGCAGTCGCGATCGCGGCGGTGGTGCTCACCGTCGGCGGGCTGCGCCTGACGGGGGTGGCCCCGGTGCTGCCGGTGGCCGCCGGGACCGCCGTGGTGGTGCTGCTGGTGCGGATCCTGGGGATGCTGGAGGAGAACGCCACCCTCACCCGCATGGTGCGCAACCGTGAGGGGCACTTCCACGAGTTGGCGCGCAACAGCGGCGACGTCATCCTGGTGCTGGACCGCGACGGCGGGGTGTCCTATGTCAGCCCGGGAACGGCCGAGGCCTTCGGATATCGGCTCGAAGACGTGCTGGCCGCACCCGTGACCACGCTCATCCACCCCGAGGACATGGAGCGGACCGAGGCGGTCACCGCCCTGTTCGACGAGCGGGGAAGCCAGGGCGTGCACCTGCGGTTGCGGGTGCGCGCGGCGGACGGGACCTGGCGGCACACCGAGTCGACGGTGTCGTTGTACGAGCAGCCCGGCGAACCCGACCGGCTCCTGGTGACCACCCGCGACATCAGCGCCCAGGTGGCGTTGCAGGACGAGGTGGAGCACCTCACCTTCCACGACGGTGTCACGGGCCTGCCCAACCGCTCCTACCTGGAGGAGCGGGCCAGCGACGTGCTGGCCCACCGGGCGATCAGCGACGAGCCGATCGGGGACATCGCGGTGCTGTTCCTGGACCTGGACGGGTTCACGGCGGTCAACGACTCGGCCGGGCACGTGCGCGGCGATCACCTGCTGGCCCAGGCGGCCCGCAGGATGCGCGGCGAACTGGAGCCCGGAGCCACCCTGACGCGCTGGGGCGGAGACGAGTTCGCGGTGCTCATCGAGGGCGTACCCCGGGCACAGCGGGTGGTGGACCTGGCCGAACGTCTGGGACGGGTCATCGCCTCGGAGCCGTTCCAGGTGGCCGACCGGGAACTGGTGCTGACCGCCAGCATCGGTGTGGCCTTCGCCGAACCCGACACCGACAGCGGTGACCTGCTGCGCAACGCCGACGTGGCGCTGACCCGGGCCAAGGAGCGCGGGGCGGGCAACGTCGAGGTGTACGCCGCGCACATGCACGACACCGTGGTGTCCCGCCTGGAGTTGCAGATCCGGCTGCGTCGGGCGTTGGCCGAAGGGGAGTTCTTCCTGGAGTACCAGCCCATCGTGGACCTGGGCACGTCCCGGGTCACGTCGGTGGAGGCCCTGGTGCGGTGGGACCGCGACGGTGAGGTGGTGGGACCGGACGGTTTTCTCGGTGCCGCCGAGGAGTCGGGGCTGATCGTGCCCCTGGGGGAGTGGATCCTGCGCGAGGCCTGCGAGAAGGTCGCGGTGTGGCGGGTGTCGGACTGGGACATCGGCCTGTCGGTGAACCTGTCCATCAAGCAGGTGCTCTCGCCGCGCTTCGTGGAGACGGTGGAGGCCGTGCTGGCCGACTCGGGTCTGTCCGCGGAGGTGCTGACCCTGGAGGTCGACGAGGACGTCCTGCTCGACGGCGGCGGCGAGGCCGTACAGCGGCTCGCGGAACTGCGGGAGCTGGGTGTGCAGTTGGCCGTCGACGACTACGGGATGGGGTACGCCTCGCTGGCGCACCTGCGCAGGCTGAGCGTGGACGCGATCAAGATCGACCCGTCGTTCATCGCCGACCTGGGCCGCGACGACACGGTCACGCTGCTCACCCACACGATCATCCAGCTGGGTCGGGACCTGGGCGTACAGGTGGTCGCCGAGGGCATCGAACGCCCCGAGCAGTTGGAGCAGCTGCGGGCCATGGGCTGCGATCGCGGTCAGGGGTTCCTGGTGGCCCGTCCGATGGCCGCCCCCGGCGTGGAGTCGCTGGTCGGCGGCGAGGCCGGCGCCAACCTCTAGGACGAATCTGCGCTAATACGGATATAGCGGCGTTCACCTGCGAAGACGCCGACGTGACCGCTAATTTTCCGTCATGCCCTCTCATCAGCACGAGTTCCCCCTTGACCTGATCCGCTGCGATCCGGGTTCCGCGGTCGAACTCCTCCGAGAACTCACCGGCGAACCGCTGCCGGAGTTCACCCGCGTCCGCTGCGACGCGGCCGAGGCCACCAGCACGGCTCTGACCCATCTGACCTCGGACTCGGTGGTGGTCTGTGAACGGCCGCCCCACCCCCATGAGGAACGGGACGACCCGGTCCCGGTCCTGGCGGTCATCGTCGAGCCCCAGAACAGGCGTGACGACCGCAAGTCCTACCGCTGGCCGGCCTATGTGGCCAACACCCGCATGCGCCTGGAGTGCCCGGTGGCGCTCCTGGTGCTCACCCCCACGTCGTCACTGGCCCGTCGCTACGCCGAACCCATCGACCTGGGGTGCGGGGAGATCCGCCCCCTGGTCCTGGCCCTGGACACCCTCAGGCCGATCAGCGACCCGAAGGCCGCCGCGGCCCGACCGGTGCTCGCCGTGCTGGCCATGGCCAACAACCCGACCGAGGACGAAGCGGCGCTGGACGCGCTGCTCGCGGCGCTGAAAAGCCTCGATGGCTCGTCCTCCTCGCTGTACTCTGATTACGTGCTCGCGGCCCTGTCCGCCACGGCCCTCGGATCCCTGGAGAAGCTCATGAAGCTGAAGGACTACGAGTTCAAGACCGAGTTGATCGGGCGCCCCTTTCGCGAGGGCAAAGCCTTGGGGCAGATCAAGGGGATCTTCGCAGTCCTGAAGAGCAAGGGGATCGAGGTCTCCGAGGAGACGCGGAAGCGTATCGATGGCACGACCGACCTGGAACTCCTGGACGTGTGGCTGAACCGGGCCGTCGGCGCCGAGCGGGTCGAGGACCTCTTCGAGGAGCGTTCCGAGAAGGGCCGTTAAGACGGCCTAACGATCTGAACCCAGGTCCCCTGTTACGTGTTCTCCGTTACACGTAACAGGGTACTTTTCTGTGTCCGTCCTGTTCAGTGCGGTTCTCCGGATGATGGTCGTGCCGCATCGTGACATCTGTGTCTCATTATTTGAGACAATATGAAGTTCTGGTTGACGTGCGGACGCTTCTTCGGCCAAGGTTGGGAGCGTGAAGAGCAACTCCCTGATTCTCGTACTTGGTCGGCGCGCAGCCCACTGAGTCACTCGTGCTGCGCGCCACCCCTCGACCGCCACCGGGCGGTGGGGGTTTTTTTATTGCCGCACCAGGCCACGAAGAGTCAGACCCACCACAAGCCAGAGCCCCCGTGCCGTTCTGGACCCTCGCGAAGGATCTTGAGATGACCGAGCAGATGACCGGAGCACAATCGCTGATCAGGTCGTTGGAGCAGGTCGGTGTCGACACCGTCTTCGGGATTCCCGGGGGTGCCATCCTCCCCGCCTACGACCCCCTCTACGACTCCGCGAAGGTGCGCCACATCCTCATGCGGCACGAGCAGGGCGCCGGGCACGCCGCCGAGGGCTACGCCTACGCCACCGGCCGCCCCGGGGTCTGTATGGCCACCAGCGGACCCGGTGCCACGAACCTGGTCACCCCGCTGGCCGACGCCTACATGGACTCCGTGCCCATGGTCGCCATCACCGGCCAGGTCGCCGCACCGATGATCGGCACCGACGCCTTCCAGGAGGCGGACATCTGCGGCATCACGATGCCGATCACCAAGCACAACTTCTTGGTCAAGGACGTGCGCGACATCCCCCGCACGGTCGCCGAGGCCTTCCACATCGCCGCGACCGGCCGCCCCGGCCCGGTCCTGGTCGACATCTCCAAGGACGCCCTCCAGGCCGCCTCCGACTTCGTCTGGCCCGACCGACTGGACCTGCCCGGCTACCGCCCGGTCACCAAGCCGCACGGCAAGCAGGTCCGCGAGGCCGCCCGGATGATCCTCGACGCCAAGCGCCCCGTCCTGTACGTCGGCGGCGGCGTCCTGCGCGCCGGCGCCTCCGCCGAACTGCGGGTCCTGGCCGAGCTGACCGGTGTCCCCGTGGTCACCACCCTGATGGCCCGGGGTGTCTTCCCCGCGAGCCACCCCCAGTACGTCGGCATGCCGGGCATGCACGGTGACGTCTCCGCGGTCGGCGCCCTCCAGAAGGCCGACCTCATCGTCGCCCTGGGCGCCCGCTTCGACGACCGGGTCACCGGCAGGCTCGACAGCTTCGCCCCCGACGCCAAGATCGTCCACGCCGACATCGACCCGGCCGAGATCTCCAAGAACCGCCACGCGGACGTCCCCATCGTCGGCGACTGCCGCGAGGTGCTGGCCGATCTGGTCGTCGCGGTCCGCGCCGACCAGGAGAAGGGCCGCGCCGGCGACTACACGGCCTGGTGGCAGCAGTTGAACCGCCTCCGGGAGACCTACTCCAAGGGTTACGAGGTCCCCGACGACGGCAGCCTGGCACCCCAGATGGTCATCCAGCGGTTGGGCGAGATCGCCGGCCCCGAGGCCACCTACGTCGCGGGCGTCGGTCAGCACCAGATGTGGGCCGCCCAGTTCATCGACTACGAGCGCTCCGGCGCGTTCGTCAACTCCGGCGGGCTCGGCACGATGGGCTTCTCCGTGCCCGCCGCCCTGGGCGCCAAGGTCGGCGACCCCGGCCGGGTGATCTGGTCGATCGACGGCGACGGCTGCTTCCAGATGACCAACCAGGAACTGGCCACCTGCGCGATCGAGGGCATCCCCATCAAGGTCGCCGTGGTCAACAACGGCAACCTGGGCATGGTCCGGCAGTGGCAGACCCTGTTCTACGAGGGTCGCTACTCCAACACCGACCTCCAGACCTCGCCCCGGGACGAGAAGGTCCGCATTCCGGACTTCGTCAAGCTCTCGGAGGCGTACGGTTGTGTCGGCCTGCGGTGCGAGCGCGCCGAGGACATCGACGCCACCATCGAGAAGGCCATGGCCATCGACGACGCCCCCGTGGTCGTCGACTTCACGGTCAACCACGACGCGATGGTCTGGCCGATGGTCGGCCCCGGCGTCAGCAACGACAACATCCAGTACGCGCGCGACATGGCGCCGAGCTGGGACACCGAGGACTAAGAGGAGCAGGTCGACCACCATGAGCCGTCACACGCTTTCCGTTCTGGTGGAGGACACCCCGGGTATCCTGGCCCGCGCCTCCGCCCTCTTCTCCCGTCGTGGTTTCAACATCGACTCGCTCAGTGTCAGCACCACCGAGTATCCGGGCCTGTCCAGGATGACGATCGTGGTCAACTGCGACCTCCACCCCTTGGAGCAGGTGACCAAACAGCTCAACAAGCTGATCAACGTCGTCAAGATCGTGGAGATGGACACCACCGCGTCGGTCCAGCGCGAGCTGTTGCTCGTCAAGGTCAAGGCCGACGCGTCGAGCCGCACCCATGTGCTTCAGACGGCCGAGCTGTTCCGCGCGCACGTCGTGGACGTCAGCCCGGACGTCGTCGTCATCGAGGCCACCGGCGACCCCGAGAAGCTCGATGCCCTGGTCAAGAACCTGGAGCCGTTCGGTATCCGGGAACTGGTCAAGTCAGGGCTGGTCGCCCTGGGACGCGGGCCGCGCTCCATCACCGACCGTTCCCTCCGCGCGGTCGACCGCACCGCCTGAGGAACCCGGCACCCGGAGCGGTGCACCCGCGTACCCCAACGAATGTGAAGAACAAGGAGCAACCCCAAGTGGCAGCACAGATGTACTACGACGACTCCGCGGACCTCGGGCTCATCCAGAGCAAGAAGGTCGCCGTGATCGGTTACGGCAGCCAGGGCCACGCGCACGCGTTGTCGCTGCGGGACTCGGGCGTCGACGTGCGGATCGGCCTGGCCGAGGGCTCCAAGAGCCGCGCCAAGGCCGAGGAGGAGGGCCTGCGCGTCCTCACCCCGGCGGAGGCCACCCGCGAGGCCGACGTCATCATGATCCTGGTCCCGGACCACATCCACCGCGACCTGTACGCCGCGGAGATCGAGCCCAACCTGGAGCCGGGCAACGCCCTGTTCTTCGGCCACGGCTTCAGCATCCGCTACGGCTTCATCACCCCGCCCGAGGGCGTCGACGTCGCCATGGTCGCCCCCAAGGGTCCCGGGCACCTGGTCCGCCGCCAGTTCGAGGCCGGGCGCGGCGTGCCCTGCCTGGTCGCGGTCGAGAAGGACGCCAGCGGGCAGGCCTGGGACCTGGCGCTGTCGTGGGCCAAGGGCATCGGCGGCACCAAGGCCGGCGTCATCAAGACCACCTTCAAGGAGGAGACCGAGACCGACCTCTTCGGTGAGCAGGCCGTGCTGTGCGGCGGCGCCGAGGAACTGGTCAAGGCCGGTTTCGCCACCCTGGTCGAGGCGGGCTACCAGCCCGAGATCGCCTACTTCGAGTGCCTGCACGAGCTGAAGCTCATCGTCGACCTCATGTACGAGGGCGGCATCTCGAAGATGAACTGGTCGGTGTCGGACAACGCCGAGTACGGCGGCTACACCCGCGGCCCGCGCGTCGTCACCGAGCAGACCCGCGAGGAGATGCGCAAGATCCTGCGCGAGATCCAGGACGGCTCCTACGCCAAGGAGCTGATGGACGAGTTCGACGCCGGTCAGCCGACCTTCACCAAGCGCCGTGAGGCCGAGCAGGGCGAGCAGATCGAGAAGGTGGGCGCCGAACTGCGTCCGCTGATGAGCTGGCTCAAGGGCTGAGACGAGTCCTCGTGAGACGGGGGTGGGTGGCAACGACCACCCGCCCCCTTCGGGCTTCCCTACCCCCGCAGTAGACTTTGTTCCGGCCGTCCTCCCCGATCTCGGTAGGGCTTGACCTGCGTGGATCGGGACGCACCACCCGAAAAGGAACCCCTGTGTCGAAACCCGCCGTACTCGTAGCGGAAGAACTCTCGCCCGCCGGAATCGCGCTGCTCGAAGAGGACTTCGAGGTGCGCCGCGTCGACGGCTCCGACCGCTCCCTGCTCCTGCCGGCCCTGGCGGACGTGGACGCCATCATCGTGCGCAGCGCCACCAAGGTCGACGCCGAGGCGATCGCCGCGGCCCCCCGCCTCCAGGTGGTCGCCCGGGCCGGCGTCGGCCTGGACAACGTGGACGTGGAGGCCGCCACCAAGGCGGGCGTGCTGGTGGTCAACGCCCCCACCTCCAACATCGTCAGCGCCGCCGAGCAGGCCGTGAACCTGCTGCTGGCCAGCGCGCGCAACACCGCTCCCGCGCACAACGCCCTGGTCAACGGCGAGTGGAAGCGGTCCAAGTACACCGGTGTCGAGCTGTACGAGAAGACCGTCGGCATCGTGGGTCTGGGCCGTATCGGCGCCCTGGTCGCCCAGCGGCTGCTGGCCTTCGGCACCAAGGTCATCGCCTACGACCCCTTCGTGCAGCCGGCCCGCGCCGCCCAGATGGGCGTGGAGATGACCACGCTCGACGACCTGCTGGGGCGCGCCGACTTCATCACCATCCACCTGCCCAAGACCAAGGACACCCTGGGTCTGATCGGCGACGAGGCCCTGCACAAGGTCAAGCCGAGCGTGCGGATCATCAACGCCGCGCGCGGCGGCATCCTCGACGAGGACGCGCTGTACCGGGCGATCAAGGACGGTCGGGTCGCGGGGGCGGGCATCGACGTGTTCGCCAAGGAGCCGTGCACCGACAGCCCGCTGTTCGAGTTCGAGAACGTGGTCGTCGCCCCGCACCTGGGCGCCAGCACCCACGAGGCCCAGGAGAAGGCCGGCACGCAGGTCGCCCGTTCGGTCAAGCTCGCCCTCTCGGGCGAGTTCGTGCCCGACGCGGTCAACGTGCAGGGCACCGGCGTGGCCGAGGAGATCAAGCCGGGTCTGCCGCTCACCGAGAAGCTGGGCCGGGTCTTCACCGCCCTGGCCGGCACCATCGCCAGCCGCATCGACGTGGAGGTGCGCGGTGAGATCGCGGCACACGACGTCAAGGTGCTGGAGCTGGCCGCCCTCAAGGGCGTGTTCGCGGACGTGGTCGAGGACACGGTCACGTTCGTCAACGCCCCGCTGCTCGCCAAGGAGCGCGGTGTCGAGGTCAACCTCGTCACCAGCGACGAGAGCGGCGACTGGCGCAACCTCATCTCGGTGCGCGGTGTGCTGACCGACGGCACCCGGGTGTCGGTGTCGGGGACGCTCACCGGCCCCCGCCAGCTGGAGAAGCTGGTGGAGGTCAACAACTACGCCCTGGAGATCGGCCTGGCCGAGCACATGGTGTTCCTGTCCTACGAGGACCGTCCCGGCATCGTCGGCAAGGTGGGCGCCCTGCTGGGCGACGCCGACGTCAACATCGCCGGCATGCAGGTGATCCGGGACAAGGAGGGCGGTAAGGCGCTCATCGCGCTGACCGTCGACTCCGCGGTCCCGGACGCCATCCTGGCGTCGATCTCCGAGGAGATCGACGCCGAGGTCACCCGTCAGGTGGACCTGGAGGACTGATCGGGGTGCCCTGAGGGCGCGCCCCCCGGGGTCCGAAGACCTGCGGAGCGGACGTCGCCGATCGGTGGCCCTCGGCCGGGGCCGTCCCCGGAGGGTCTTCCGGGAGCGGGCGGGGAGGTTCGCGCGGTGGCCGCCGCGCCTCCTTCGGTCCGTTCCCGTTCCCCGGGTGCCCGAGAACGGTCCGGGGGGCCGAAGGGAGCACCGGGGCTCGGAGGGGGTCGCACCACGCGGTGCGACCCCCTCACCCGTGTGTCGGTCGTGTTCCACGGGTGTTCCGTGGCGGAATGGGCGGTTCGCGACCAGGGAAGACACGCGCCCGTCTCACATGGTGAGAATTTCTGGCCACATAGTTGGACATCCGATATTCTGGCGTCCTAGGGGTCAGCGGCGTCCGTCTCCACCGATCGACGCCGCCGTCCGCCGCCCCGCCCGCCCCAACCGGGCCCGCGGGGTGGATCCGGCGCGACCTCGCCGGGGCAGGTGCTCCTTCTCTTCCACATCTCTCTCGCGGTCACCGTCGATCGCCGCACCCGCGCAGCGCACGCCCATCCGGCCCACCGCACGCGGCCGTGATCACGCACCGCAATCGGAGTCCCACATGATGTACGACATGGTCGAGTACCCGTCCACCTCCGACGTCGACGAAGAGATCTCCCGCGCCCTCCAGGACGCCCTCGACCGGCGCGACTGAACGTTCGGGGCGGTGGGCGCCTCCGGTCTCGTGGGCCGGTATGGTTGTCTCATTCAGTGTTCATTCTGATCTCACCATGTGAGAAATCCCCGGTGGGATCGCGATCGGATCAGAGGCAGGCCGTATGGCAGCGCGCACGGTGAAACTGGCCGTCATCCCCGGCGACGGGATCGGCCCCGAGGTCATCGCCGAGGGTCTCAAGGTCCTGGAGGCCGCCACCGCCCCGCACGACCTGGCCATCGAGACCACCGAGTACGAACTCGGCGCCCGGCTCTGGCACCGCACCGGCGAGACCCTCCCGGACTCGGTCGCCGCCGAGCTGGCCGCGCACGAGGCCCTCTTCCTGGGCGCCGTCGGCGACCCGACGGTCCCCAGCGGGGTCCTCGAACGGGGTCTGCTGCTCCGCCTGCGCTTCGACTTCGATCACTACGTCAACCTGCGTCCCGTGCGCCTGTACCCCGGCGTGGAGAGCCCGCTGGCCGGCGTGACCCCCGAGGACATCGACATGCTCGTGGTCCGCGAGGGCACCGAGGGACCCTACGCCGGGGCCGGTGGAGTCCTGCGCAAGGGGACCCCGCACGAGATCGCCACGCAGGACAGCGTCAACACCCGCTTCGGTGTCGAGCGCGTCGTCCGCTACGCCTTCGGCAAGGCGGCCGGGCGCCCGCGCAAGAAGCTCACCCTGGTCCACAAGGACAACGTCCTGACCTTCGCCGGCGAACTGTGGCAGCGCGTGGTCCGCGAGGTCGGCGCCGAGTACCCGCAGGTCTCCGTCGACTACTGCCACGTCGACGCCGCGTCGATGTTCTTCGTCAACCAGCCGGCCCGGTTCGACGTGGTCGTCACCGACAACCTGTTCGGCGACATCATCACCGACATCGGCGCCGCCATCACCGGTGGCATCGGGTTGGCCGCCAGCGGCAACATCAACCCCGACAACACCTTCCCCAGCATGTTCGAACCGGTCCACGGCTCCGCGCCGGACATCGCCGGGCAGGGCAAGGCCGACCCCACCGCCACGGTGCTCTCGGCCGCCGCCATGCTGGACCACCTCGGCGTCCCCGAGGCGTCCCGCCGCATCGAGGCCGCCGTCGCCGCCGACCTCAAGACCCGTGCCCAGGGCGGCGAGCCCCGCTCCACCTCCCGCATCGGCGACGACCTCGCCGCGCGAGTAGCCGAGCAGGGCTGATCCCTCGCGTCGGCCCTGCCCCGGATGGATCAGGGCGCGGCCGACCGGCACGGTCACATCGCGAACACGCCGACAGGGCGCGCCCGGACATCCCCGGGCGCGCCCTGTCCGTGTTACGGGTGCATTGCTCCCGCTCTGGCACAGGGTGCGCTCTTCCGACAGACTAGATCCCAGGTCGGCGGCGCTGCCGACCTGATGCACCCGAGAGGACCGACGACGACATGACCAACGACAACACCACCACGAGCGGGTTGGCGTTCGACATCCAGATCTCCGACCGGCGGAAGACCCCGCAGGAGCGAGAGGCGCTGCTGGAGAGTCCCGGGTTCGGCCAGGTGTTCACCGACCACATGGTGAGCATCCGCTACACCGAGGGGAAGGGGTGGCACGACGCGAAGCTGGAGCCCTACGGCCCGCTGAGCCTGGACCCCGCCACCTCCGCCCTCCACTACGCCCAGGAGATCTTCGAAGGGCTCAAGGCCTACCGCCACCCGGACGGTTCGCTGGCGTCCTTCCGGCCCGACGCCAACGCGGCCCGGTTCAACCGGAGCGCCGCCCGCATGGCCATGCCGGCCCTGCCCGAGGAGCTCTTCCTCAAGTCCATCCGGCTCCTGCTGGAACACGACGGCGCCTGGGTTCCGAGCAAGCCCGACTTCAGCCTCTACCTGCGCCCGTTCATGATCTCCACGGACGTCGGCCTCGGGGTCAACCACCCGTCGCGCAGCTACGTCTACCTGCTGATCGCCTCCCCGGTCGGTTCCTACTTCTCCGGCGGCATCAAGCCGGTCACCGTGTGGCTGTCCAAGGACTACACCCGTGCCGCGCCCGGCGGCACCGGTGCGGCCAAGTTCGCCGGCAACTACGCGGCCAGCTTCCTGGCCCAGGCCCAGGCCGTCGAGAAGGGCTGCGACCAGGTGGTCTGGCTCGACGCCCGCGAGCACCGCTGGGTCGAGGAGATGGGCGGCATGAACCTGTGGTTCGTGTTCGGCTCGGGTGAGAACGCGCGCCTGCGCACGCCTCCGCTGACCGGCACGCTGCTGCCCGGCATCACCCGCGAGTCGCTGCTGACCCTCGCCCCCGACCTGGGCATCCCGGCGGAGGAGAAGCCGATCTCGATCGAGGAGTGGCGCGAGGCCGCCGAGTCGGGCGAGCTGACCGAGGTCTTCGCCTGCGGCACGGCGGCGGTCATCACCCCGGTCGGATTCGTCAAGAGCGACGATGGCGAGTTCACCGTGGGTGACGGCACCCCGGGTCCGGTGACCATGCGCCTGCGCGAGGAACTGGTGGGATTGCAGACCGGTCACCGCACCGACAAGTACGACTGGGTCACCCGCTTCTAGGGTTCCGGCCCAGGGCGAACGGCCCTGCCGACGAGGCCGTCCGGGGGAACCCCGGACGGCCTCTCTGTTGTCCGCTTTGTCCGGTGGGAGAAATCACTGTTCCACATACTGGGACAATCGGCCTCGGAGCACCGACAACACCGGCTCCGTGTGGCACACTGACGTCATGCCGTCTCAGGTGATCATTATCGTGAGGCGCGTCGGCTGACAACGGACCTTGCCGGCGCGCAGACCTCTCATGTCCATGGGGGGTCTTTTTTGTTGGCCTGGTCCGGGTCGGTCCACCACAGCATCCACCTTCGGGAGTTCCACCCATGAGGGACGACGGTTTCCACGTTTTCGACACCACGCTGCGCGACGGGGCCCAGCGCGAGGGGATCAACCTTCGGGTCTCCGACAAGCTGGCCATCGCGAAGCTGCTGGACGACTTCGGGGTGGGGTTCATCGAGGGAGGGTGGCCGGGGGCGAACCCCAAGGACACCGAGTTCTTTCAGCGGGCTTCACAAGAGCTGACGCTGAAGCACGCGCGACTCACCGCGTTCGGCGCGACCCGCCGGGCCGGTGTGAAGGCCGCCGACGATCCCATGGTGGCCGCGCTGCGCGACAGCGGCGCGTCGGTCGTCACCCTTGTCGCCAAGAGTGACGACCGGCACGTCGAGCGCGCACTGCGCACGACCCTCGACGAGAACCTCGCGATGATCGCCGACACGGTGTCCTACCTCCACGAACACGGGCAACGCGTGTTCGTGGACTGTGAGCACTTCTTCGACGGGTACCGTCACAACCCGTCCTACGCGCTCGACGTCGTGCGCACCGCGGCCGAGGCCGGCGCCGACGTCGTGGTCCTGTGCGACACCAACGGCGGCATGCTCCCCGACGACGTCTTCCGCACCGTCACCGAGGTGCGCGAGGCGACCGGGGCCCGGCTGGGCATGCACGCCCAGGACGATACGGGCTGCGCCGTCGCCAACACCCTGGCCGCCGTCGACGCCGGCGCCACCCACGTGCAGTGCACCGCCAACGGCTACGGCGAACGGGTGGGCAACGCCGACCTGTTCTCGGTGGTGGGCGCGCTCACCCTCAAACGCGGCATGGACGTGCTGCCCGAGGGCTGCCTGGAGGAGATGACCCGGGTCGCGCACGCCGTCGCCGAGATCGTCAACCTGGCCCCCGACACGCACCGGCCCTACGTGGGCGTGTCGGCGTTCGCCCACAAGGCCGGGCTGCACGCCTCGGCCATCAAGGTCGACCCCGACCTGTACCAGCACACCGACCCCGCCCTGGTCGGCAACACCATGCGCATGCTCGTCTCCGACATGGCCGGGCGCGCCTCGATCGAGCTCAAGGCCGTGGAACTCGGTCTGGACCTGGCCGGCGACCGTTCCCTGTCGGGTCGGGTCGTGGAGCGGGTCAAGGGACTGGAGCTGTCCGGGTACAGCTTCGAGGCCGCCGACGCCTCCTTGGAACTGCTGCTGCGCGAGGAGATGGGCGAGCCCGTCCGGTACTTCGAGACCGAGTCCTGGCGGGTCCTCACCGAGCGTCGCCCCCGTGACGGGGCCGCGCTGTTCGGCGAGTACGAGAGCCTGACCGAGGCCACCGTGAAGCTGCGGGTCAAGGGTGAGCGCGTCATCGCCACCGCTGAGGGCAACGGTCCGGTCAACGCCCTGGACCGGGCGCTGCGCTCCTCCATGGAGGGGGTGTACGCGGCACTGGCGGGCCTGGAGCTGGTGGACTACAAGGTCCGCATCCTGGAGGGCAGCTCCGGCACCAACGCCATCACCCGCACGCTCGTCACGTTCAGCGACGGCACGGCCGAATGGACGACGGTGGGCGTGGGTCCGAACGTGGTGGACGCCTCCTGGGTGGCCTTGGAGCAGGCGTTCAACTACGGGCTGCTCCGCCACGGGTATCCCCGGGACAGTGCTTTGTGACGGTCCGGTCATCTTCCGCCACGGCGGACGGTGACCACCGGGGCCCTTCGTGCGGTGGAAACCGGACGAGGGGCCCCTTCGTCGTCATGACCCGTGGTCACCCGGCTGCATATTACTTACGGGTAAGGGATGCCTGGCCCGTAGGTCATAGCCACTGTGTCCTGAGTCACTCGATACTGCGAACTTCTGATGAACCAGCACGTTACGAGTGGTGATCGATGTCGGACATAACCACCCAGCGTCCACCCGTTGGCGCGCCGTTCTCCCCACGGCGAAGCGCAGGTCACCCGCCCCGAGCAGACTGCGGGACGTGTCCTCACCAACAACCCTCACCGGAGGGGGAGGAGGCGTGACCACCACCGAGACGGCCGCCGCACCCCCATCCCCCGGAACCCGATCGCCCCGCCGCACCCAGGGCGGGGAGGCCGCACTGGCCTGGGCGTTCCTGACGCCCTCCATCGTGGTCTTCGCGCTCTTCCTCGCCTATCCCCTCGGCCGCACCGTCTACCTGTCGATGCACGGCAACGACATCATCGGCCGCCCCAACCGATTCGTCGGGTTCAGCCACTTCGCCGAGATGGCATCGCCCGAGTTCGTCAAGGTCCTCACCACCACGCTGCTGTTCACGATCGGCACGGTCGTCCCCGGCGTGGTCGGCGCGCTCGCCATCGTCCTGCTGCTGGAGGGCGTCATCCGCGGGCAGCGCTTCCTGCGCGGCGCCTTCGCCCTGCCGTTCGCCTTCTCCGTGGCCAGCGCCTCGGTGATCTTCGTGGTCTTCTACAGCCCGGGGAACAGCGTCCTCAACGGCATCCTCTACCGGCTCGGCCTCGACCAGGTCCCCTGGCTCACCTCACAGGACATGGCCCTGTGGTCGGTGTGCATCACCACCGTCTGGATGAACCTCGGCTACGGGGTGCTCGTCCTGGCCGCCGGCATCGGCTCCATCCCCAAGGAGATCAACGAGGCCGCCCGCATCGACGGGGCCACCGGTGTCCGACTGGCCCGTGACGTGACCGTCCCCATGCTCGGACCCCAGCTGTTCTTCCTCATCGTGATCTCCACGATCAACGCCCTCCAGAGCTTCGGCCAGATCCACATCCTCACCCGGGGCGGACCCAGCGGTTCCACGACCACCCTGGTCTACTCGATCTTCGAGGACGCCTTCGCCTACAGCACCAGCGACTTCGGCCGGGCCAGCGCCCAGGCGCTGGTGCTGCTCCTGGTGGTCCTGGTGTGCACCGCTGTCCAGTTCGGCGTCATCGAGCGGAAGGTGCACTACGCATGACCGCGACCCCTCTCACCGCACCCGAACGGACCGGCGGGAAGACGCCGGCCCCCGCGCCTCGCGGCCGACGCCGGCGCGACCCCCGACACCTGCTCGGGCGAGGTCTGCTCCACCTGCTGCTGGCCGTGTTCCTGATCCCCGTCCTGTTCCCCGTGTACTACGTGTTCGCCGGCGCGCTCATGGAGCCCCGCGAACTGGCGAGCTTCCCGCCGCGGTTGCTCCCCACCGGGGTACACCTCGACAGCGTCACGGCCGCCCTCGACGCCGTGCCGTTCCTGCGCATGTACGGGAACTCGCTGCTCATGGCCGGGGTCATCACGATCGCCCAGTTGGCGACCTCGGCGCTGGCCGCCTACGCCTTCGTGTTCCTGCGCTTCCGCGGCTCCGCGGTGGTCTTCGCGTTGTTCCTGGCGACGCTGATGGTCCCCGGCGAGGCCACCTTCATCCCCAACTACCTCACCATCGCCTCGTGGGGTCTCATCGACACCCACCTCGGCCTGGTCCTGCCGTTCCTGGCCTACGCCTTCGGCACGTTCCTCCTGCGCCAGAGCTTCAAACAGTTCCCCCGGGAGCTGTACGACGCGGCGCGCATGGACGGAATGGGACACCTGCGGTTCCTGTGGACGATCCTCGTCCCGCTCAGCCGCCCCGCCCTCAGCGCCGTCGGCGTCTACGTGTTCATCACCAGCTGGAACATGTACTTCTGGCCGCTGATCGTCACCCGCAGCACCGAGATGCAGACCCTCCAGATCGGCCTCAACAGCCTCAAGACCGGCGAGGCGTCCGACCCGGGCCTCCTCTTGGCCGGCGCCGCGCTCTCCGTCCTGCCCACACTCGCCCTCGTGCTCTTCGGACAGCGTTTCATCGTCCGCGGACTCACGGCCGGCGCGGTCAAGTAGCCGGACCCCGTTCGACCGTCCTCCGAGAACCCGGGGGCGGTTCCCCTCCCAACCAGAGGAAGCGACGCAGCATGACACTCTCCCCCCGGCCACGCACCCTGCGGGCCGCCGCCCTGATCACCGGCCTCGGTCTGGCCCTGAGCGCCTGCTCCGGCGGTGGTGACGGCGGCGACAGCACCCTCACCGCACCCGGCCCGGAGGTCCTGGAGGGCCTGGACGAGGCCGTCCAGGTGGAGTTCTGGCACAGCATGGACGCCACCAACGGGCAGGTCCTCGACGGACTCATCGAGGATTTCAACGCCCAGAACGAGGGGCGTATCGAGGTCACCGGTTCCTTCCAGGGCGACTACGACACCGCGCTGGCCAACCACCGCGCGGCCATCCAGCAGGGCGACACCGCCGAACTCATCATGATCTTCGACCTGGGCACCCAGTTCATGATCGACTCCGGGCAGACCGTGCCCGCGCAGTCCTTCGTCGACGCGGACGGCTACGACACCGGGTCCATCGAGGGCGCCCTGCTCAACTACTTCACGGTGGACGGCGAACTGCGCTCCTTCCCGTTCAACAACTCCACCCCGCTCATGTACATCAACCGGGACGCCTTCGAGGAGGCCGGTCTCGACCCCGACTCCCCGCCCACCGACCTGGCGGAGATCCGGGAGGCCGCCGAGGAGCTGACCGTCCGCGACGATGACGGCACCGTCGTGCAGTACGGGTTCGGCGCCGCCACCTACGGCTGGTTCGTCGAGCAGTTCATGGCCCGGGCCGGCGTCCCCTACTGCGACAACGCCAACGGGCGCAGCGGTCGGGCCACCGAGGTCCTCTTCGACGACCCCAAGGTCGTGGAGACGGTCGAGTGGTGGGAGGAGATGATCGACGACGAGCTCGCCGTCCAGATCGGCCGTAACACCGACGACGCCCAGGCCGCGTTCACCTCCGGACGGGCCGCGATGACCCTGGAGTCCACCGGCTCGCTGGGCGGCTTCATCGAGCGGTCCGACTTCGAGGTGGGCGCCGGTTACTTCCCCCTGGTCGCCGAGGGCGACCCCGGCGGCTCGATCATCGGCGGCGCCTCCCTGTGGATCAACGGTGAGGGCCACAGCGAGCAGGAGGTCCGCGCCTCCTGGGAGTTCGTCCAGTACCTGCTGACCCCCGAGTCCCAGTCGATCTGGCACGCCGGTACCGGCTACCTGTCCGTCAACACCGAGGGCTACGACGGCCCGGAGGCGCAGGCGCGGGCCGAGGAGTTCCCGCAGTTCTCCGTGGCTGCCGCGCAGCTCGCCGACTCCGAGATCAACGAGAACACCGCCGGTTGCATGATGGGCGTCATGTCGGAGGCGCGCGCCACCGCCGAGGAGGGCTGGGAGACCGCCCTGACCAGTGACACCCCGGCCGCGGACGCCATGTCCGACGCCGCGGACCGGTTGGACACCCCGATCGAGGAGTACAACGCCTCCGTGGAGGAGTGACCCCTCCTGAACGGGAGCGGATCGTGGGCCGGGGGCCGTCCCCCGGCCCACGGCCGTACCCGGGGCCGTCAGCCGGCGCGACGCACCCGTGCGCCGGGGCCGGCCTTCGCGGTGCGCGGGAGCACGTCACCGTCCTCGGCGCGCAGCGGCCAGTGGCCGCCGTCGGGTTCGCCGGACCGTCAGCCGACCACCAGTCCGCCGTCCTCGGTGACGGTGACCGGGTACTCCTCCAGCGGTTCGGTGGCGGGCCCCTCGGTCGGGGCGCCGTCGGCGATGGAGAAGAGGCTGCCGTGGCACGGGCACCGAATGCTCCCGTCCACGACGGAGTCCACGGGGCACCCCTCGTGGGTGCAGGTCGTGGAGAACGCCCGGAAGCCGCCCTCCTCGGGCTGGGTGAGGACCACGGCGGCGCCCGCCACGACGATCCCCCCTCCCACCGGGACCTCGTCCACGGTGGCCACCGCCTCCTCCGGCGTGGTCGTCGGCTCCGTGTCCGGAGCGGAGTACCCGGGGGACCCGGTGTCCTCCGGGGAACCCGCGCAGGCGGCGACGCTCCCGGCGACGACGCCGGCGGCGGCGACGCCCATGGCGGCCCGTCTGGTCACCGGGGCGGGAACGATAACGGGATCACGGCGGTCGCACACGGGCGGTCTCTCTCCTGGTCGTCGCGGTGTCAGTCGTCGGGATCGTTGTCCGGGTGCACCCACCCGTTGGGCTCGCACCCCTGGAGGTCCAGGGTCTGCTGCTGCATCACCGGGGCGGCCTCGCCCTCCCCCGGGCAGAACACGTGCCCGTGCCCCAGGGTGTGCCCGACCTCGTGGTTGATCAGGTAGATCCGGTAGGTCTCCAGGTCGCCCTCGAAGTGGGGGACGCCGGACACCCAGCGGTTCTGGTTGATGATGGCCCGGTTCCCGTTGGCGCACGAGACGTAGCCGTTGGTGCGCAGCGGGGCGCACATGCGGTCCACGGTGTCGGGGGCGGCCAGCATGACCCGGATGTCGGCGTCGTCGCCGTCCACCCGCTGCATGGACCGGTCGCCGTCGTCGCCCCAGCTGCGCGGGTCGCCCAGGATCAGCTCCACGGCCTCCGTGAAGTCCTCGGCCTCGCCGGGCAGGCCCTTCTCGACCTCCACGGCGAACGTCGTCAGCGGGCCGTCGCCCATGACGTCGCCCTCGCCCTTCATCACGGAGAACTCGCCGTCGGCGCTGTCGACCTCCTTCACGACCGAGCGCAGCAGCACCGGCTTCTCCCTCTCCCCCTCCTCTTCCCTCTCCGAGGGGGAGGCGGACGGGTCGGGCGAGGCCTCCTCGCTCCGCCCGCTCGCACTGGCCACCGGACCGTTCGCGTTCTCACGCCGATCGTCCGGGACCCCGTCGCCGACCGGCGCGGACGTGCCGGCCGGTGTGCCCGAATCGTCGATCGGCGGCGGCACGCTGACCATCAGCACGGTGGAGGCCCCGGCGACCAGGCACAGGCCGAGCGCGAGCCCCGCCGGGTATCGGCGTGTTCGACGCCGACCGCTGCGGCGGCCTCCCGAGGACGGAGCGGACGTGGACACGGGGCACCTCTCAGTGACGGATGACGGACCCAGCATGCCACGAGTCCGACCCTCCGGCGGGGCAGGACGGGCGGACCGGGTCCATCGCCGGGCGGGGGCCCGCCGATCACCGGGGGAACGGACCGGTCACCGTCGCACCGTCGGGGGCGGGCGCGGATAATCTGCAAGCGCAAACGTGTCGAGCTGGGAGGACAACAGGTGCGCATCGCACGGTTCGCGGTCGGTGACGAAGTCGGCTTCGGTCTTGTCGAGACCGATACCGACAGTGGCGAGGACCACATCGCCAGACTCAACGGGCATCCACTGCTCGGTGACATCAAGTTGACCGGTGAGCGGGCCAAACTCACCGACGTTCGCCTCCTGTCGCCGGTCCTGCCCACGAAGGTGGTCTGCATCGGCAAGAACTACGCCGACCACGTCGAGGAGATGAAGGACGTCACCGGGGAGACCACGGAGGAGCCCGTGGTCTTCCTCAAACCCTCCACGGCCGTCGCGGGCCCCACGGACCCGATCTTCCACCCGGCCGTCTCCGAGCGCGTCGACTTCGAGGGCGAACTGGCCATCGTCATCTCCCGGCCCTGCCGCGAGGTGCCCCGGGAGCGGGCCGCCGACGTCATCTTCGGTTACACCGTCGCCAACGACGTCACCGCCCGCGACCTTCAGAAGACGGACAAACAGTGGACCCGGGCCAAGGGGTTCGACTCCTTCTGCCCGATCGGTCCGTGGATCACCACCGGGCTCACCATCGAAGAGGCCCAGGACCTGGCGATCACCACGACCGTCGACGGCGAGATCCGGCAGGCCGGACGAACGTCACAGTTCATCCACGACATCCCGGGCATGATCTCCTATGTCACCTCTTTCATGACGCTGCTCCCCGGCGACGTCCTCCTCACCGGCACACCCGCCGGTGTCGGCCCGGTACGGGTCGGCCAGGAGGTCTCGGTGACGGTGGAGCGTCTGGGCACGATCGCCAACCGGGTCGTCTCCCGGGACTGAGTGCGCCACGGCCCGACCCCGCCGGGGTCGGGCCGGAACCCGTGACGGTGGCCCACCGTCCGACGCCCGAACTCGAAGGATCCTGATGTTCGTCTCCCCCTCCAGGCGCACCGGCACCCTGATCCTGTCCGGTCTCCTCGCCGTGACCCTGGTCATCGCGGGTGCCCATCTGTGGGTGACACATGACCACGACCGTGGAACCGACCCTAGAGCGGAGGCCGAAGCACCCGTGAACGGATCACTGCGCGTCATGCCCGCCGGAGACTCCATGACCCAGGGCGCCAACGGTGATCGCACCTGGCGCTATCACCTGTGGAACCACCTGGAACCCCTCGTGGAAGGGGTGGACTTCGTCGGCCCCTACACCGACCCGGCGACCACCGACATGATCGTTCCGGTGCCCACCGAGCAGGACGACCTCCCCGCCACCGAGGGGGACGGGGGGACCGAACCCGCCTCCACCGACGGCGGGGACGCCGAGGCCCTCGCCGAACTCGCGGAACACACCTGGCCCGGCGCCGGCGGAGAGCCGGGCACGGTCGAATACCGCGATCCCGACTTCGACCAGGACCACAACTCGGTGTGGGGCCGGACCCTGCGCGACGCCGCGGCCAGCATCGAGGAGGAGGTCCGTGTCCACGAACCGGACGTACTGTGCGTCCTCATCGGCGTCAACGACCTGCTGTGGCCGGTGGAGATGGAGGAGATGGAGGACCGGCTGCGCCGCTACGTCGAGGGAGCCCGCAAGGGCAACCCGGACGTGCGCATCGTCCTCTCCGAGGCGCTGCCCATCGCCTACGCCGACAACGACCCCGGGTTCGCGCTGCGCCTGTACGCCTACAACATGCTGGTGCGGGAGGTCGCCGACGACATGTCCACCGACCGCTCCCCGGTGATCAGCCTGGACATCGCCGACCGCGAGGACTGGGACGTGGAGGCCGACACCTACGACGGCACCCACCCCAACGCGCACGGGGAGATCAAGATCGCCGCCGCCTTCGCCGACGTCCTCGCCGAGGCCTACGGCGTGGGGGAGCCCTACACCCGTCCCCTTCCCGAGCCCTCCTGACCCGGGTCGGATGAGGGGACCCGTGGGATCGGGGCGAAGGGGGCGCGTCGACATCCCCGCCCGCCGGCCCACCGCCGTCCCCGTACCCCGCCTTCCCCGGCCTTCGGGACACCGCGGGCGTCCTCCGGGCGGCGGGTCGGGGCCGCCGGGGTCGGTTCGGCCATACCCTGGAAGGCGTGACCGAGACTTCGATTCGTACCCGCTTCGCCCCGTCCCCTACGGGCATGTTCCACGTCGGCGGCGCCCGATCCGCGCTCTTCAACTGGGCTCTGGCACAGCAGCGGCCCGAGGGGCGCATGGTGCTGCGCATCGAGGACACCGACGCCGCCCGGAACCGCCCGGAGTGGACCGAGGGCATCATCCGCGCCCTGGCCTGGCTGGGCATCGGCGAGGAGGACCCCCACTTCGAGGGTCCCTACTTCCAGTCCGCCTACGCCGACAAGCACCGCGAGACCGCGCAGGAGTTGTACAAGAACGGCCGCGCCTACCACTGCGACTGCACCCGCGAGCAGTTGGAGGCCCGCCGGGACAACCCCAACCTGGGTTATGACGGCTTCTGCCGGGACCGCGGTCTGGAGGCCGGGCCCGGTCGGGCGCTGCGTTTCCGCGTGCCCGACGGCGGCCCCACCGTCGTCGACGACAAGATCCGGGGCCGGGTGGAGTTCGACCACTCGGCCATCGAGGACTTCGTCATCGCCCGCGCCGACGGCTCCCCCCTGTTCGTCCTGGCCAACGTGGTCGACGACGTCGAGATGGGCATCACCGAGGTCGTCCGGGGCGAGGAGCACCTGTCCAACACCCCCAAGCAGCAGCTCCTGTGGGAGGCGCTGGGCCACACGCCGCCGGTGTGGGCGCACCTGCCCGTCATCGTCAACGAGCAGCGCAAGAAGCTGTCCAAGCGCCGTGACAAGGTCGCCCTGGAGTCCTACCAGGAGGAGGGCTACCTCGCGGAGGCGATGGTCAACTACCTGATGCTGCTGGGCTGGGCGCCGGGCGACGACCGCGAGATCATGCCGTGGTCGGAGATGACGCCGTTGTTCCGCGTCGAGAACGTCAACGCCTCCAGCGCCTTCTTCGACGAGAAGAAGCTGCGCGCCTTCAACGGCGAGTACATCCGGGCGCTGGGCGTCGAGGAGTTCATCGAGCGCTGCGCGCCGTGGATCACCGGTGAGAACACCCCCTGGGACACCGACGACTACGATCCCGAGGTGTTCCGGGCGGTCGCGCCGCTGGCCCAGAGCCGGGTGGCGGTGCTGTCGGAGATCGTGCCCAACGTCGACTTCCTGTTCCTGCGCGAGCCGGTGGAGGACGAGAAGAGCTGGGCCAAGGCCATGAAGCCCGGGGTTGGCGAGGAGATGCTCGCCGCCGCCTTGGAGCGCTACTCCGACCCCGGCCTGGAGTGGGCGGCCGAGTCGCTCAAGACCGCCACCGAGGAGACCGGCGCGACGCTGGGCCTCAAACTCGGCAAGGCCCAGGCCCCGGTCCGGGTCGCGGTCACCGGCCGCACGGTCGGTCTGCCGTTGTTCGAATCGCTGGAACTGCTGGGCCGCGAGCGCGTCCTGGAGCGGGTCTCGGCGGCCTTGGAGAAGCTGCGCTCCCAGGGGGAGTGAGGTCTCCGTAAAGGAGTGGAATCCCTGCTCACAGGGGTCGCGAAGCGGGGTGGTCGGGGTCACGGATCCCCCACCCCGTTTTCGGTTCGCGAGCACTCTGAAACTCCGCTAGAGTTATCCACGTCGCCGAGGGGGACAGGGAAGCGGAAAGCCGAACAGTCCTCCCAGAGCACTGGGGTATGGTGTAATCGGCAGCACGACTGATTCTGGTTCAGTTAGTCTAGGTTCGAGTCCTGGTACCCCAGCGCGGTCCGCGTGCAAGCGCGGGCTTTCGGGTCCGGAAGGACCCGGCACAGGCCCCCGTCGTCTAGTGGCCTAGGACGCCGCCCTCTCAAGGCGGTAACGGCGGTTCGAATCCGCTCGGGGGTACCACGGAAAGCCGCTCTCACATCGTGAGGGCCTTCTTTCTGGCCGATGCATGCCATCGGTGTCCGGTTAGACCGGATATGGTGGGAATCAGCGATCACGCCGATGAACACCGAGGATGTAGATAGGCCCCCGTCGTCTAGTGGCCTAGGACGCCGCCCTCTCAAGGCGGTAACGGCGGTTCGAATCCGCTCGGGGGTACCACCGCGAAAGGCCCCACCCGCCAGGGTGGGGCCTTTCGCCGTTCCGGAGGCGGGACCCCGCGGCCCTCGGGTCCGACCCGGTCCGCGCGGCCCCGGCCCCGGCCGTGGGCGTCCGGTTCAGACCGAGGGGTCCGCGTGCGCGACCAGGGCGCGCAACTCCTCCTCCGGAGCCCCGGAGGCGAGCAGCATCGCGACCAGCTGGCCCAACAGCCAGTCGGCCAGCTCCTCGGCGGTGCGGCCCCGTTCCTGCAACCACAGCATGACGGCGGTCTCCACCGCGGAGATCCAGCAGCGCAGGGCCAGAACGATGAGCGGGGACGGGGACCGCGCCCCGATGCGGTCCAGGATCAGCTCCAGCACCCCGGACCGGACCCGGTCGATCTCCGCCTCCGTCTCCTCGGTCGCGATGACCGAACCGCCGCGCAACAGCGCGACGTAGGCGGGGGAGTAGGAGTCGGCGAAGGCGACGAACCGGACCAGCGAGGACCGCAACTGCTCCAGCGGAGGCAGGTCCTTCGGCGGGACGAGTTCGCGCAGCAGCTCCGACGTGGCCTGCTCCAGCGCCTCCCGGCGCAGCTCGGCCATGTTGGGGAAGTAGCGGTAGACCAGGGCCCGGGACACGTCCGCCGCCTCGGCGATCTCCTCCGGGGTGACCTCGCCGGGAGGCCGTCGCGCGAACACGCGCAGCGCCGTCCTGATCAGGTCGTCGCGACGTTCGTGCGGCGCCATGCGGCGGGGCCGTCGCCCCTCCCCCGACGGTTGCGTCGAGGGCTCCGACGTCGCCACCCGCGCCCGGTGACGGTCGGTCCTGTGGGACACCACCGTGGTGACGACCTCCCGAGGAGTCTTCATGGGCGCCGTGCGCCCCTGGTCCTCTCCGAACCTACCGTCGGTCGCCGACGCGGCGACCGACGGGCGTTCTCACAGGTCGACCACGATGTGCGCGCCCTCGGCCGCCCGGGAGACGCACAGGGCGAACTCCTCGCCGCGCGGAGAGCCGCCGGTGGGCCGGTCCCGGTGTTCGGGGTCCCCCCGGAGCAGCCCCACCCGACAGGCCCCGCAGAACCCCTGACGACAGGAGTAGGGCGTCCGCGGGCGCACCCGTCGGATCACGTCCAGGGCGGTCTCGTCGGCGGGCACGGTCACGACCGGTCCGTCCTCGCCGAGCCGGATCTCGAACTCCCGGCCGTCCACGACGGGGGCCGGGGAGAAGCGTTCGGAGAACACCGGGTTCTCCGGGCCCACCCGGGCGCGCACCGCGGCGATGAGCGGCGGCGGGCCGCACACGTACACCGCCGTGCCCGGGGCCGGGTCCCGCACGATCACGTCGGCGTCGGGTGTTCCGTACTCGTCGTCCGGGTGGACGGTCACGTCGGCGCCCTCGGGAAGTTCGTCCAGGAAGGGCATGCTCGCTCGCGAACGGCCCGTGTAGACCACGCGGAACGGGACGCCCGCGCGGTGGGCGTGCGCCACCATCGGCAGGATCGGGGTGATGCCGATCCCGCCCGCCACGAACAGGTACCGCTTCGCGCGGGCGAACGGGAACGCGTTGCGCGGCCCCCGCAGCCCGATCACGTCACCGGGTTCCAGTGCGTGGAGGCGGGAGGAGCCGACGCCGTCCGGGATGCGCCGTACCGCGATCCGGTAGCGGGAGCGGTCCCCGGGATCGCCGCAGAGCGAGTACTGGCGGACGGTGTCGGGGTCCAGGACCACGTCCACGTGGTGCCCCGGCTGCCAGGCCGGCAACGGTCCCTCCGGGCGCTCGGGGACCAGGACGATCTCGGCGACGTCCGGCGCCGGGCGCGTCACCCGCTCCACCCGCACCCGGAGCCCGGGGGGCGGCGGCAGGGGCGGATGCCCAGGGCCCAGCCCGCCCAGTAGCGGGACGAGTCGGTTCGCGAGCGCGCCGAGACCGTACATGTAGCGGTCCGGCCCCTTTCCTCCGAACAGGGAGATCGGGGGACGCGGGCGCGCGTAGTACTCGGCGCTGTGCTTGACCCCGGACGGGAGGTCCGCGTCGTCGGGGCGGAGCGGATCCGTCACGGCGCCGCCTTCCGCGTCGCGGCCCGCTCCGCCGACTCGGCGGCCCGTGCGGCGGGGGAGAGCGCCAGGTAGGCCACCGCCTGGGCGGTGGAGCCGTGGTGGGACGGGTGGTAGCCGCGGCGCAGGTACTCGGGCACGGCCCGGGCCAGTCGGCCCACGCGCGGGATCAGCCCGCGACGGCCGTCGCGCAGTGCCCAGGACGCCTTGGGGCGGCGCCCGTCGATCCTCCCCTTGAGGTAGGGGTCGTTGGCGATGAGGAAGCGCACGCCCCGCACCCACAGGGTGGCCAGGGCGCCGGCGGCGACGGCCATGGCCACGGCCCGGCGCGTGCGGCCCCCGTCGACGTGCGTGTACAGGTCGTGGGCCACGGACCGGTGCTCCACCTCCTCGGCCCCGTGCCAGCGCAGCAGGTCCAGCATGGTCTCGTCGGCCCCCGCCGCGTCGAGCCCCTTCGCGTCCAGCACCCACTGCCCCAGGACGGCGGTGTAGTGCTCGATGCCCGCGATGATCGCCAGGCGCGTGGACAGCCACGACTCCGCGCGCCCCGGCGGCAGGTCGCGGTCGCCCAGCACGATCCGGAACAGCCAGGCGATCTGTTCCACGTACGGTGTCGGGTCCAGTCCGTGGGCGTCCATGTGGTCGAGCACCCCCGCGTGCGCCTCCGCGTGCACCGCCTCCTGGCCGATGAACCCGAGGACGTCCTCGCGCAGCCGGTCGTCGGTGATGTGGGGGACGGCCTGCTTGAAGACCTCCACGAACCAGCGTTCGCCCTCGGGCAGCAGCAGGTGCAGCACGTTGATGACGTGTGTGGCGAAGGGTTCGTTCGGGATCCAGTGCAGGTCCGACCGGCTCCAGTCGAAGTGCACGTCACGGGCGTGCAGGACGAGTCGGTCCGGTTCGTCCAAGGGGGAGTGGGTCGCGTCGGCTGTCAACTGCGCCTCCAGTACCGCGAGGTCTCGGAAAGGGATGGGGGAGGGGCCGGCGGAAGGCCGGGGCGCGGGCTCAGACGGGGAGACCGGCCTTGGCCAGGGCACGGACCGCGCCCGGGGCGAACCGGGACAGGTACAGGCCCAGGTGCGCCTCGGCGGCGACGGGGAGGATCTCGGGGGAGTCGGCGATGGCGTCCGCGATGCGCCGGGCGGCCCTCTCCGGGGTGTGACCGCGCCTCCGGTACAGCCGGGACAGCCGCTCCTTGGCGGCTTCCGGCGCGTCCGTCCCGGACAGGCGGGCGGAGCGGACGATCCCGGTGTCGATGAGGCCGGGACAGACGGCGGTGACGCGCCGATGCCGGCCGAGGCGAGTTCGCCGCGCAGGGAGCGGCTGAGGGCCAGCACGGCCGCCTTGGTCGTGGCGTAGGCGCCGTACACGCGCGAGGGCAGGTAGGCGGCGGCCGAGGCGGTGTTGACGATGCGGCCGCCGCCCCCGGCCTCGACCATCATCGGCGCGAAGGCGCGGCACCCGTGGATCACACCCCACAGGTTGACGTCCACGACCCGCTCCCAGTCCTCGATCGGGGTCTCCAGGAGGGGGCCGGCGACACCGATGCCGGCGTTGTTGACCACCAGGTCGGGTGCGCCGTACCCGTCGCGCACCCAGGAGGCCGCGCTCTCCACGGCGGCGGCGTCGGTGACGTCCACGCGTCGGCCCACGGCTCCGGGAGTGAGCACGGCGCACCGCTCGGCCGTGTGCTCGGCCGCCGCGCCGTCGATGTCCAGGGCGATGACGCGGGCCCCGCGTTCGGCCAGTTCCAGGGAGAGGGCGCGCCCGATGCCGTTGCCCGCGCCGGTGATCACGGCGACCTGGCCGGCGAAGGTGCCGTCGTGTCGCCGGGCGGTCCGACCGGCGAGGGCGCGGACGGGCCGGGGGACGCCCGACTCGATCTCCTCGACGAAGGCGCGCAGGCGCGCGGCGACGACCCGCGGACGCGACCGCAACGACCAGTGCCCGCCCTGGAAGCGGTGCAGGCGCAGATCCCGCGCCCAGCGGCCGGCGTTGGACTGGAGCCGCTCGATCATGAAGGCGTCATGGGTGGGGACGAGCACCTGCACGGGGACCGAGGTGGGGCGTTCGGCCGGCCGGGTGAGCCGGGGCACCATGTTCGCCCGGTACAGGGACAGGCCGTTGACGTAGTCGCGGGTGGCACGCCGGGCGGGGCGCACGGGGCCGCCGCCCGTCCGTTCCATCCCGGCCAGGGCCGACCCGCCCACCCCGGTCAGCCAGAGGAGTTCGGGAATCACCGGAAGGTGGAAGAAACCGATGTAGCCGGAGCGCACGGCCTGGCGCAGCACGTCGCGCGGGCCGTCGGGGGCCGACCGGAACCAGTGACCGGCGTGGTCCAGGTCCGGGCCGGAGATCGAGGTGTAGGACGCGAACCGGTGCGCGTGGCGCGGCTCGGTGACGGCGTGCCAGCTCTGGATGGACCCCCAGTCGTGGCCGACCAGGTGCACGGGCCGGTCGGGGCTGACGGCGTCGGCGACGGCGACGAGGTCCTCGGCGAGCCGGTCCAGCAGGTAACCGGAGCGCCGATCCGGGGCGGTGGACCGGCCGGCGCCCCGTACGTCGTAGGCGACGATCCGGTACTCGCCGGCCAGTTCCTCGGTGAGGGCGTCCCAGACGGTCGCGTTGTCCGGGTAACCGTGGACGAGCAGCAGGGTGGGACGCTCGGGGGAGCCGAGCACCTTGACGGCCAGGCGTTGGCCGTCGGAGGTGGCGACGTACCGGTGGTCGGTGTCCCCGGTCACATTCTTGTGAGACATGCCGTCATGTTAGACAACATGTCAATAAGCGTCCATGACCGGGGGTGGATCTCCGGAACGCGGCGACGCCCCGGGAACGCGGAGCGCCCCGACCGACCGGAGGGTCGAGCGGGGCGCCGCGTACCTGGGGACGTGAAGGGGGTCAGTGGGCCTCGACGCTGTGCAGGGACTCGCTGATCTTCTCCGCGGCCGACAGCACGGCCTGGGAGTGCATGCGACCCGGGGAGCGGGTCAGTCGCTCGATGGGGCCCGACACCGACACCGCGGCGATCACGCGCCCGCCGGGGCCGGAGACGGGGGCCGAGACCGAGGCCACGCCCTGCTCGCGTTCGGCCACGCTCTGGGCCCAGCGGCGTCGGCGGACCTGCGCCAGGCTGGCGGCGGTGAACCGCGCGCCCACCAGGGAGCGGCGGATGCGGTCGGGGTCCTCCCAGGCCAGCAGCACCTGCGCCGCCGACCCGGCGTTCATGGGCAGCTCGCTGCCGACCGGCACGGTGTCCCGCAGGCCGCTGGTGCGTTCGGAGGCGGCCACGCACACGCGCACGTCGCCCTGGCGGCGGTACAGCTGGGCGCTCTCCCCTGTGAGGTCGCGCAACTGGACCAGGACCGGCGCGGCCACGGCCAGCAGACGGTCCTCCCCGGTGGCGATCGACAGCTCACCCAGGCGCGGACCCAGCACGAAACGACCCTGGCTGTCCCGGGAGACCATCCGATGCCGCTCCAGGGCCACGGCCAGGCGGTGGGCGGTGGGTCGGGCCAGGCCGGTGATCTGGACCAGCTGGGCCAGTGAGGCCGGTCCGGATTCCAGGGCGTCGAGGACGGACATCGTCTTATCGAGTACGCCAACGCCGCTGGATGAGCTAGAGTTGTCCATGACTTGATATTGCCGTCTCGAAATGTGGAATGCAAGTCAGGTCGACAGTCCGCGCAACGGCCCCTGAACGAGAGAGGCGATCGCCCATGGCACGCACGATGGCCGAGAAGGTCTGGGAGGAGCACGTCGTCCGACGTGCCGACGGCGAGCCGGATCTGCTCTACATCGACCTCCACCTCGTGCACGAGGTCACCAGCCCCCAGGCCTTCGAGGGCCTGCGGTTGGCCGGTCGATCCGTGCGCCGTCCGGACCTCACCATCGCCACCGAGGACCACAACGTCCCCACCCAGAACCTGCTGGCCCCCATCGCCGACCCCGTCTCCCGCAAACAGGTCGAGACGCTGCGCAAGAACTGCTCCGACTTCGGCGTCCGCCTGCACCCCATGGGCGACATCGAACAGGGCGTCGTGCACGTGGTCGGCCCCCAGCTCGGTCTGACCCAGCCCGGCATGACCATCGTCTGCGGTGACAGCCACACCAGCACCCACGGCGCGTTCGGCGCGCTCGCCTTCGGCATCGGCACCAGCCAGGTCGAGCACGTGCTGGCCACCCAGACCCTGCCCATGGCCCCGTTCAAGACCATGGCCGTCACCGTCGACGGCACGCTCCGGCCGGGCGTCTCCGCCAAGGACATCATCCTGGCGGTCATCGCCAAGATCGGGACCGGCGGTGGTCAGGGCTACGTCATCGAGTACCGGGGCGAGGCCATCGAGTCCCTCTCGATGGAGGCCCGCATGACGGTGTGCAACATGTCCATCGAGGCGGGCGCCCGGGCCGGCATGATCGCCCCCGACCAGACCACCTTCGACTACATCGAGGGTCGCCCGCACGCCCCGCAGGGCGCCGGGTTCGAAGCGGCCGTCGAGCACTGGAAGAGCCTGCGCACCGACGAGGGCGCCGTCTTCGACGCCGAGGTCGTGCTGAACGCCGACGAGCTCAGCCCGTTCGTCACCTGGGGCACCAACCCCGGCCAGGGCGTGCCCCTGCACGCCGAGGTGCCCGACCCCGCCTCCTTCGAGGACCCCTCCGCGCGCGCCTCCGCCGAGAAGGCCCTGACCTACATGGGCCTGACGGCCGGCACCCCGATGCGCGAGGTGAAGGTGGACACCGTCTTCCTCGGCTCGTGCACCAACGGCCGCATCGAGGACCTGCGCACCGCCGCGGAGATCATCAAGGGCCGCAAGGTCGCCGACGGCGTCCGGATGCTCGTGGTCCCCGGCTCCATGCGGGTCAAGGAGCAGGCCAACGCCGAGGGGCTGGGGCGGATCTTCGAGGAGGCCGGCGCCGAGTGGCGCGAGGCCGGCTGCTCGATGTGCCTGGGCATGAACCCCGACCAGCTCAAGCCGGGCGAGCGCAGCGCCTCCACCTCCAACCGCAACTTCGAGGGACGCCAGGGCAAGGGCGGTCGCACCCACCTGGTGTCGCCGCAGGTCGCCGCCGCCACCGCGGTGCGCGGCACCCTGTCCTCGCCGGCCGACCTGGCCGCCCTGTAGTCGCGCCCGACCACGTCAGGAGGAGACCTGCCATGGAGAAGTTCACCGTTCACACCGGTCGGGCCGTGCCGCTGCGCGCGAGCAACGTCGACACCGACCAGATCATCCCCGCCGTCTACCTCAAGCGGGTCAGCCGCACCGGGTTCGAGGACGGCCTGTTCGCCGAGTGGCGCGAGGACCCGGAGTTCGTCCTCAACCGCCCCGAGTACGCGGACGCGTCCGTGTTGGTGGCCGGACCCGACTTCGGTACCGGCTCGTCCCGTGAGCACGCCGTGTGGGCCTTGCAGGACTACGGCTTCAAGACCGTGCTGTCCTCGCGCTTCGCCGACATCTTCCGCGGCAACTCCCTCAAGGGCGGGCTGCTGACGGTTCTGCTGCCGCAGGAGGTCGTCGAGCGGCTCTGGAAGGCCATCGAGGCGGACCCGGCCACCGAGATCACCGTCGACCTCGTCGAGCGGGAGGTGCGCGCGCCCGGGGCGGGTGTCCACGAGGCGTTCGAGTTGGACGACTACACCCGCTGGCGGCTGTTGGAGGGTCTCGACGACATCGGTCTGACTCTGCGTCACACCGACGCGATCACGGAGTTCGAGAAGACCCGCAAGCCGTGGTCCCCGGTGACCCTCTGAGGGATCGGAACCCCTTTGCGGACGGGGGTCGGCGGGGCTGTGTGACACAGCGCACCCGCCGGCCCCCAAATATTTTACCTTTACTTGGCGTGACCAAACGGACGCGGTCCTCGTATCCGTGAGGGTGGTCCACGGCCCGTCCGGAATCCGGTTATACATAGGCATTTGAGGATCACAGAGGGGGGCAAAAGGGACCCGGTGCGATGCCTCTCCCACTCCTGTGAACCCGTCCCGGAGAGTGACCGTGCAGGTCGGGCCGGCCCCGACACGCCCTAACCGCAGGCGTTTGTATTTGTGCAAGGGCCTCTGTGTCCCCTAATTTCGTGCGAGCAAGGGGGAACCGGAGGAACCTTATGAACAAGCGTGACCTGATCGACGCGATCTCCGACCGACTCGGAGACAAGAAGACCGCGACCGAAGCGGTCAACGCTGTGCTTGAGACCATTCAGGCCACCGTGGCGTCGGGCGACAAGGTCGCCATCACCGGCTTCGGTGTTTTCGAGAAGTCCGAGCGGGCCGCGCGCACCGCTCGCAACCCCGCCACCGGCGCCACCATCGACGTTCCGGCGAGCTTCGTTCCGAAGTTCCGCGCCGGTGCCGACTTCAAGGCGCTCGTCAACGGGGACAAGAAGTAGGCGCGGTCCAGAACCGACCGTGACCGGCCTCCGCCCGGGTCCCCCGATGGGACCCGGGCGGAGGTGTGTCCGGAAGGGGCGGGGCACCCGGAGGGTCACGGGGTCCGCTCCTCCAGGACCGCGACCGCCAGGCGCAGGGTGCGGGGACCCGCCCCCAGGGCCAGCGCGGCCGTCAGATCGTCGAGGGTGTCCACGTCCCGGCGCACCGACTCCACGTCCGCCAAGAGCAGTTCCCGTGCCCCCGAGGCCAGATGACGCTCGCGTGAGGCCCCCTCGAAGGCGGGCGCGAACCGACTTCCGGGGGTCGCCGCGTACAGCGTCGTTCCCACACCGGGCGAGTCCGCCAGGAACGACCGTCCGTGCCCGGCCGCGGCGGCCAGCACCCGGGCCAGTTCCGACGACCGCAGCGCCGGCAGATCCGCCGACAGCGCGCACACGCCGGCCTCCGGCGACACCCACCGAGCCGCCCGGGCCCCGTGCGCCAGCGCCGGGTTGAGCCCGGTCCCCGGTTCCCCGGTCACCACCACCGCGCCCAGCGCCGCCAACTCCGCGCCCGCCCGGGGGTCCTCGGTGACCGCGAACACCCCCGCCACGGCCGGGCAGGCCAGCGCCGCCGCCACCGTGTCGCAGGCGATCGCCAGGGCCAGCCCCTCCCGGTGCGGGCCCAGTGCCGGGGCCAGGCGCGACTTGGCGCGCCCGAGATGCTTCACTGGGACGACCAGGGACCAGCGCATCCCGAGGTCCACGGCCCCTTCCCGCTCTCCGACGCCGGTCACACTCTCCCCCCGGGACGTTCGTACGGCCACGACAGTGACGAGGGTAGGTCCTCGGGGTCGGCGCGGCGCGGGCGCCCTGGGATGTGTTCCGCGGGGGCGTCCGTCGCGAGCGGTGTCGGGGCCCGGTCGGCGCGAGGCCGGAGAAGGAGCCCGGAAGAGGGGTCCGCGGCCGTGGGCCGTCCGCCGGGAGCCGTGGCGGGCGTCCGTGCCCGTCGTGCCCCGGAGCAGGGCGAGCGCCTGTCGAACACGTCCTAAACTGAACCGATTGTGCTTCGTGGTCCGGTAGGGACCCGGGAGCGATGGAATGAGGAGTCCCGTGACCAAGCAACGAGAATCGCGATGGGTGAAGGCGGTCGTCTCCCGGATCGTCCGATTCGTGCTGTGGTTCATCACCAAGCCGGAGTGGAAGGGCACCGAGAACGTTCCGGCCCAGGGCGGCGTCATCATCGCCACCAACCACCTGTCGCTGACCGACCCGCTGACGGTGGCGCACTTCCTCTACATCGGGGCCCGCCGCTGGCCGACCTTCACCATGAAGGACGGGGTCATGAAGATCCCCGTGGTCCGGTCGGTCGCCAAGAGCACCGGTCAGATCCCGGTCAAGCGCGGCACCACCGACGCGGTCAAGGCTCTCCGGGAGGCCGAGCTGGCGCTCACCCGCGACGGCTGCTCGGTGATCTTCTACCCCGAGGGCACCTGCACCCGCGACCCGGAACTGTGGCCCATGAGCGCCAAGACCGGGGTCGCCCGGCTGGCCCTCACCACCGGCGTCCCGGTGGTCCCGGTGGCGCACTGGGGCGAGCAGCACCTCCTGCCCTACGGCGCGAAGAAGCCCAGCCTGTTCCCGCGCAAGCGCCTCCAGTTCCTGGCCGGTCCCCCGGTGGACCTGGACCGGTTCAAGGGCGAGCCGCTGACGGCGAGCGTCCTGAAGGAGGCCACCGACGTGATCATGGACGACATCACCGCCCTCCAGGCGAAGATCCGCGGAGAGGAGCCGCCCGCCGTGCGCTACGACCTCAAGCGCGCGCGGCTGGAGGCGGCCGAGGCCGAGAGGAAGCGGGCGGGGGCGGCCGACGAGGCCTCCGACGGCGACAACGCCACGAAGGGTGCGGGAGAGTGACGGTGGCGGGCAACGACAACGTACGGGTCGCCGTCCTGGGCGCCGGTTCGTGGGGCACCGTGTTCGCGAACGTCGTCGCGGACGCCGCCGTCCAGACCCTGGCGCAGAACCCCGACGGTCCCGACGTCGAGGTCGTCCTGTGGGGGCGGCGGGCCGCGGTGGTCGACGCCGTCAACCGGACCTCGGAGAACCCCGACTACCTGCCGGGGTTGACGCTCAACCCGCGACTGAGCGCCACCACCGACGCCGTCAAGGCGCTCACCGACGCCGACGTCGTGGTCCTGGCGGTGCCCACCCAGTCGCTGCGGGCCAACCTCGCCGAGTGGCGCGGGCACCTGCGTGAGGACGCCGTCGTCGTCAGCCTCATGAAGGGCGTCGAACTCGGCACCCACCTGACCGCCTCCCAGATCATCGCCGAGGCGCTGGAACTGCCCGCCGAGCGCATCGCCGTGGTGTCCGGCCCCAACCTGGCCCGGGAGATCGCCGAGCGCCAGCCCGCGACCGCCGTGGTGGCCTGTCCGCACGAGGAGACGGCCGTCCGCCTCCAGGGGTTGTTCAAGGCCCCCTACTTCCGCCCCTACACGAGCACCGACCTGGTGGGCGTGGAGATCGGCGGCGCCATGAAGAACGTCATCGCGCTGGCCGTCGGCGTGGCCGAGGGCATGGGCTTCGGCGACAACACCAAGGCGTCCCTCATCACCCGGGGTCTGGCCGAGACCACCCGCCTGGCGGTGACCCTGGGCGCCGACGAGCACACCCTGTCCGGCCTGGCCGGTATGGGAGACCTCGTCGCGACATGCTCCTCTCCGCTGTCGCGGAACCGGACCTTCGGTGAGAAACTGGGCAAGGGTAAGACCCTTGAGCAGGTCGTCGCCGAGACCCGGCAGACGGCCGAGGGGGTCAAGTCCTCCGAGTCGGTCCTCGAACTCGGCTGGGCCCACGGGGTCGACCTGCCGATCACCGAGGCCGTCGTCAAGATGATGCACCACGACCTGAGCCCCGCCGAGGCACTCATCGCGTTCATGTCGCGCAGTGCCAAACCCGAGCGGTACGGGGTCTGAGAGCGAGCAGCGATGTCGTACACACCCGCTGACGGGGGTGAGCACACCCGTGCGGTCTCCCTTCCGCATGCCGCCGTGCCCGCCGAACGTCCCCTGCGGATGCCGGTCCACCGGGCCACCACCTACGCCTTCGACACCTCCCAGGACTACGCGGACGTCCTGGCCGGCACCCTTCCCGGCTACTCCTACGCCCGCATCGACAGCCCCACCGTGGACGCCTTCGCCGAGGCCGTCGCGGCGCTGGAGGGCGTCGGGCTGCCCGATCGGGTGCGCGGCCAGGCGTTCTCCTCCGGCATGGGCGCGCTGAGCACAGTGTTCCTGGCGCTCACCGAGGCGGGCGCCCACGTGGTGGCGGCGCGCTCCATCTACGGCAACACCTACTCGCTGCTCGACCGCCTGCTGCGCCGGTTCGGGGTGCGGACCGACTTCGTGGACGTCACCGACCTGGAGGCGGTGCGCGCCGCCGTGCGCCCCGAAACCCGGGTGCTGTTCACCGAGACCCTGTCCAACCCCACCATGACCGTCTCCGACCTGCCCGGGCTCGCGCGGATCGCCCGGGAGGCCGGGGCCGCCCTCGTGGTGGACTCCACCTTCGCCTCCCCGGCGGTGTGCCGTCCTCTGGAGCACGGCGCCGACGTCGTCGTGCACTCGGCCACCAAGTACATCGGCGGACACAGCGACACCACCGGGGGCGTGGCCGTGGCCGCGCCCTCCCTCATCGACCGGATCCGTTCGGCGCGCGTGGACCTGGGGCCCTGCCTGGCCCCCGACGAGGCCTACCTGCTCCACCGGGGGCTGGAGACGCTCCCGCTGCGGGTCCAGCGCCAGTGCGAGACCGCGGCGACCTTCGCCGCCGCGCTGGAGGGGCACCCGCTCGTGGAGCGGGTCGACCACCCGTCCCTGGACTCGCACCCGCAGGCCCGGCTCGCCGCCAAGCTGTTCGACCCCGGACGCCACGGGGCGGTCGTCACGGTCCACCCGCGCGGCGGCTGGGAGGCGGGCATGGCCTTCGCCGACCGGTTGCGGGTCGCGACCATCGCCGCCTCCCTGGGCGGGACCCACACCCTGGCCGGTCACGTCGCCTCCACGTCGCACCGGAACATGAACGACGTCGAACTGGCGGCCGCCGGCATCTCACCGGGTGCGGTGCGGTTCTCCATCGGCCTGGAGGATCCCCGGGACCTCGTCGAGGACGCCCTGGCGGCCCTCGGCGGGGACAACTGACACACACGGCAGGGGAGAACCCCCGGCCGATCCGGTAACGAGCAAGAGGGTCACCACCATGTCGTCCGAGCAGCGAAGGATTCGGGTCGCCGTCGTCTTCGGCGGTCGCAGTTCCGAGCACGAGATCTCCTGCGTCACCGCGGGCAGCGTCCTGTCGGTGATCGACCACGACCGCTACGAGGTCGTGCCGGTCGGCATCACCAAGACCGGCAACTGGGTGCTGACCTCCGGTGACCCCGAACACCTGCGCATCGAGGAGGGCACCAAGGCCCTGCCCGAGGTGCCCGAGGACGGCAAGGGGTTGGCCCTGCCGTTCGACTCCGCCGGACAGCTGATGATCGTCGACCCGGGGGAGGGGCCCGCCCGCCTGTCCGAGGTCGACGTGGTGCTGCCCCTGCTGCACGGTCCGTTCGGTGAGGACGGCACCATCCAGGGGCTGTTCGAGATGATGGGCGTGCGTTACGCGGGCGCCGGCGTGTTCTCCAGCGCCGCCGCCATGGACAAGGTCTTCATGAAGGCCATCCTCACCGGCAACGGCATTCCGACCAGTGACTACGTCGCCGTCACCGATCGGGCCTGGCGCACCGAGCGCAAGAAGGTGCTGGACGACATCGCCGAACTCGGGGAGACGGTGTTCGTCAAGCCCGCCCGGGCCGGCAGCAGCGTGGGCATCAGCAAGGTGCGCGACTCCTCCGACACCGACGCGGTGATCGCCGCCGTCGAGGCGGCCCGCGAACACGACCCGAAGGTGCTGGTCGAGGCCCAGGTCATCGGCCGCGAGATCGAGTGCGGCGTGCTGGAGGCCGAGGACGGCGGGATCCCCGACGTGTCCTTCCCGGCCGAGGTGCACGTGGCGGAGGGTTTCGACTTCTACGACTTCGAGGCCAAGTACCTGTCCACCAGCGGCCTCACCATCCCCGCGGAGATCCCCGAGGAGGTCACGGCCCGTCTGCGCGCCCTGGCCGCCGAGGTGTTCGAGGCGATGGGCTGCGAAGGGCTGGCCCGGGTGGACTTCTTCTACACCGAGGACGGCGGGATCCTCGTCAACGAGCTCAACACCATGCCCGGGTTCACCCCGGCGTCGGCCTTCCCACAGATGTGGGCCGCCACGGATGTGGACTACGCGACGCTCGTGGAGCGGATGATCACCACGGCCCTGCGCCGCTCGCCCGGCCTGCGCTGACCCTCGCACGAGGGGCGGACGACCATGGTGTCGCCCGCCCCTCGCGCGTGTTCAGGCGCCCTGGGGCGGTGCCGGGGGCGGAGGGATCCGCGGGTTCTCGGGGGCCCCTCGGACGCCCTCGGGGGCCTCGGGTACCCCGAGCAGCTCACGGGCCAGGATGGTGCCGCCGGCCGCGGCAGCCGGGAACACCACCACGGCCACGAACGGGATCGCCAACAGCAGGTAGGTGGGCACGGTGAACCCCAGCACCCGCAGTCGCCTGGTGCCCATCCACCGGCGGCGCTCCTTGATGGTGATGAGGCGGCGGCGGTCGAACGCGCCCGCCACCAGCTCGATCCCCAGCAGCCAGCCGCCCAGCAGGGCGGCCAGCACCGGGCCGATGACCTGACCGGCCAGCGGGACGAGGCCGATGAAGAACACCAGGATCGTCACCAGCAGGGAGGCGATGATGATGACCAGCGACTGCCGGATCGACCGCCCCAGCGACGACCAGAACGACTCGTCGGACTCGGCGGGGGCGTTGCCGAGCTCCTCCTCGACCAGCTCGGTGATCTTGTCGTAGATCGGGGCGCCCAACGCCAGCGTGATCGTGGTGAAGGACACCACCATCACCAGGACCGTGCCCGCCAGGACGCCGACGGCCACCGCGCCGCGGATCAGGTTCCGCCAGATGGTGTCCCAGTCGGCGGCGAACGGGGTCGCCCACTCGGCCAGGTCGGTCAGGTTGATCACCAGGACCACGAACAACGCCAGGAACAGCAGTGACGTGATCAGCGCGGGGAGCGCGCCCAGGACGAACAGGCGCGGTCTGCGCAACAGCAGAACGAAGCCGCGCGCCAGCGCGCCGGCTCCGCCGAGGACTTCGCCGAACCCCTGGAGGACGCCCTGTCTCTCTCGTCGGGGAGGAACCTGGGACGGCCCACCCGCACTTCTCTGATTCGCCTTACTCACGCCTCTCCTCGGTGTGAATCCTTCGCATACGGACGGCGTACAAGGTCGCGGTGGCGCACCGCAGGCTTCCAGTGAGGTGGGGAAGTCGGGAACGGGATCGGCCACGCTGGAACATTAGGGCAACCCCCGCCCGCCCTGCCGGCCCGCCCCCGCTTTCCCCGAACCGCTCCCATCGGGACCGCCACCGCCGTGGTCCGGCACGCCGCGGGGACGGGGACCTGTGACCGTTCACCCTCGTGTGGCCGGTTTCTCCTCCGGGGCGCGCAACGGCTCGGTCGGCGACGATGCCGACGTGTCGTCCTCCCATTGTCCTCCCACCCCGACGGCCACGACCACGGCGAGGTGGCCGGGGCCGTGCGGGGCGGGAGCGTGCGGCTCCCGAGCCGCTCGCGGTGGACGTGGCGGCGGAGGGGCCGCTCAGCCGAGGTCGGGGTGGACGTCCCGGTACCAGCCCTCGCGGGCCAGCAGTTCGGTGTGCGTGCCCGACTGGATCACCCGTCCGTCACGGACCACGTGGATGCGGTCCACCCGGTCCAGGCCGGTGAGGTCGTGGGTGATGAGCAGCGTCGAGTACCCCTCGGTCGCCGACAGCAGGTCGTCCACCACCGCGTCCCGGGTGTCCGGGTCCAGGTGGGCGGTGGGCTCGTCCAGCACCAGCACCCGGGGCGCGGCCAGCAGGGCGCGGGCCAGCGCCAGCCGCTGCACCATCCCGCCGCTGAGTCCCAGCCCGTGGGTGCCCACCCGGGTGTCCAGCCCGTCGGGCGTCGCCGCCACCTCGTCGGCCAGGCGGGCCCGGCGCAGCGCCGCCCACAGGTCGTCCTCGGTGGAGTCCGGCCGGGCCAGCCTGAGGTTCTCGCGCAGGGTGGACGCGAACACGTGGGGGTCCTGGGGCACCCCCGACACGACCGCGCGCACCTCGTCGGCCGGGTACTCCGTGATGTCGGTCCCGCCGATCTCCACCCGGCCCCCGTCGGGGTCGCGGAAGCGCAACAGGACGGACGCGAGCGTGCTCTTGCCCGCCCCACTGGGTCCCACCACCGCGATCGTCTCCCCTGCGGGGATGTCCAGGTCGACACCGTCCAACGCCCACGGTTCGTCCGGCCCGTAGCGCACCCGCAGGTCGCGGACGCGGACGGTGGAGTCCCCCTCGGGGTCCAGCCCCGTGCGGGTGGCCGGGGCGACCGACTCCGGGGTGTCCAGCACCCCGAACAGCCGGATCCCGCTCTCGCGGATCGCCCCCAGCCTGGCGGCGACGGCGGGCAGCGGGGCGACGATCTCGAACGCCGCGAGGGTGACCAGCACCAGGACCGCCAGGGAGACCGCGTCCAGGTCGCCGCCCTCGACGGCCACCACTCCCAGGAAGAGCGCGCCCCACACGGTCGCCCCCGTGATCAGGGCGGTGGCGCCCGCACCCAGACCGAGGATCGCCGCGTCGCGCCGGGCCATCCGGGTGAGTTCGTCGTCGGCCTCGTACACGCGGGCGACCTGTCGGTCCATCGCCCCGTAGGCGATCAGGTCCGGCGCTCCGTGCAGGGTGTCGACCAGGGACGTCGACAGCCGCCCGCGCGCCACCGCCTGACGGCGCCCCGGCGCCCGGCCCAGAGCGGCGGACGCCACCGGCACCGCGAGCCCCGCCAGCAGGAGGCCCAGGGCGAGGAGGAGCCCGCCGGGCGCGTACACGGCCGTGATGATGAGGACGGTCGCGCCACCGGTGACCAGGGAGATCAGTGGTGGGGTCAGCCCGCGCACCAGCAGGTCGAGTGTCGCCTCGGTGTCGTTGACCACCCGGGAGAGCAGGTCGCCGGAGCGGAACCGGCCGAAGGGTTCGGTGGCGGCGAGCCTGCCGTACACCCGCACCCGCACCTCGGCCAGGGTACGGAACGCCGCGTCGTGGGTCACCAACCGTTCCAGGTACCGGCTCACCCCCTTGCCCACGCCCAGCGCCCGGGTGGCGACCACCGAGATCCCCAGGGCGGTCAACGGCGGGTGCGAGGCCGCGGTGGCCAGCATCCACGCGGCCACACCCAGGAGGGTCACCCCGGAGCCGGTGGCGAAGGCGCCGAGCAGCACCCCCAGAGCGAACCGTCCGGTCCTGGGCCTGGCCAGGGCGATCATCCGCAGGAGGGGACCGCGGCGGTGCTCGGTCTCGATCGTGTTCATCCGGTGATGACCCCTTCACGGCCGTGCAGCGGCAGTTCCACGACCCGGGCGCCGAGAACGGCCCGGGCCCAGCCCGTGTCATGGGCGACGATGATCGCGGTGCGCCCCTCCAGGAGGCGCCCGACGGCGGTGCGCACCGCCGCGGCGTTCTCCGGGTCCAGGTGGGCGGTGGGTTCGTCGAGCAGCACCAGGGGCGCGTCCCGGCAGAACGCCCGGGCCAGCGCGATCCGTTGGCGCTGTCCGGCGGAGAGCCGGGTGCCGCGTTCGCCGAGCCGGGTGTCGTACCCGTCGGGCAACGCGGACACGAACCCGTCGGCCTCGGCGAGCCGGGCCGCCTCCCGGACCCGTTCCAGGGGGGTGTCGGGGGCGCCCAACCGGATGTTGTCGGCCACCGAGACGTCGAACAGGTAGGGGTGCTGGGGCACCCAGGCGATGCCCAACCGCCAGTCGTCGGCGGGGACCGCCGCCAGATCCTCCCAGGCGCCGTCCGGGGCACGGACCTCGATCCGCCCCTCGGTGGGGGCGTTCATCCGCAGCAGCAACGACAACAGGGTGGTCTTGCCCGAACCGCTGGGCCCGGTGAGCAGCACCCGCTCCCCGGAGTCCACCCGCAGGTCGACTCCGGACAGGGCCGGCAGGTCCCGCCCCGGGTAGCGCATCCCCACACCGGTCAGGCGCAGATCACCGCCGCTCGCGGGGGCGCGCAGGCCGGTCGGCGCGGGGTCCTTCCCGCCCTCCCCTTCGCGGCGCTCCAGTTCGGTGAACACCTGGTCCGCGGCGGCCACGCCCTCCATGCTGGCGTGGAACCGGGCGCCGACCTCGCGCAGCGGCAGGTAGGCCTCCGGCGCCAGGATCAGCACCAGCAGCGCGGTCTGGTAGTCCATGTGCCCGCCCAGCAGCCGCAGACCGACCTCGACCGCGACCAGCGCCACCGCCAGCGTGGCCAGCAACTCCAGGGCGAACGCCGACAGGAACGCGATCCGCAGCGTCCCCATGGTCGCCTTGCGGTGCTCCTCGCCGACCCGGCGGATGAGCTCGGCCTGCGCCTTGGCCCGCCGGAACACCGCCAGGGTCGGCAGCCCCTCGACCACGTCGAGGAAGTGTCCGCCGAGCCGGCTCAGCAGCCGCCACTGCCGTTCGGTCCGGCTCTGGGTGTGCATGCCGATGAGCGCCATGAAGACCGGGATCAGCGGCACCGTCACCAGGATGACGATCCCGGAGATCCAGTCGGCCCAGAAGACCACGACCAGGACGGCCACCGGCACGATCGCCGACAGCACCAGTTGGGGCAGGTAGCGGGCGAAGTAGTCGTCGAGGGCGTCCAGTCCCCGGGTGGCGAGGGTGACCAGCTCCCCGGCCTTGGGGGAGTCGCCGCCGTCCGCGCCGCGTTCGGCCGTCCACACCGTTCCCCTGCCGGTGACGTGGGCGATCAGCCTCCGCCGCAGGATCGACTTGGTGCGCGCGGCGCTGTGCAGCGCCGACGTCTCGGCCAGGTACGCCAGCAGGGCGCGCGCGACGGCGATCCCGCCGACGGCGGTGATCGCCCAGGCCAGGGCGTCGAAGCCGGTGCCCGCGAAGGCCCCGGTGATGACGTGGGCGAGCAGCCATGCCTGGACCAGGATCAGGCCGGTGATCACCACCCCGCTGAGCACGGAGACGGCCAGGTGGACGCGGACCGCGCCGGCGGTGCGCACCAGGCGCGGATCGAGCGGTTTCATGGGACCTCGGGTCGTTGGGAGGGAGCGGGTGCGGGCGCACGCCCAGTCTGGCCGATGGGGCCCGGGAACGGCACGACCCCCGCCCCGGGCGGTGGGGGAGGGGGTCGTGCCCGTCGGTGTGCCCGGGATCAGGTGTCGACGGTGTCCTCGGTGGCGGTCCTCCTCGTGCCGGTGGTGCCCTCGGCGGTGGTCACCTCCGGGATGACGATGTCCCCCCTGGCGGCCGTCTCCGTGCCGACGGTGTCCCCGGTGACGGTCGCGCCCGTGACGGTGGCGCCGGTGACGCGCTTGCGGAACACCCAGTAGCTCCACCCCTGGTAGACGAGCACCAAGGGCAGGAACACCACCGCGACCCACGTCATGACGGTGAGCGTGTAGTCCGCGGAGGAGGCGTTCTCGACGGTGAGGCTGAACGCGGGGTCGGTGACGGAGGGCAGCACGTTCGGGAACAACGACCCGAACAGGGTCACGACCGCGGACACGATGGTCGCGACCATGAGCCCGAACGCGAGTCCCTCGCGCCGGGCATGGACCGCCGCGACCCCGCCCACCAGGGTCGCCGCGGCGATGAGGACGAGCGGCCAGGTCCACGCCTTGCCGTGGGCGAGCTGCGTCCACATCAGGAAGGCGGCACCGGCGGGCACCGCGACGTAGGCGGTGCGCAGCGCGGCCGTGCGGGCACGGACCCGGACCGGCCCGTCGGTCTTCAGGCTCAGGAACACCGCGCCGTGCAGCGTGAACAGGGACAGCGTGGTGAGACCGCCCAGCAGCGCGTACGGGTTGAGCAGGTCGACGAGCGAGGCGGTGACGATGTGGTCGGAGTCCATGGCCACGCCCTGGACGATGTTGGCGAACGCGACGCCCCACAGCAGGGCGGGGGCGGCGCTGCCGAAGAAGATGGCCCGGTCCCACCACAGTCGCCAGGTGGAGTCGTCGCGCTTGCCCCGGTACTCGAAGGCCACCCCGCGCAGGATCAGCGCGATGAGGATGAGGAACAGCGGGATGTAGAACCCGCTGAACAGCGACGCGTACCAGGCCGGGAAGGCGGCGAACATGGCGCCGCCCGCGGTGAGCAGCCACACCTCGTTGGCGTCCCACACCGGACCGATCGAGTTGATGGTCACGCGGCGGTCGACGGAGTCCCGCCTGCCCATGAACGGCAGCAGGGTGCCGACCCCGAAGTCGAATCCCTCCAGGACGAAGTACCCGATCCACAGGACCGAGATGGCGATGAACCAGATGACGGCCAGATCCATGGTCCTGGGCTCCTAGTAGCTGAAGTGGGGGATCTGCGCTTCGTCGCCGTCCTCTTCGAGGTCGGGGACGAGGTGGGACGGGCCGGCCTTGATGTACTTGACCAACAGCCCGACCTCGACGACGGCGAGGACGCCGTAGATGAGGGTGAACAGCGACAGGCTCATCGCGACCGTCCCCAGGCTCACCCCGGGTGAGACGCTGGCGGCGGTGAGCAGGTAGCCGTGCACGGTCCAGGGCTGGCGGCCCATCTCCGTGAGCACCCAGCCGAAGATGTTGGCGGCCAGCGCGGCGGGCAGGGCGAACATCGCGAGCGGGTAGAACCACCGGGTCAGCGGACCGTCGACCGAGGGTGTCCGGTCCCGGCCCCGCGTGAGCCACAGGCCGATGGCGGCGATGCCGACGCCGGCCAGGCCCAGACCCATCATGAGGCGGAACGACCAGTAGGTCACGAAGACGTTGGGGATGTAGTCCCCCTCGCCGTACTCCTCCTCGTAGGCCTCCTGGAGGTTGTTCATCCCGTGGACCTCGCCGTCGAACTCGCCGGTGGCGAGGAAGCTGAGGATGTTCGGAACGGTGATGTCGATGGGGTTGTAGCGGGCCTCGGTGTCGCCGACCGCGAAGGCGGAGAAGGCGGCGCCCTCCTCGGTCTCCCAGAGCGCCTCGGCGGCGGCGAGCTTCATGGGCTCGTACTGGGCGGCGAGTTTGGCCTGGTGATCGCCGGAGAACACGACGATGACCCCGGCCATGAGCGTGAAGACCAGGCCGACCTTGAGCGTGCCGCGGAACAGGGCGAAGTCCCGTGCGGGCGGCGCCTCCCCGCGAACGCCGGTGTCGTTGTGCTTCTGGTTGCGCCACAGCTTGTAGGCGCTGACGCAGACGACGAACAGTCCCGCGGTGATGAACGCCGCCGAGACGGTGTGCAGGTAGGTGGACCAGGCCTGGTCGTTGCCGAGGACGGCCCAGATGTCGGTGAGTTCGGCGCGCCCGTTCTCCGGGTTGACCTCGAAACCGACGGGGCGGCGCATCCAGGCGTTGGCGGCGAGGATGAAGTAGGCCGACAGGTTGGTGCCGATCGCCACCATCCAGATGCAGGCCAGGTGGACGCCGCGGGGCAGCCGGTGCCAGCCGAAGATCCACAGGCCGATGAAGGTGGACTCCAGGAAGAAGGCGAGCAGGGCCTCCATCGCCAGCGGGGCGCCGAAGACGTCGCCGACGAACCGGGAGTACTCGCTCCAGTTCATGCCGAACTGGAACTCCTGGACGATGCCGGTGACCACGCCCATGGCGAAGTTGATGAGGAAGAGCTTCCCGAAGAACTGGGTCGCCTGGAGGTACTCGTGTCTGCCGGTGCGGTACCAGACCGTCTGGAGGACGGCCACGATGAACGACAGGCCGATGGTCAACGGCACGAACAGGAAGTGGTAGATCGTGGTGACACCGAACTGCCACCGCGCGAGTTCAAGGGCTTCCATATACGCCTCTCAAGTACCGACCTCCGGTAGTACTACACATCGTAGTTCTACAGCCTGTCGTAGATGCCCCAGGGGGTGAGCGCGGGGGCCTTTCCGGCGTCTCCGGGGGGCGATTCCGAGGGTGCGGTCGGGTCCGGAGAGTGAGAGTCGAGTCACGAACACCGCTCTCACCTGCGAATACGTGAACAGTTCGGGAGGGGGTGGGGTGTGCTTGTGGACTCCGACACATGTGCGAGCGGGTGCCGGGAACGCCGACGGCGGCCCACCCCCGCCGGGTGCGCCGCCGTACGTCCTTCCCGGGCTCAGCCGGCCCGGTCCTCCAACATGCCCTCCATCAGCTCGACCTCGGTCGTCTGGGCGTTGATCATGCCCTGTGCGAAGCCGACGACCATCTCCTCGCGGCCCAGCTCCACCTCGACCTCGGCCATCTCGATCCCGCCCAGGTGGTGGGCGATCATCAACTCCAGGAAGAGGACCTCGGCCTCCACCCCCTCGGCCTCCTCCAGGTCGACGATCTGCTCGGAGGTCGCCAGCCCCGGCATCGTCTCGGGCGCCTCGCCCTCTCCACCGTGCTCGTGTCCCGAGCCCGCCATCCAGGACATCGGCGCCTCCGGCCCGCGTATGGGCAGATCCCAGGCGCGCAGCCACCCCTGCATCATCCCGACCTGGGCCTGCTGGGTGCGGGCCATGTCCGTGGCGATCACCCGCAACTCGGCGTCGTCGGTCTTGTCGAGGACGATCATCGACATGTCCACGGCCTGGTTGTGATGGACGCTCATGTCGCGCAGGAAGCCCGCGTCGGCGCCGGTGTCCAAGGGGTACGAAGGGCGTCCCAGCAGGTAGCCGAGCCCGAGCGCCACTGCGACCAGGATCACCGTCAACCAGATCGGTGTCGAGCGGAGGGACGCGACCCGCGGCTCCGCCTCCTCCGTGAACCCCGCGCGGAGGTCCTCTTCCCGTTCGGCGTCCGGGAGGTCGTCGACCCCGTCGACATCGTCGGCGGCCTCGTGGCCGGTGCCGCTCTTGTGTTCCATGGGGACCACCCTGGTCAAATCGCATGACTGTGATGTCAAAGTAGAGGATAGGTAAGTCTCAGGCCCCACCACCCACCTCAGGAGACCCAGTGGCCAAGAAGAAGACGGCGGAGGAGCGCCGCCAACGGGCGGCCGCCCTCAAGGCGGAGCGGCTGCGCAAGGAGAGACGGCGCAAGATCCTCGGCATCACCGGTGTCATCACCGCGATCGTTGTGGTCGTCGGCCTCATCGGGTTCCTGTTCTACATGGACTATCGCAGCCGCCAGATCCCGGGGCTGGCCGAGTACGAGGTCGCTTCCTACGTGCACGTCGACACGGGGGAGAAGGTCGACTACGAGCAGAGCCCGCCGGTCGGCGGCGACCACTGGAGCGCCTGGCAGAACTGCGGTGTCTATCCCGCCCCGGTGACCTCGGAGTTCGCGGTGCACTCGCTGGAACACGGTGCGGTGTGGATCGCCTACGACCCGGAACTGCCGGCCGAGCAGGTCGCTCAGCTCGACCAGCTGTACACCCAGGGGTCCTACCTGCTGGTCAGCCCGTACGAGGGTGAGATGGACACGCCCATCGTCGCCTCCGCGTGGGGACGCCAGCTCGCGGTCGAGAGCCCCGAGGACGAGAACCTCCAGCGCTTCGTCCGCGCCTTCGAGCAGAGCACGGACGTGCCCGAGCCGGGTGCCGCCTGCTCCCAGGGCGTCAGCGAGACCGCCGAGGAGGTCGAGGCCCTGGTCTCGTCGGGCGAGGAGGACATCGCCCAGGAGATGGACGGACCCGCCGAGGGCGACGAGGAGGGTGACGCTCCGGAGAGCGACGCCCCGCAGGACGAGGAGTCCCCGGAGGACACCGAGTAACGTCCCTCGGGACGCGTGACAGGAGAGGGGGCGGGGTGACCGACACGGTCGCCCCGCCCCCTCCGCCGTTGCGGAACGCCCCGGAAGCGGAGGCGCGAGGATCCGGCGGGGCGTCGCTCAGAGCGCTCCGTCGGGCAGGGGTGTCAGGTGCTCGGACACGAGGTCGCCGATGGTGGTGAGCGCCGGGGCGGGGGGACCGTAGGAGGGCGGGAGCAGCAGTTCGACGTAGGCCTCGTGGCCGACCGCGGTGAAGACCGTGGGGGCGTCGGCCGGCTCGGACAGCCAGGGGACCCCGTTGACCTCGGTGAGGTGGGAGTCCGGGGCCAGAGAGGTGGGGCGGGCCACACCACAGCGCAGGCCGATCGCCGGTTCGCCCCAGGCGGCGGTCAACTCCGACTCGGGCCGGACCCCGACGCGGTCGGCGTCCATGAGGGTCCGCGGCAGGTCGGCGACCAGGGCGGCGCACCGTTCCTCGACGGCGGCGTCCGGCAGCGGGGGCTCCATGCGCACGGTCTGCGCGCCGCATCCCGTCGCGGCGGCCAGGGCGAGGAGGACCGGGGCCCACCGTGCGGGTACGCGCACCACACTCTCCGAGGAATCGGGTCAGATGTTGACGATGGGACAGGTGAGGGTCCGGGCGATCCCCTCCAGACGCTGGATCCGGGCCACCACGAGGGTGCCCAGCGCATTCACGTCATCGGCCTCGGCCTGGACGATCACATCGTAGGGGCCGGTCACGTCGTGGGCCTCCGCGACCCCCTCGATCCCCCGGATGCGCTCGGCGACCTCGGCGGCACGGCCGACCTCGGTCTGGATCAGGATGTATGCCTGCACCATGTGTGCTCCTTCGTGCGAGTCGGGTACGGGCGCACCCGACGGTGAGGCCGATGACGAACGTGTGACGAACGTGGGTCTAGACCACCGAGCCGGAGCGTCACCGTACCCTGTTCCCTGTGCAGAAGACCATTGGGGGTCTGGGTGAGTTCGCTCTGATCAGACGCGTGACGAGCCAATTCCCCAGGACGGACGATGTAATCCTCGGTCCCGGCGACGATGCCGCGATCGTCGCCTCACCCGACGGGCGGACCGTGGCCACCACGGATCTCCTCGTGGAGGGGCGCCATTTCCGACGCGAGTGGTCGAGTGCCCGAGACGTCGGTCACCGGGCCGTGGCCCAGAACTTCGCCGACGTCGTCGCCATGGGGGCCCGCCCCACCGGCCTGCTCATCGGTTTCGCCGCCCCCGCCGACCTGCCCCTGGCCTGGGCGGAGGAGTTCACCCTCGGTGTGCGCGACGAGTGCGCCATCGCGGGCGGCGCCGTCGTGGGCGGGGACATGGCCGGCTCCGACACCCTCACCATCGCCATCACCGCCCTGGGCGACCTCCAGGGTCGGGCGCCGGTCCGCCGCGACGGTGCCCGGCCCGGCGATGTCGTCGCCTACACCGGTCACCTGGGACTGTCCGCCGCCGGACTGGCCCTGCTCACGGAGGGCGTCGACGGTCCGGCCGCCTGCCTCGACGAACACCGCCGGCCCTCACCGCCCTACGCGAGCGGACCCGAGGCGGCCCATCTGGGCGCCACCGCCATGCTCGACGTCAGCGACGGCCTGGCCCAGGACCTGGGGCACGTGTGCCGGGGGTCCGAGGTGGGCATCGACCTCGACCCCGCGCTCCTGGCGCCCGAGCCGGCGTTGACCGAGGCCGTGCGGATCCTCGGCGGGGGCGCACCTCGGGCCCTGGCCTTCATGGTCTCGGGCGGAGAGGACCACGCCCTGGCCGCTACCTTCCCCGCCGACACCGTTCTGCCCGACCACTGGCACCGGATCGGGGTCGTCCGGGCGGCCGACCCCGACGATCGGTACGTCACCGTCGCGGGGAAGGCCCCCGAGCAGACCGGATGGGATCATTTCCGCCAGGGATGAGCGCGTTTGGATTTGTCTGGTTTGGCTGTCGCGCTAGGCTTGCGGCCGAGAATCGCCCGGTCCCGTGGAGGCGCGCGTCGGTCACCGGGAACAAGGTGTCCGGGGCACCGGTGGAAGGCGATCGGTGATCCGGTCTCGGTGAAAGGCGGTCCATGGGGCGGCACGGCCAGCGGCAGGGCGGCATCCGTCGCGGTGCGCACCGCAGCGAGCCCGAGAACGTGGGCGCGCTGCGCCGTTTCGGCGGCCTCATCGAGAGCACCGTTCCCAAACGCGTCGAACCGCCCCGGCTGCTCAACGTGCTCGTCGTCTCCGGTGTGATCCTGGGCCTGCTCCTGTTCGGCTACAGCACCACCCAGATCTACCTCCAGTTCGGTGGCACGCCCGGCGGCACCACCCAGGGCCCCCAGGACGGGGCCGGCCCCAGCGGCGACATCAGTCCCAGCCCCGAGACCGCCTCCCAGGCGCCCCAGACCCAGGCCGGCGCCGAACCCACCACCGTCGCCTACCGCATCGTGGAGTCCACCGATGCGGGTTTCACCGGGCACGTCACCGTCACCAACACCTCCCGCAGCAGGCTCGACGCCTGGGAACTGGCGCTGGCCTTCGAGGACGCCGAGGTCACCGACGTCCGGGACGCCGACTGGGAGACCATCGAGGACGGCATCCTGGCCCGCCAGCCCGGCGGGGGCGACGGCCTCGAACCGGGGGAGTCGGCCACCCTGACCTTCCAGGCGCTGGGGGTGCCGCAGAGCCCCGTCCGATGCTCCCTCAACGGGCACATCTGCCGACTCTGAGAGGGGACGGCGCACGCGAAGAGGCCCCCCGATCGGAATCGGAGGGCCTCGAAGACCTATCAGGGGCGGTGCTCCCTAGCGGGTCACCTTGCCGGCCTTGATGCACGAGGTGCAGGCGTTCACGCGCTTGGGCGTGCCACCCACCCGGGTGCGAACGGTCTGGATGTTGGGGTTCCAGCGGCGGCGGGTGCGACGGTGCGAGTGGGAAACACTGTTACCGAACCCTGGTCCCTTGCCGCAGACGTCGCAGACGGAAGCCACGGTAACTCCATTCAAGCGTTCGGGATCGCGCGCGTCGCCGCACGCGAAGGTTCAACCGACCGAAGAGGCCGGGCGGACAGGCCGGCGCGGACGCCAACCGTGGAAGAGTACACGAGGGAAGGTGAAAACGCCCCCTGCGTGCGGCCGGCGGAATGTGGTGCCACCGGTAGGACCATCGAAAGGCCACCACGCGGGCATGGCGGAAACACGATGAACTCACACGAGTATAGCCCCGCCGGCGACGGCGACGGACAACCGTGCCCGGACCCGCCCCGGGAGAACGCCCACCCGGACACCGACACCGCCACCGAGCGTCGCAACGAAGGTCTAGCGTGGTCGACGACCGGCGATCCTGAAGAGGAAGACCATGAGCACCTGGGACGAACCGCTGGGCAAGGGACCGCTCCGAGGCAAGACGGCCAAAGCCCTGGAGGAGAGACTCGACCTCCACACCCTCGGCGACCTCCTGCGCTACTACCCGCGTCGCTACGACCGGCGCGGTGACCTCACCGACCTGGCCCTGCTGCGCGAGGGTGAGCAGGCCACCGTGCAGGCCCGCGTCCTGGACGCCAAGCGGCGCACGGTGCCGCCGCGCCAGGGCCGTCGCCGGATGGACCTGCTGGAGGTCGTCGTGACCGACGGCACCGGACGGCTGCACCTGACCTTCTTCAACCAGGGCGCCTACCACCAGACCCGGTTGACCTCCGGACGGCTGGCCATGTTCTCCGGTCGGGTCGGCACGTTCAAGGGCCGTCGCCAACTGGACCATCCCCAGTACGAACTCCTCGACGAGGACGGCTCCGAGGTCGACCGCGCCCGCGCCTACGCGGACGAGATCATCCCGATCTACCCGGCGGTCAAGGGCATGGACTCCGCCACCGTCGGCCGCGCCGTCGAGGTCGCCTTGGGCGTCGTCGACGACCTGCCCGACCCGCTTCCGCCCTCGGTGCGCGGCGGCCTCGGCATCGCCGAGGCCCTGCGCGGGATCCACCGCCCCGAGACGGACAAGGACATCGGGGCCGCCCGCCGCAGGCTCAAGTGGGACGAGGCCTTCGTCCTGCAACTGGCCCTGGCCCGTCGTCGCCGGGCCGCCGCCGAACTGCCCGCCGTGCCCCGGCCCGGCGCCGACGGCGGGATCCTCGACGCCTTCGACGAACGACTCCCGTTCACCCTGACCGACGGTCAGCGCGAGGTCGGCGACCTCCTCGCCCGACGCCTCGACTCCGCCCACCCCATGCACTGCCTGCTCCAAGGCGACGTGGGCGCGGGCAAGACCCTGGTGGCGTTGCGCGCCATGCTCCGCGTCGTGGACTCCGGCGGTCAGGCCGTCCTGCTGGCCCCCACCGAGGTGCTCGCCCAGCAGCACCACCGCTCCATCGGGGCCATGCTCGGTGCGCTGGGCCGCGCCGGTCAGATCGACGGAGCCGAGCACTCGACCCGGATCGCCCTGCTCACCGGCTCCATGGGCGCGCCCGCCCGCCGCGAGGCCCTGCTGGACGCCGCCTCCGGCGCGGCCGGGCTCGTCGTGGGCACCCACGCCCTGCTCCAGGAGCACGTGTCCTTCGCCGACCTGGGCCTGGTCGTGGTCGACGAGCAGCACCGCTTCGGCGTGGAACAGCGTGACGCCCTGCGCGCCAAGGCCGTCGACGGCCGCCCCCACGTCCTCGTCATGACCGCCACCCCCATCCCGCGCACCGTGGCCATGACCGTCTACGGCGACCTCGACGTGGTCGCCCTCACCCAGCTCCCGGCCGGGCGGGCGCCCGTCGCCACCCACGTGGTCCCCGCCAAGGACAAGCCCCACTTCCTCACCCGCGCCTGGGAACGCATCCGCGAGGAGGTGGGCGCGGGGCACCAGGCGTTCGTGGTCTGCCCGCGCATCGGCGACGGCGACTCCGCCGAGGACGTGGTGGAGGACGGAGAGGACGCCCCGTTGTCGGTGCTGGAGGTGGCCGCCCGCCTGTCGGAGGGGCCGCTGTCGGACCTGAGGGTGGAGGTCCTGCACGGGCGGATGACGCCCGACGACAAGGACGCGGTGATGCGCCGCTTCTCCGAGGGGACCACCCACGTGGTGGTGTCCACCACCGTCATCGAGGTCGGCGTCGACGTGCCCAACGCCACGGTGATGGTCATCATGGACGCCGACCGGTTCGGGGTGTCCCAGCTGCACCAGCTGCGCGGCCGGATCGGCCGGGGGAACCTGCCGGGACTGTGCCTCCTGGTCACCGAGGCCGAGGAGAACTCGCCGGCCCGGGAACGCCTCGACGTGGTCGCCTCCACGACCGACGGGTTCGCGCTCTCCCAGGAGGACCTGCGGATGCGCCGTGAGGGGGACGTGCTGGGCGACGCCCAGTCGGGCCGCTCCAGTCTGCGCCTGCTCACCCTGCTCAAGGACGAGAAGCTCATCGAGGAGGCGCGGGAACGGGCCGGCGCCCACCTGGAGGAGGACCCGGAGCTGACGGCGTACCCGCCGCTGGCCGCCGCACTGGAGGAACTCCTCCCCGAAGAGCGCGCCGAGTACCTCGATAAGGCGTGACCGGACCCGTTCCCCCGCGAGGGGCCACGGGGTCACCGGGTCCGGCGGAGCGGACGTCTTCGGAGAGGGCCCGCGGCCACGGGCCGCCCGAGAGACGGTGGGGAGGGGAGGGGCGGCGACCGCCGCCCCTCCCCTCCCCACCGGACGGTCGGTCGCGGGGACACCGCCGGCCGAAGCCGAACGGGCCCGAAACGGATCAGGGGGTGCGGTGGGCGTACCAGAGGGCGGCCTCGCCGTAGACGCGGCTGCGGTCGAGGACCAGCCCCGCGGGCCAGTCGGGTTCGGCGGCGCGTTTGGACCGCTCCACCACCACCAGCGCGTCGTCGGCGAGCCAGCCGTGGGCGACCAGGTCGGCGAGCACCGTCGCGACCTCGGTGTCGGTGACCGCGTACGGAGGATCCGCCACCACCAGCTCGTACGGTTCGCCGGGGTTGGCCCGGGCGACGATCCGCTCCACCCGGTCGGTGGCCAGACGGGCGCCCGCCAACCCCAGCACGTCGATGTTGTTCCGCGCGCTCCGTGCGGCCTTGCGGTCGGCCTCCACCAGGAGCGCGTGGGCGGCCCCCCGGGACAGGGCCTCCAGACCGATCGCCCCCGATCCCGCGTACAGGTCCATCACCCGCAGGCCGGTCAGCGACCCGAGGTCGGACTGGACGGAGGAGAACAGGGCCTCACGGGCCCTGTCGCTGGTCGGTCGGGTGGTGCGGCCGTCGGGCACGGAGAGGCGGCGCCCCCCGGCCGTCCCGGCGATGATGCGGGTCATGGCACCACCGTAGCCAAGCCCGGCGGACTCGGCGCGCCTCCCCGTCCGACGTGACCGATGGGGGAAAGTGGCCACTAAGTGGGAGTTGCCCTGATCCGTGCCCGGGGCGCCCCCTACGATCTCGGTACCCGAACGTCGTACTCGAAAGGGGCGATCCATCGTGCGTCGTGCCGTCTGCCCGGGTTCCTTCGACCCGGTGACCTACGGTCACATCGACATCATCGGCCGGGCGGCCAAGCAGTACGACGAGGTCGTCGCCGCGGTGCTCAACAACGTGAACAAGAGGGGCCTGTTCACCGTTCCGGAGAAACTCGACATGCTCCGGCACGGTTCCGAGGACCTCGCCAACGTGCGGGTCGCCGAGTTCGACGGCCTCCTCGTGGACTTCTGCCGCGCCAACGGCATCGACACCATCGTGCGCAGCCTCCGCTCGGTCAGCGACTTCGACTACGAGCTCCAGATCGCCCAGATGAACTACCGCCTGTCCGGGGTGGAGACCGTGTTCATGACGGCCAACCCGCAGTACTCGTTCCTCTCCTCCAGCCTGGTCCGCGAGATCGCCCAGTACCACGGCGACGTCTCCAACCTCGTCACCCCCTACGTCCGGGATCGGCTGCGCGAGAAGTACACCGCGGAGCGCTGATCCACGGGCTTTTCCGGGGCTGATTTGGGTGGTCGGGGGCACGATGGGTAGAATCGAGGTTCGACCATGTGCGCCGCCGTCTTCGGCGTGCGCTCAGGCCGACCCCGGCCGCTTCCCGGTGGGCGGGTGACCCGGCTCCCGGACTTCTCGTGAAAGCTCGATGACCCTGTCTCGTCTCAATCCTCGTGACCCGTTCGTGGTCGACACCCAGGCGCTCGGACGCCAACCGGGGTCGATGCGCACGGTCGATCGCATCGTGACCCTCCCCGAGGAGTTCGCGAACGCGATGGCCTCCGTGTCCGCGGGCCGTGAGCTGGAACTGGACCTGCGGTTGGAAGCGGTGATGGAGGGAGTCCTCGTCACCGGGGCCGCCCGCGGCCAGATCAGCGCGGAGTGCTCGCGTTGCCTCGACCCCCTCGCGGAGGACTTCGAGGCGGGTTTCCAGGAGATGTACCGGTACCCCGCCGACGAGGACGTCTTCCAGGAGGAGGACGGGGATACGGACGACGATGATGAGGACTACTATCTAGAGGGCGACATGCTCGACCTCGAACCGGTGGTCCGAGACGCCGTCGTGCTCGCTCTCCCGCTCTCGCCGTTGTGCGACCCGGACTGTCCGGGCCTGTGCGCCGAGTGCGGTGCCCGGCTCGCCGACGCGGAACCCGACCACGGTCACGACGACCGGGTCGATCCTCGTTGGGAGGCGCTCCGCGGAATCGTGGAGAAGTCCGGCGAGTGACACAGCCCTTCCCCGTGGAACACGGGGATGATCCCGGCCTCGCCGGGAGCCCCGTGGATACGGAGCACACCCCGCCGTGCGCGGGGCCGACCAGATAAGCGACCTCCCGCGACCCGCGCGGGGGTGACCCAGGAGGATTGAAGTGGCCGTCCCGAAGCGGAAGATGTCGCGGAGCAACACCCGGACCCGCCGTTCCCAGTGGAAGGCGTCGCGCCCGGTGCTGGTCAACTGCCCGCGTTGCCGTGACCCCAAGCAGCCCCACATCGCCTGCCCGACCTGCGGCACGTACAACAACCGCCAGGTCGTCAGCCCGGCCTAACGACGTATGACAGGCTTCGGGTCCGGATACCCGATCCCCGATGCGTACCGGGGCGGTCCCCTGTGATGGGACCGCCCCGATGTGCTGTCCGGCACGTCATCACGTTTCTGAGGGGGAGACGCGGACGGACGAGGATTTGTAGAGTGTCGTTAGGGCGGCCACGGGCCGCACCCGACGCACCTTCGCCCACGCGATGACCTCCGGACCGTACCCGGTTCCCGAGTTCGTGGTGGCCGCCGGGGGAGCGGGCGCACCGGAGGACCCCGGTGCCCGGCTCCCGCGACGTTCACCTCGTTTTCGAGCACCCTGGTCGGGCCGCGGATCCGCGTCCGTACCGCGCGCCGTTCCGGCGTGCCCGAGCAGGGAAGTGAACCGAGTGGCCACCCAACTCTCCGCCGCCGAGGCCAAGGCGTTCCACGAGGCCATCAAGGTCGAGGTCGACCCCAAGATCCTGGTCCGCGCGTTGACCCACCGTTCCTACGCCTACGAGAAGGGCGGTCTGCCCACCAACGAGCGGCTGGAGTTCCTCGGTGACTCCGTGCTCGGCCTGGTGGTCACCGACACCCTGTTCCGCAAGCACCCCGACCTGCCCGAGGGGCAGCTGGCGAAGCTGCGCGCCGCCGTGGTGAACATGCGCGCCCTGGCCGACGTGGCCCGAAGCCTGGGCATCGGGGCCTACATCCGGTTGGGTCGCGGCGAGGAGGGCACCGGCGGGCGGGACAAGTCCTCGATCCTCGCCGACACCCTGGAGGCCATCATCGGCGCGGTCTACCTGGACCGCGGCCTGGGCACCGCCTCGGAGTTCGTGCACCGGCTGTTCGACCCGCTCATCGCCACCGCCTCGGGGCTGGGCGCGGGCCTGGACTGGAAGACCTCCCTCCAAGAGCTCACCGCCGCCCAGATGCTGGGCGTGCCCGAGTACCACGTGGACGAGTCCGGCCCCGATCACCAGAAGACCTTCCGGGCCACGGTCCGGGTGGCGGGGCAGAGCTACGGCCTGGGCGAGGGGCGCAGCAAGAAGGAGGCCGAGCAGCAGGCCGCCGAATCCGCGTGGAAGGCCATCAAGGCCCGTGCCGAGGCCGCTGACGGCGCCTCAGGAAAGAAGTAGGTGTCCCATGCCCGAGTTGCCCGAGGTCGAGGTCGTCCGCCGGGGGTTGGCGGCCCACACCGTGGGCCGCGCCGTCTCCGGGGTGGAGGTCCTGCACCCCCGCGCGGTGCGCCGGCACGCGCCCGGAGCGGCCGACTTCGCGGCCCGACTGGAGGGACGCACGCCCACCGCCGTGCTGCGTCGTGGCAAGTACCTGTGGCTGGCGCTGGACGGCGGCGACATGCTCCTGGCCCACCTGGGGATGAGCGGTCAGATGCTGATCCAGCCCCAGGGCAAACCGGACGAGAAGCACCTGCGGGTGCGGTTGCCGCTGTCGGACGGCAACGAGCTCCGGTTCGTCGACCAGCGCACCTTCGGTCACCTGATGGTGGACGTGCCCGGGGTGCGGGCGGACGTGCCCGCGTCGGTGGACCACATCGCCCTGGACCCGTTGGACGCCGGGTTCGTCCCCGAGACGTTCGTGCGGGCGCTGCGCGCCAAGGACACCGAGGTCAAGCGGGCCCTGTTGGACCAGTCGCTGATCAGCGGGGTGGGCAACATCTACGCGGACGAGGCGCTGTGGCGGTCCCGGCTGCACGGCCGGCGCAACACCCGGACGTTGACCCGGGCCCAGGGGGAGGAGCTCCTGGGCCACGTGAGCGGGGTCATGACCGAGGCGCTGGAGGTGGGCGGGACCACCTTTGACGGGCTGTACGTCAACGTCAACGGGGAGAGCGGCTACTTCGCGCGGGGGCTCAACGCCTACGGGCGCGAGGACCGGCCGTGCCGCCGGTGCGACGCCCCGATCGTGCGGGAGGCGTTCATGAACCGTTCCTCGTACAGCTGCCCCACCTGCCAGAGGCCCCCGCGGCGGACCCGTACGGCCTGAGCCCGCGCGTTCGGAACGGAGCGTTGGGACGGGTGGGGCCGGTGGGATTTCACGTCCCCGAACGGACATGCGACCACTCAGTGAGGAAAGTGTCTCCCCAAGGTAAGGAAGAGGAACGGTCATGAGTGACGGCGTCGAGGTCGTCCGGTTGACCGCGTGGGTGCGCGGGAAGGTCCAGGGAGTGGGTTTCCGCTGGTGGACACGGGCTCGGGCGCTCGAATCGGAACTCGTGGGCGCAGCCACCAACCTTTCCGACGGTCGCGTCGAAGTCGTCGCGGAGGGCTCCAGAGCGGGCTGCGAGAGGCTTCTTGAACACCTCAAGGGCGGCGGAACACCCGGCCGTGTGGACTCTGTGGTCGAACGTTGGGGTCCGAGTAGGGGGACGTTCACCGGTTTCATCGAACGGTGAGTATCCTGAAGGGGTAACGCGATTCGAGCACACCCCGCGACCGCGGCGGTCTATCGAAGGCTCGTGGCAGGGTCTCGTGAGGTGTGTCGTGGCCATCGTCGTGCGTTTCAGCGCGTCACCGGCTCGGCCGGGGTGGTCCTTTTCGCATCGTGTTGTCACCGCCTGCCCGGGTGTTCTCGCTCCGGGTCGCGGTGGTTAACGACTGTTTGTAATCCAATCTTGACCAGTAGCGCGCCTAGTGAGACTCTGGAAGGCATACCGCGCACCTTCCACCCGCGTGGAAGAAACATCGATGACGTGAAGTACGCACGTCATACGAAAGGAAATCCCGCGGGGTGTCGCATGCGCGAAATCACAACTGGTCACTCAGTGTGGAGGACCCATATCATGGCGAAGGCTCTGTTCGGCCACGTCGGCGGCTCCGACCCTCGTATGGTCCAGGAGATGCGACGGCTTCAGAAGCGGGTACGCGACCTGGAGGACGAGATCAGCCGGCTCCAGGCGCGCAACGACCAGCTCAGCATGGCGGTCAGCGACGTCACCGGTGCCACCGACCGCGAGCCCGCGCTCGCCTGATCCGCACGTTCGCGCGCACGGTCCCGACCGACCCGCGCGCATATGACGAACAACATCCGACGGCGGGGGCGCCGAGCGCACCATCCAGGCGTCCCTAACGGAACCCGTCGACGGATATCACTGAGTCCGAATGTCCCTGAGCCGCATTCTTTCCTTTTCCATTGCGGCCTCTTTCCCTTTGTACCCGGCGGACCCCGTCGCAACCCTCCGTGTCCGCCGGTGATCCCCCCTCCTTTCCCCCTCCCTTCGTGAAGTGTCGGGAGGGACCCGCGAAGGAACCGCGCCCGGGGCGGACACGCCTCCGCCCGGCGGCGCGTTCCCGCCGGACATCACACCGATCCCCGCACCCTGGTCACCGCTTCGTGGCACCCTTGTACGGGGCGACCCGCCTCCTGTCGAGGGGACGCGGTGGGAACGCCCGGTGACCATCGCGGGAGGTGTGGGTGTATCTGAAGAATCTGACGCTGCGAGGCTTCAAGTCGTTCGCGTCGGCCACGACCCTGCGCTTCGAACCGGGCATCACCTGTGTGGTGGGCCCCAACGGCTCGGGCAAGTCCAACGTCGTCGACGCCCTGTCCTGGGTGATGGGCGAACAGGGCGCCAAGTCCCTGCGCGGCGGCAAGATGGAGGACGTCATCTTCGCGGGCACCTCCACCCGCCCCGCGCTGGGCCGCGCCGAGGTCAGCCTCACCATCGACAACTCCGACGGTGCCCTGCCCATCGACTACACCGAGGTCACCATCAAGCGGACCATGTTCCGCAACGGCGGCTCGGAGTACGCCATCAACGGGGACACCTGCCGGCTCCTCGACATCCAGGACCTGCTCAGCGACTCCGGCATCGGCCGTGAGATGCACGTCATCGTCGGCCAGGGCCAGCTCGACACCGTCCTGCACGCCGGCCCCGAGGAACGCCGCTCCCTGGTGGAGGAGGCCGCCGGCATCCTCAAGCACCGCAAGCGCAAAGAGAAGGCGATCCGCAAGCTCAACGCGATGCAGGGCAACCTGGACCGGGTCACCGACCTCACCGCCGAGCTGCGCCGTCAGCTCAAACCGCTCGGCCGCCAGGCGGAACTGGCGCGCAAGGCCGCCGTCATCCAGGCCGACCTGCGCGACGCCCGCCTGCGCCTGCTCGCCGACGACATCGTCATCCTCACCGAGCAGCTCGCCAAGGAGGAGGCCGACGAGAAGGAGGTCCTGCTCCGTCGGACCGCCGTGGAGGCCTCCCTCGCCCAGGCCCAGGAGCGCGAGGCCGTACTGGAGGCCCAGAGCGCCGAGGCCGCCCCCGTCCTGACCCGGACCACCGAGACCTACCACGCCCTGTCCCGGCTCACCGAACGCCTGGACGCGGTGCGCGGGCTGGCCGCCGAACGCTTCCGCAACCTCGCGTCCGTCGGTGACGAACCCGTCCACCGGCGCGACCCCGAGGAACTGGAGAGGGAGGCCGAGGAGGCCGCCGCCCAGGAGGAGGAGCTGCTCACCCGGCTGGACGAGGCCCGGGAGGTCCTGGAGACCGCCGTCGCCGAACGCACCTCCGTCGAGGACGCCCTCCACCGCGAGGAGAAGCGGCTGGAGGCCGCCGGTCGGGCCGCGGCCGAACGCCGCGAGCAGTTGGTGCGCCTGTCCGCGAACGTGGAGGGCCTGCGCGGCCGACTGTCCTCCGGCGAGGCCGAGATCACCCGGTTGGAGGAGGCCGCCGCCCAGGCCGCCGAACGCGCCGAACAGGCCCAGGCCGAGTACGAGATGGCGGCCGAGGAGGCCGCCGGTCTCGACGAGGGCGACGCCGAACTCGACGCGGCCCAGGAGGAGGCCGCCGCCGCGCTCGCCCGGGTCGAGACCGACCTCAACCGGCTGCGCGACGCCGAACGCACCGCCGAGGGCGAGCGGGCCGCCCTGGCCGCCCGCAAGGAGGCCCTCGAACCGGGTCTGGCCGGCAAGGACGGCGCTGCCGCTCTCCTCGGTTCGGACCTGACCGGTCTGCTCGGCGCGCTGGCCTCCCTGATCCAGGTGGAGCCCGGACGCGAGGCGGCCGTCGCCGCGGCCCTGGGTGCGGCCGCCGGCGCCGTCGCGGTCGACGACCCCGCCGCCGCCGTCGCCGCCCTCGAACTGCTGCGCGCCGAGGACGCGGGCCGGGCCGGGATCGTCATCGCCGGCGCGGTGCCCGCACCGCCCCGCGCGGACTGGCCGCGTCCGCCCGTCGGCATCCGCTACGCCGTGGACGCGGTCACCGCCCCCGAACACCTCGCCGGTCCCCTCACCACGTTGCTCGACCGCGTCGTGCTCGCCCCCGACCTGGCCACCGCTCGCGATCTGGCCGGCAAACTGCCGGGCGTGCGCGCCGTCACCCCTGACGGGGACGTCATCGGCGCCGCCCTGGCCCACGGCGGCTCCGCCGGCGCGCCCAGCCTGCTGGAGGTCCAGGCCGCCGTCGACGAGGCCGCCGCGAAACTGGAGGTCGCCACCGAGGCCGCGGCCACCGCCGCCGAGGAACTCGACGTCAAGAAGGCCGAGCGCACCGAACTCACCGAACGGGTGCGGGAACTCACCGTCCGCCGCCGTCAAGGCGACCGCAAGCGCAACGAGACCGCCCAGCGCCTGGGCAAGCTCGGCGGTCAGGCCCGCTCCGCCGAGGCCGAGTCCGGGCGGTACGCCACGGCCGCGTCCAAGGCCACCGCCGCCCGCGCCGAGGACGTCGGGAAACTCGCGCGCCTGGAGGAGCGGCTCGCCGAGGCCGAGGAGATGGCGGCCTCCCTGGAGGAGGAGGCGCCCGACCCCGAGGTGCGCGACGGACTCGCCGCCCAGGCCTCTCTGGCCCGCGCCGCCGAGATGGAACGCCGCCTGGCGGTGCGCACCGCCGAGGAGCGCGCCCGCGCCGTCGCCGGCCTGGCCGAACGGCTCTCGGCACAGGCCGCCGAGGAGCGCAGGGCCCTCGAACGGGCCGAACAGCGCCGTGCCCTGCGCGCCGCCCAGGCCACCATCGCCGAGGCGGTCGCCGAGAGCGCCCGCCTGGCCCTGGAGCGCATCGCCGCCTCGCTGACCGCCGCGGAGGCCGAACGGGTCACCGCCGAGACCGACAAGGAGGCCCGCGACGCCGAACTGCGCACGGTGCGCGCCCGGGTCCGCGAGCTGTCGGTGGACCTGGAGAAGCTCACCGGTTCGGCGCACAGCGGCGAGATGGCCCGCGCCGAACGCCGGCTGCGCCTGGAGCAGTTGGAGACCAAGGCGATGGAGGAGATGGGCGTGGACGTGCCCACGCTCATCGCCGAGTACGGTCCGCGCGTGCCCGTGCCGCCGCCCGCCGACGCCGACGAGGACGCCGTCCCCGTGCCCTACGTGCGCGAGGTGCAGCTCAAGCGGGCCAAGACGGCCGAACGCCAGCTCAACCAGCTCGGCAAGATCAACCCCTTGGCCCTGGAGGAGTTCGCGGCGCTGGAGGAACGGCACTCCTTCCTCAACGCCCAACTGGAGGACCTCAAGAAGACCCGGCGCGACCTGATGGACATCGTCCAGGAGGTGGACGCGCGGGTGCAGGAGGTGTTCGCCTCCGCCTACCTCGACGTGGAGCGGGAGTTCTCGGCGATCTTCGGCCGGCTCTTCCCGGGCGGCGAGGGCCGTCTGCTGCTCACGAACCCCGACGACATGCTCACCACCGGCATCGAGGTGGAGGCCCGCCCGCCCGGTAAGAAGGTCAAACGGTTGTCCCTGCTCTCGGGCGGTGAGCGCTCGTTGACGGCGGTGGCGTTCCTGGCCGCGATCTTCAAGGCCCGGCCGTCGCCGTTCTACGTGATGGACGAGGTCGAGGCGGCGCTGGACGACACCAACCTCCAGCGGCTCCTGGTGATCTTCGAGGAGCTGCGGTCCGCCTCGCAACTCATCGTCATCACCCACCAGAAGCGCACCATGGAGGCGGCCGACGCCCTGTACGGCGTCACCATGCAGGGCGACGGCATCTCCCAGGTCATCAGCCAGAAGCTCGAACGTCCCGCCTGACGTCCGCTTCCGGCGTCCCGGACAAGAGGGGGCCGCCCTCCCCGGGGGAGAGGGCGGCCCGTGACCGGGGCGGAGGGGTCGTCAGCCCCGGTCGATCGTGATGACCGGGGAGGTCCAGGTCTCCCAGTGGTCGGGGTTCGACTCGTCACCGAGCGCCTTCAGGGCGCGCAGTTCGAGTCGGTAGTCGCCGTTCTTGACGTCCTTCACCCTGCCGTGGGAGTCCACGTAGGTGCCGTCCCACACGTAGCTGTGGAACGCGGTGGGCGTGGCGTTGCGGCCGACGTGGTCCACCGAGGCGGCGATGTTGTTGCGCGGGTGGACCGGGCGGCCGGTGCGCGCGTTGATGATCACCAGGTCCAGTCGGGTGACGTGGTGGTCGAAGTGCGCGATGACGTAGGGCACGTCGGGCAGGCCGTCGACCCACTCCAGGCTGTAGGCGTGGCCCTCGGGACGGTTCTCGAACGAACCGCCCGCGGCGCACTCCAACCCGGCGAACGCGTCGCAGTCGGTGATCGAGGTCAGCCACGGCAGCCCGTACTCGGTGGGAGCGAGGGCCGGGATCTCCTGGTAGTCCCCGTTGTAGGCGGCGTAGGGGACCCGGTAGGTCTCGCCGTCCACCTGGGAGACCACCACGTAGCCGCCGTAGATCATCTGGCTGTGGTCACGGGCGGGCGGGGTCACGGTGAGCTGTACCTCGACCGAGGCGCCCGGGGCGACGGTGACCTCGTCGGTGCCGAACGCCACGTCCGCGAAGCCGTCGTTGAAGCTCGGCGCGAAGGTGTTGCCGTGGGTCCCGAGCGCGCCCTCGTGGGACAGCTCGTAGACGGCCTCGGTGTCACCGTCGTTGGTGATGGTGACGGTCTCCGTGGCCGGGCCCTCGGTGGCGCCCAGCGACAGCTTGCCCGGGGTGACCGTGGTGGTGGCCAGGACCGAGCCGGGGATGTCCATCATCCCGGCGCCCTGACGGTGGACGTTGTCCGAGAATCCGAGACCGGGGTTGCCCCACCAGGCCTTGGGGTCGGCGCTGTTCTGGAGAACGGTGCGGACCTCGTGCGCGCCCAGGTCGGGGCGGGCCTGGAGGAGCAGCGCCACACCGCCGGCCACGTGCGGCGACGACATCGAGGTTCCGCTGACGGTGGCGTAGCTCCCCTTGGCGACCGGGTAGGTGGAGTTGATCAGACCCCCGGGGGCGCCGATGTCCGGCTTGACCGTGAGGTCGGCGGCCAGACCGTAGGAGCTGAAGGAGCTGATCAGTCCGCCGGTCGGGTTGGGAACGGTGATGACCTCGTCGCTCCAGCCCAGCGTGACGGGCTCGTCGCCCTCCAGCAGTTCGAGCAGGTGCAGGCCGGACGAGTTGGCGATGCCGACGGAGAAGGCGCCGCGGTCCACGATGCCGCCGCCCGCGAAGAGGCCGGCCACGTTGTTGTAGACGACGACTCCGGTGGCTCCCGCGTCGACGGCCGCGTTGTACTTCTCGGCGAAGGTGCAGTCACCGCGGATGATGAGCGCGGTCTTGCCGGTCAGGTCGCCGACGGTGTCGCCCAAGGACGTGCAGGCCCGTCCGGCCGATGCGAGCGGGTCGGTCTCACCGGAGGTGGGGGGTTCGGCGGCGCCGCCCATGTTCATGTAGGCGACGGCCTCACCGCTGGGGTTGGCCACCGCCGAGACGCTCTCCACGTGGGTGTTGTCGAAGGAGGCCACGCCGATGACGTGCTCGCCGAGGCCGGGTGCGCCCGCGGAGTACAGGCCGCTGGCGCCCTCGTTGCCGATCGAGGCGACGACGACCATGCCCTCGTCGACCAGGTTGTCGGAGGCGACGGCGGTCGGGTACTGCGGCCAGGAGTGCGAGGAGCCGATGCTCATGTTGAGCACGTCCATGTCGTCGGCCAGCGCCTGCTCCATGGCCGCGATCATGATGTCTGAGGTGGTGGAACCGGCGCAGCCGAACACCTTGTAGGCGCCGAACACCACGTCGGGGGCCACACCGGTGACCTCGCCCTCGGCGCCGACGATGCCCGCCACGTGGGTCCCGTGACCGTTGCAGTCCTGGGGATCGTCATCGGGGGCCGGGACGGCGTTCGGGTCCTGGGCGTTGAAGTCGTCTCCGACGAAGTCGTGGCCGGCGACCACGCGGTCGTTGGGGAATCCGCCGCCGCCCAGGTCGGGGTGGGTGTAGTCGACGCCGGTGTCCATGATGGCGACCCGGACGCCCTCACCGCTCAGACCGAGTTCGTTCTGGGCGATGTCGGCGCCGGTCATCGGCAGCGCGGTGTCGAGGTCGGGAACGCTCTCCTCCGCCTCGGGGATCCCGTACGTCACGACGGGGTAGATGGCCCGGACCCCGGGGATCGACCGCGCGGTGCCCACCTGGGCGTCGTCCATCTCCACGGACAGACCGTTCCACAGGTCGCCGAAGGAGTGGCGCTCGTCGTACTCCAGGCCGTACTCCTCGGCCTCGGCGCGGAACTCCTTCTGCTCCTTGTCGACCTTCGAAGCGGAGGTGCCCTGGGTGGTGGGGGGACTCTCCAGCTCGATGAACCACAGGCCGTTGGCCTGATGGACCAGTTCTCCGTCCTCGGGGGTGGGAACGGGGTGCAGGGGGGCGAGTTCCGAGATCTCGTCGGCTCCCGCGGGTGTCGCGGAGACCAAACCCGCCAACAGGGTCAATCCGGCGAGTGACGCCAGACGTTTACGGTGGGGTGCCACCTTGTCAACACATCCCTTCTGTGTGCGCGCCTCGGGAGGCCGGGGGGATGGTGGCGGGACAGCCCGTGGGGGTACGGGAGTACACGGTTGGGGCTATACACCGCGTCAAGTCCTTACTCGGTTAAATGGCGCGCATAGCAACGAGATCATTGCTGTGTGCCACCTCCGTGTCAATGTTCGCGAAGACTCAATCTGGCCACACGGCGTAGGAAAACGCTCCCAAGTGACCCGTGTTTCGCCAGGGGAGAAACTAGACAAAAATCCCTTTTGGTATGAATACCTAGCGAACCGAATTCTGGTACCGGGTCCCTTTTTCGAGGGTCACGGCCGGGAAAACCCAGATGAGCGCGGTGTGCGCCCGACACGAGGGGCGCAAGGACCGGCCGGTACAGTGGTGAGGCCGACGCGGCCCGTACACGAGGCCGATCGGTCGGCGTCGACGAAGCGAAGTCCGGTACCGCGGCCGAAACCCGCCGCCCAACCCGGCGCTGTCCCGCAACTGTGGAGCCCCGCCCCGGCGGGGACGAGCCAGGTCGCCTTCCCGACGCCGCACGCCCCCGTCCTCGTGGGAAGGACAGGCCGTTCTCCGCCGAGGCCGCTCCCCTTCCCCCCGTTCCACCAAGGAGCACCGTGCGGATCGCACACCGACTTCCCGTGGCCCTGCTGGGCGCGACGCTCGCACTCACCGCCTGCGGCGACACGGGCGACGACCCCGAGCCCACCGGGACCCCGGAGCCGGGCACCGACACCGCCGCCGCGGTCTGCGCCCCGCCCGAGGCCGATCCGAACCGCCCCACCGTCGGTGACGGCACCTTCCCGGTCACCCTGACCGACGCCGTCGGCGAGGTCACCGTGGAGGGGGCGCCCGAGCGGATCGTCTCCCTGTCCCCGAGCCACACCGAGATGCTCTTCGCGATCGGGGCCGGCGAGCGGGTCGAGGCCGCCGACGAGTACTCGAACTTCCCGGCCGAGGCCCCCACCACCGACCTGAGCGGGTTCACGCCCAGCGTCGAGGCGATCGTCGAGTACGACCCCGACCTGGTCGTCATGTCCGACAGCGCCCAGGAGACCGCCGCGCAGTTGGCCGACGTGGACATCCCCACCCTGGTCATGCCCGCCGCCGCGGACCTGGAGGACACCTACGCCCAGATCCGCCTGCTCGGCGACGCCACCGGTCACACCGAGGACGCCGACGCCGAGGCCACCCGGATCGAGACCGAGTTCACCAAGGTCGTCGAGGAGGTGTGCGCCGAAGCGGGCGATGCCGGGCTGAGCTTCTACCAGGAACTCGACGAGACCCCCTTCTCCGCCACCTCCGAGACCTTCGTCGGTCAGATCTACTCCTCGTTCGGCCTGGTCAACATCGCCGACGCGGCCGACGACGGCACCGCCGGGGGCTACCCCCAGCTCTCGCAGGAGTACATCGTCGAGGAGAACCCCGACCTGATCTTCCTGTCCTACGGTGACGAGGCCGCCGTCGAGGCGGTCGCCGAGCGCCCCGCGTTCGACACCGTCACCGCCGTGCGGAACGACGCCGTGTACCTGCTCGACGCCGACGTCGCCTCCCGTTGGGGACCGCGCGTCGTCGACTTCGCACGCCTCGTCGGCGACACGGTCCTCGACAACACGGCGAACTAGTGACCAGGGGCGTTGTCGGTGTCCCCCTCGGATGGTCCGCAGGAAGTCTGGTCGCGCTCGCCGTGGCCGTCGTCTTCGGGATCTCCGCGGGCGCGGCCTCGCTCTCCGCGACCGACATCGTCCTGCACCTGCTGAGCCTCCTGCCGTTCGGAACGGAGACACCGCTCACCGAGCGGCAGGCGGCCCTGCTCGTCGAACTGCGGTTGCCCCGCGTGATCATGGGCGCCGTCGTCGGCGCCCTGCTGGCCACCGCGGGCGCGGCCTACCAGGGCGTCTTTCGCAATCCGTTGGCCGACCCCTACCTCCTCGGGGCCGCCTCGGGCGCGGGTCTGGGCGCGACGGCGATCATCGTCTTCGGCTCCGAGTTCAGCGACTCCCCACGGGCGCTGGTGCCGGTCGCGGCCTTCGCCGGCGCCCTGGTGGGGGTCGCCGCCGCCTACCTGCTCGGTACCACCGCCGGCGGGGGAGGGACGTCCTCGCTCGTGCTGGCCGGGGTGGCCGTCTCCTCGTTCCTGGCGGCGGCCCAGACCTTCGTCCAGCAGATGGGCACCGACCAGTTGCAGCGCATCTACGCCTGGCTGCTGGGCGGCCTGGGCCGGGGCGGATGGGACGACGTGCGCCTCATCGCCCCCTACACCGTGCTCGGTCTGCTGATCCTGCTCGTCTGCGGCTACCTGCTGGACATGCTCGCCCTGGGCGACGACAAGGCGGTCAGCCTCGGTCTGAACCCGGCGATCGTGCGGATCGTCGTGATCTCCGCCGCGTCGTTGGCCACCGCCGCCGCGGTGTCGGTGAGCGGGCTCATCGGATTCGTCGGCATCGTCGTTCCCCATATCGTGCGCCGCCTGGTGGGATCGAGCTATCGGGCGATCCTGCCGGTGACGATGATCGTCGGGGCCGCCTTCCTGGTCGTCGTCGACATCGTCGCGCGCACCGTGGTGTCCCCGGCCGAACTGCCCATCGGCGTGGTCACCGCCTTCCTGGGCGCGCCGTTCTTCGTGCTGATCCTGCGCACGACCCGCCACCACGCCACCTGAACCCGGGCGGGCCCCGCCGCCGACGGGTCACCGGTTCGTTCCCGGCACGCCACCCGGGCGTGATGCGAACGCGTCGGACACTCTGGGAGACTGGGCGGGCTATGGAAATCTACTTGCTCGCAGGTCTTGCCATCGTCGTCGTGCTCTTGGCCGTCGGCGGATTCTTCCTGGTCAGGACCCGGCGTCCGGTCGCGCCGGGTGAGGAGGAGACCGCACCCGAGGTCACCGGAGAGCCGAAGTCGGCCGCCCCGGAGGACCGAGAGCGGGACGGAGGGGTCGATCTCCTCCCGCCGGCCCAGGCGCCCCCGGTGGGCGCGTCCGTACCCGAGGCCCGGGTCGCCCCCGCCGAACCGGAGCCGGAGACGCCTCCTCCCTCCGCCGGGCGCATGGTCCGCTTGCGCGCCCGGTTGGCCCGGTCGCAGAGCTCCTTCGGCCAAGGGCTGCTCAACCTGCTCTCCTCCTCGTCGCTGGACGAGGACGCCTGGGAGGAGATCGAGGACACCCTCATCACCGCCGACATCGGGGTCACCTCCGCCGCGCAGATCGTGGAGAACCTCCGCACCAAGGTGAAGGTGCTGGGCACCCGCGACCACGACGAGGTCCGGACCCTGTTGCGGGACGAGCTGCTCGCACAGATCCGCACCGACGCCGACCGCGCGGTGCGCACCGGACCGCACGGCGACCGGCCCGGGGTGATCATGGTCGTCGGCGTCAACGGCACCGGTAAGACCACCACCACGGGCAAGCTGGCCCGGGTGCTGGTGGGCGACGGTCGCACGGTCGTCCTGGGCGCCGCCGACACCTTCCGCGCCGCCGCCAGCGAGCAGCTCCAGACCTGGGGCTCGCGGGTGGGCGCGCCGGTCGTGCGCAAGGAGGAGGGCGCCGATCCCGCGAGCGTCGCCTTCGACGCCGTGACCCGGGGCATCGAGGACGGTGCCGACACCGTCATCATCGACACGGCCGGCCGATTGCACACCAAGACGGGCCTCATGGACGAGCTCGGCAAGGTCAAGCGGGTGGTGGAGAAGAAGTCCCAGGTGGACGAGGTCCTGCTGGTCCTGGACGCCACGACCGGGCAGAACGGCCTGCGTCAGGCCCGGGTGTTCGCCGAGGTCGTCAACGTGACCGGGATCGCGCTGACCAAACTGGACGGCACCGCCAAGGGCGGCATCATCGTGCAGGTCCAGCGTGAACTGGGCGTTCCGGTCAAGCTGGTCGGTCTGGGCGAGGGGCCCGACGACCTGGCGCCGTTCGACCCCGAGGTCTTCGTGGACGCGATCCTCGGCTGAGGGCCGTCCCTCACGCCACGGCCGGGCATCCCAGCGGGGATGCCCGGCCGTGGCCGTTCACCGGGTCCGAACACGCCGTTCGTCGCACCCGGACGCCCACTGTGATCCACGTCATGCGATTGAAATGCCGGTGTTACACGCTGTGGTGACTTCCTGGCAATGACTCCGTTATCACTGTGAGATCTTACCCTCCGTGTCGGATGTATCGCTCATGGTCGAGGTGGGGGCGCGCTGTCTGCGTCGATGCACGTGCATTGGTCGTCATCGGGGGGTCGGTTCACCTGTCGTTAACACGACTGGCTGTCCTTTTACCCCCGCGCAACATGTCGGGCTCCACAGAGAAACACCCCGATCGGAGAGTTGCCCGTGTGGTGATCTGCATCGGGCCCGATGATGCGCTCGCTGACTGCCGCCCTCACAGACAATCCCCCGTCCGTCCTATGGAGGCGACGTAATGATTGACACCGGCACGACAGCGTGGCTGCTGACCAGCGCCGCGCTCGTGATGCTCATGACACCGGGCCTGGCCTTCTTCTACGGAGGCATGTCGCGAGCCAAGAGCGTGCTCAACATGATGCTGATGAGCTTCGCCAGCATCGCGGTCGTCAGTGTGCTCTGGGTCCTGGTCGGCCACTCCCTGTCCTACTCCGAGGGCTTCGGCGCCCTCGACATGTTCATCGGCGGATTCGACTACGTGGGGCTCACCTCACTGATCGGTGAGGTCGACGCCGAGGGCGGCTACCCGCTCCTGGTCGACGCCGGCTTCCAGATGATGTTCGCGGTCATCACCGTCGCCCTGATCAGCGGCGCCATCGCGGACCGCGCCAAGTTCGGCGCCTGGCTGCTGTTCGCCCCGATCTGGGCCCTGGTGGCCTACTTCCCCGTCGCCCACTGGGTCTGGGGCAGCGGCTGGATCGGCGCCCTGGAGATCGGCGGCTACGAGGTCATCGACTTCGCCGGCGGTACCGCGGTCCACATCAACGCCGGTGCCGCGGCGCTGGCCCTGACCTTCGTGCTGGGTCGCCGTAAGGGCTTCGGCTCCGAGTCGATGCGTCCGCACAACCTGCCGTTCGTCCTGCTGGGCGCCGCCCTGCTGTGGTTCGGCTGGTTCGGCTTCAACGCCGGCTCCGCCTACGCCGCCGACGCCACCGCCGCCCTGGCCCTGGTCAACACCCAGGTCGCCACCGCCGCCGCCACCGCCGCCTGGATGCTCGTCGAGCGCATCCGCTACGGCAAGGTCAGTGCCCTCGGCTTCGCCTCCGGCGCCATCGCCGGTCTGGTCGCGATCACCCCGGCCGCCGCGAACGTCACGCCGGTCGGCGCGATCATCCTCGGCCTCCTGTCCGGTGCCGTCTGCGCCTACGCCATCAGCTGGAAGTTCAAGTTCAAGTACGACGACGCCCTCGACGTGGTCGGCATCCACATGGTCGGCGGCATCATCGGCTGCCTCGCCCTGGGCTTCCTGGCCGCCGAGGCCACGGGCGGCTCCGCCGGTCTCTTCTACGGCGGTGGCATCGGCCTCCTCGCCGTCCAGGCCATCTCGGTCGTCGGCGTCATGATCTACTCCTTCGTCGTCACCTTCATCATCGGCAAGGTCATCGATCTCATCATCGGGTTCCGCATCCCCGAGGAGGTCGAGACCAACGGGCTCGACCACGAGCTCCACGCGGAGTCGGCCTACGCCTTCGACGAACTCGACGAGATGGAGGCCGAAGCGGTCTCCTCGCCGACGCCTCCGGGCGAGGGGACGGCCTCACCGCAGGTCAAGGCCTAGTCTTCAATGTCGAGGTCGAGGGTCTTGCGCCGCTGACGCGGTGAGGTGACCCAGGGGCCGGTGGGGAGTGATCCCCGCCGGCCCCGCTGTCGTGTCCGATCACGTATTTCGTGTCATATGTGGCCATTCATGGAGCGTTATTGGCCGTGTGCCGGGTCTCGGTTCGATACCCTTGCCACGCGGTGCGGGTGGTACGGCGGAGGAACCGAACGCCGTCACGGCCGATCGCGCGGCCGACCACGGAACCGCCGACGCGTCCGACCGGAACCCGGGGGCGCACGGGCGCATCCCAAGGGACGCGCGGGTCGGGGCGCTCACCCCGCCCGACTCCCGGAAGAACCCACGCTGATTCGTACGTGCCCCGTGGATACGGGGTCAGGAGGCAAGATGGCGCCGGTCAATCACAACGGACTTCGCAGAGGCGGGCACGTCGTGCTCGCCGCGGCGAGCGCCACGGTCGTGCTCGGCCTGGCCGGGTGCTCCATCGATCTGAGCAACCTGCGCCCCGGTGGCGGGGAGCCCGAGCCCAGCCCCGAAACGGCCGAGCCCGTCGCCGCCGCGCCCTTGGTGGATCAGGCCCTGAGCGACCTCTCCGATTACCAGGGCCTCGTCGCCACAGGCCAGATCGCCGAGAGCGTCGGCGCCGACGTGCGCGACACCTCGCTCACCGTCGCCGACGGCGGCACCGCCAGCGGCACCATCCGCTCCGGCAGCATCGAGGCCGACGTCATCAGCGCCGACGGGCGGATCTTCATCCGCGCCCTGGAGGACTTCTGGCTCGACCAGGGCGTCTTCGCCCCCGATTTCGACGAGTTCAACGACAACTGGGTGCGGGCCTCCAGCGCTCAGGCGGGCATCAACCCCAGCGCCGTGCTCGCTCCGCCGGTGCTGGCGGAGATCCTCGGCGGTCTGGAACTGGAGTCGGACGAGGCGGTCGAGGAGAACCTGGACGGCACCCTCACCCACCGCGTCGATCTGGCCGGCGAGCGCAACCAGATGTGGATCGACGCCGAGACCGGTCAGGTCAAGCGCATCGCCATCGAGGAACTCGTCCCGCCGGAGGGCGAGACCGGACCGCAGGTGCGCCTGGACCTGGCGGAGGCCGAGACCACCGCCGTCGAGGAGCTCTACGACGGTGTCATCGCCGCGACCACGGACGAACTCGGTTCCTCCCGCGACGCCCGCATCGAGGTCGGCTGGGAGGGCCAGGCGGACATGACCTGCGAGGACGGCCCCAACTGCACCTGGTCCGGGACCGTTCGCGACGCGGCCGGGACCGGTAGCGGCAAGGTCGCCGTGCGCATGGACGTGACGTTCAGCAACTCCGAGATCGGCGAGAAGACCTGTAGCGACAGCGGCACCCTGGAGGCCGGCGGCACGCTGGACCTGTCGTGCGGCGCCGACTACAACATCGTCAGCTCCACCCAGCAGACCTACACGATCGACGGCAGCGCCACCCTGAGCACCAGCGGCCTGACCGGCGGTCAGCAGGAGAGCATGCTGGAGGCGCTGGACGAGCAGCGCGAGGCCACCCTGTCCGGTGCCGAGGAGCCCTCCGAGGACGAGAGCGAAGAGGACGGCGGCAACTGACCGGACGATCGGTCGAACGCCTGACGCACGCGAGAGGAGGGACGGGACGCCCGTCCCTCCTCTCCTTCGCCCTCCCGTCTTCCCGACCTCCCGCCCCCACGGTGCCCCGACGGGTTTCCGACGGTGGGACGAGGTCCGGGTAGGCTGAGAGACCAATTCCGAGACGAAGGACTGGCCACACTCGTGTTCGAGACGCTTTCCGACCGGCTGACATCGGTCTTCTCCTCGCTGCGAGGCAAGGGGCGCCTGTCCGAGGAGGACATCAACGCGACCGCGCGGGAGATCCGTCTCGCCCTGCTGGAGGCGGACGTCGCGCTGCCCGTGGTCCGTGATTTCATCGCGCGGATCAAGGAGCGGTCCCGGGGCGAGGAGGTCTCCAAGGCCCTCAACCCGGCGCAGCAGGTCATCAAGATCGTCAACGAGGAACTCGTCGAGATCCTCGGTGGTGAGACCCGACAGGTCCGCTTCGCCAAGAATCCGCCCACCGTCATCATGCTGGCGGGTCTCCAGGGCGCCGGTAAGACCACTCTCGCGGGCAAGCTCGCCAAGTGGCTGGCCGCGCAGCGCAACACCCCCCTGCTGGTCGCCGCCGACCTCCAGCGGCCCAACGCGGTCACCCAGCTCCAAGTGGTCGGCGAGCGCGCCGGCGCTCCCGTCTTCGCGCCCGAACCCGGCAACGGCGTCGGCGACCCGGTCGAGGTCGCGCGGCTGTCGATCGAGTTCGCCGAGCGCAACAACCACAACGTGGTCGTCATCGACACCGCCGGTCGTCTCGGTGTGGACACCGAGATGATGAAGCAGGCGGCCGACATCCGGGACGCCGTCAGCCCCGACGAGATCATCTTCGTCGTGGACGCGATGATCGGTCAGGACGCCGTCAACACCGCTCAGGCCTTCCTCGACGGGGTCGGCTACGACGCGGTCGCCCTCACCAAGCTGGACGGCGACGCGCGCGGTGGTGCCGCGCTGTCCATCCGGCACATCACCGGCCGTCCCATCATGTTCGCCTCCACCGGCGAGAAGCTGGACGACTTCGACCTCTTCCACCCGGACCGGATGGCCTCGCGCATCCTGGACATGGGTGACGTGCTCACGCTCATCGAGCAGGCGCAGCGCACGTTCGACGAGGCCGAGGTCCAGAAGATGGCCTCGACGATGGCCTCGGACGAGGACTTCACGCTCGACGACTTCCTCCAGCAGATGCAGATGGTCCGCAAGCTCGGCCCCATCGGCAACCTGCTCGGCATGATGCCGGGCATGGGTCAGATGCGCGACCAGATCGACAACATCGACGACAAGGCCCTGGACCGCATCCAGGCGATCATCCAGTCGATGACCCCCGGTGAGCGGGCCAACCCGAAGATGATCAACGGCTCGCGTCGGCTGCGCATCGCCAACGGTTCGGGCACCCAGGTCGGCGACGTCAACGGGCTCGTCACCCGGTTCTTCGAAGCGCAGAAGATGATGCGCAAGATGAAGAACGGCGGCATGCCCGGGATCCCCGGCATGCCGGGGATGGGCGGAGGCCGCAAGAAGGCCAAGGTCCAGACCAAGAAGAAGAAGGGCAAACAGCGCAGCGGCAACCCCATGAAGGCGCGCCAGCAGGAGCTGGAGCGCGAGCGGCGCCGCCAGGAGCAGGCCGAGAACGCTCCGCCGCAGCTGCCGCCGGGGCTCGGCGGCGGAGGGCAGCCCTCGCTGCCTCCCGCTTTCGGGGGAAACCAGCCCAACATGCCCGACCTGTCGAACTTCAAGTTCCCTGAGAAGTAGGCCACGCCGTCGGGCCGGCCAAGGAACACGTCCGCGTCTGGCACAATGAGTAGTCGACTAACGGTGTCGGGCCGGCCCTCTAACTAGCCCGCACCCACGTCTGTTCCGGTGGGTACCACAACCCCACGTGGCCGCTCATCGGGCGCCTCAACCGTTAATCGGGAGAAGACCACTCCAGTGGCTGTCAAACTGAAGCTCAAGCGTATGGGCAAGATCCGTACGCCCCAGTACCGCATCGTCGTCGCCGACTCCCGCACCAAGCGTGACGGCAAGGCGATCGAGGAGATCGGCAAGTACCACCCCAAGGAGCACCCGAGCCTGATCCAGGTGGACTCCGAGCGGGTCCAGTACTGGCTCGGCGTGGGCGCCCAGCCCTCCGACGCGGTCAAGGTCCTCCTCCGCAAGACCGGCGACTGGCAGAAGTTCAAGGGTCTGGCCGCGCCGGCCCCGCTCCAGGTCGCCGAGCCGAAGGACCCGGAGGCCAAGGAGGCCGCCTTCCAGGCCGCTCTGAAGGAGCTCGTGCTCCCGGGCGCCGAGAAGAAGACCGCCGCTCCGAAGAAGAAGGCGGAGAAGCCCGCCGCCGAGACCGCTGAGGCCGAGAAGTCCGAGGGCGAGGCCTGACGTGCTGGAAGAGGCGCTTGAGCACCTCGTGAAGGGGATCGTTGCGAACGCCGACGATGTCCAGGTGCGGGTCAAGAGACTCCGCAAGGGCAAAGTCCTGGAGGTCCGGGTGCACCCCGACGACCTCGGCAAGGTGATCGGCCGTAACGGACGTACCGCCAAGGCCCTGCGCACCGTCATCGGTTCGCTGGCCGGCGGTCGCTACGTCCGCGTGGATCTGCTGGACCTGAACGAAGTACGCTGATGCGCCTCCGGGGGTGCCGACCGTAGCCGGTCGGCACCCCCGCAGTCGTGCCCGGGGCCATCACGGTCCCGGGCATGGTTTTTCCCCGCACCCCTGGGAAGAGGGCGGGAGGCAAGGACGGAGTTCCCATGCGTTTGGTGGTCGGCAGGATCGGCCGTGCCCACGGTATTCGCGGTGACGTCGCGGTCGACGTGCGCACCGACACCCCCGAGGAGAGATTCGTCGTCGGCTCCGCCCTGGAGACCGACCGTCCCGGTGGCGCGCCGTTGACCATCGCGGCCGTGCGCGTGCACAGCGGTCGTCTGCTGGTGCGGTTCAAGGGCGTCGGTGACCGCGACGCCGCCGAGGGGTTGCGCGGCGTCAGCCTTCTCGTCGACTCCGAGCACATCGCGCCCACCGACGACCCGGACGAGTTCCACGACCACGAGCTCATCGGCCTGACCGCCGTCACCACCGGCGGCGAGGAGATCGGCACCGTGGACGACGTGCTGCACCACGCGCAGGACCTGCTGGTGCTGTCCGGGCCCGGTGGCCGTGAGGTGCTCGTCCCGTTCGTCGCCGCGTTGGTCCCCGAGGTGGACGTGTCCGGCGGCCGGATCGTCCTGGACCCGCCCCCGGGGCTGCTCGACCTCGCCGACTGAAGGGCGCACCGTGCGCATCGACATCATCAGCATCTTCCCCGACTACTTCGCCCCCCTGGACCTGTCCCTCATCGGCAGGGCGCGCACCTCCGGACTGCTGGACGTGCACGTCCACGACCTGCGTTCGTGGACCCACGACCGGCACAACACCGTGGACGACACCCCCTACGGAGGGGGCCCCGGCATGGTGATGAAACCCGAACCGTGGGGTGAGGCACTGGACTCCGTGATCGGCGACGCATCCGCCCGGCTCATCCTGCCCACCCCCAGCGGTCGCCCCTTCCGGCAGGCCGACGCCGAACGGCTGGCGGGGGAGGGGCACCTGGTGTTCGGGTGCGGTCGCTACGAGGGCATCGACTCCCGGGTCGCACAGGACGCCGCCGCGCGGATGCCGGTCGAGGAGATCAGCATCGGCGACTACGTCCTCAACGGCGGTGAGTCGGCGACACTGGTCATGGTGGAGGCGATCACCCGCCTGCTCCCCGGCGTGCTCGGCAACAAGGAGTCGGCGGTGCAGGACTCCTTCGCCTCCGGTGGCATGGAGAACCTGGTGGAGGGGCCCGTGTACACCAAGCCCGCCACCTGGCGCGGCCACGAGGTGCCGCCGATCCTGCTGTCGGGCAACCACGGGGCGGTCGACCGGTGGCGGCGCGACCAGGCGCTGCGCAAGACCGCGCGTAACCGCCCCGACCTGGTGGCCGCCATGCCGGAGGAGGGCCTGGACCGACGGGACCGGGAGGTCCTGGCGGAGAAGGACCACGACGGGGCCGGCTGAGCGATGGTTCGGCCCGCCGCCGGGGATGTGGCAGACTGGGTGGGTTCCCCCTTGGTGACCCCTAGGCATCCGCATGCCGGCGGCACGACGTCGGCCTCTGTGTCGGTCACCCGGGCGGTTCGACAGTCAGACCCGTATCAGGGCCATCGCCCGCGCGTCCCCGCTCCTTTCGGTGCGGGGCCGGTCGCGGCGCGCTATTGATGAGGATTCGCGAGATGCACACCGCCATTCAGGAGCTGGAGAAGGCCCAGCTGCGTTCCGACGTCCCGGAGTTCCGCCCCGGTGACACCCTCAACGTTCACGTGCGCGTGACCGAGGGCACCCGTACCCGTGTCCAGGTCTTCAAGGGCGTTGTCATCCGCCGTCAGGGCTCCGGCAACCGGGAGACCTTCACCATCCGCAAGGTGAGCTACGGCGTCGGCGTGGAGCGGACCTTCCCGATCCACACCCCGGCGATCGACAAGTACGAGGTCGCCGCCCGTGGCCGCGTGCGTCGCGCCAAGCTGTACTACCTGCGCGATCTGCGCGGCAAGGCCGCCCGCATCCGCGAGCGCCGCGAGCCCATCTCCCGGTAGTCGTCCGCTTCCTCTCCGAAGTCATACCGGCGGTTTCCCGCGCGGTATAAGCTTCGGCACGATGAACAAAGACGACAGGGACCCCGGCGCGGACGGGGTTCAGGACGAGGATTCCGCCCGGCCCGGCCCGGAGGAGCACGGCTCCACCACTGGCTCCCGAGTCTCCGACGACTCGGGAGCCAGTGCTGTCTCCGAAGAAGCGGACGGCGAGGCGGAGGAGATGGCGGATCCGGAGATGAGCAAGGACAAGCAGGGGTCGTTCTGGAAGGAACTGCCCATCCTCATCGTGATCGCCGTGGTACTGGCGTTCGTGATCAGGACCTGGGTGATGCAGGCCTTCTACATCCCCTCCGGGTCGATGGAGAACACCCTGCTCGTCGGTGACCGCGTGCTCGTCAACAAGGTCGTCTACGAGATCAGGGACATCCGTCACGGTGAGGTCGTGGTCTTCAACGGGGACGGGTCGTGGGACGACCCGAACACCGTTGTGGTCCCCGAGCCGACCAACCCGCTCTCGCGCGGCTTCACCTGGGTGCAGCAGCAGATGGGCGCGGCCCCCACCGGCAAGGAGTACATCAAGCGGGTCATCGGGCTGCCGGGCGACGTCGTGGAGTGCTGTGACGAGCAGCGGGTCACGGTCAACGGTGTCCCCCTGGACGAGGAGGACTACCTCTATCCGGGCAGCCTGGCCACGCACGAGGAGTTCGGGCCGGTCACGGTCCCCGACGGGCACGTATGGGTGATGGGCGACCACCGGGCGATCTCGGCGGACTCCCGGCGCAACCAGGGCAACCCCGGGGGCGGCGCGGTACCGATCGACCACGTGGTGGGTCGGGCCTTCGTGATCATCTGGCCCTTCGACCAGGCCGGCGGACTCGGGGCTCCGGAGACGTTCGCACGCTTGAACGACGACGCCTGAGTCCCTCGCGGGCATCCGGATGAGGAAATCCTCTCGTCCGGGCACGAAAGTCCGTTCCGTGACGCATGATGGATCCCAGGTCTTCTGCGGAACGTCCCCGGGTCTCCCCCCGTTGGGAACGACAGTGGAGGCCGACGCCGTACAGATGACAGGAGGCACCGGACGACCCCGCCCGGAGAGTGCTGACGAAAGCGAGCGCGTGGATGAGTTCTGAGGACCTGGAGAAGTACGAGGCCGAGATGGAGCTACAGCTCTATCGCGAGTACCGGGACGTCGTGGGGCTGTTCGGCTACGTCGTGGAGACCGAGCGGCGGTTCTACCTGACCAACCACGTCGATCTGCAACCGCGTTCCACCGAGAACGGGGAGATGTACTTCGAGGTCGTGATGGAGGACGCCTGGGTGTGGGACATGTACCGCCCAGCCAGGTTCGTCCGTAATGTCCGGGTTGTGACGTTCAAGGACGTCAACGTCGAGGAGATAACCAAGGCCGACCTCGAACTGCCCCCTGCGGAGGGCCGGGACTGACCCCGGTTATCCACAGAGAAAGATCGCCCCTGGCGGGGGAGCGCCCGATCACCGACCGTGGTAACGGGAGGTGGTCGACATGGATGCGCACGCCGCGTATCGCAGGGAACTGGGCGGCCTCGGCGAAGAGCTGGCCGCCGTGTTCCTGGAACGCTCCGGGATACGCGTGGTGGACCGCAACTGGCGGTCCCCCGCCGGGGAGATCGACATCGTGGCCCGGGACGGACCGGTCCTGGTCGTCGCCGAGGTCAAGACCCGGACCCGGCTCGGCCACGGCCACCCGATAGAGGCCATCGGACGACGCAAACGCCAACGGCTGCGCGGCCTCGGCCGCGCCTGGGCCCGGGCCCGCCGCGTGCGGTGCCACCCTCTGCGCATCGACGGCCTGGGCGTGCTCATCACCGACGGACGTGTGTTCATCTCCCACGAGCGGGGGATGGCATGACCCCGCACCCCCCTGGCCGTCACACGGCCGCCACCCCACACCGGGACACCCCGTCCGCACCGGGCGCGGTATCGACGTCCGGGCGAACCCCCCGGCGCGACGGACCCCTCCGCGAACGGAGGACGCCGTGATCACGCTCTCCCGCACGCACTGCGTCGCGTTGCTCGGGGTCGAGGGGCACATCGTCGAGATCGAGGTGCACCTGGGCGGGGGCGATCCCGGCGTCACCCTGGTGGGCCTGCCCGACGCGGCGCTGCGCGAGGCCCGGGACCGCATCCGGGCCGCGCTGGCCAACAGCGGCGAGGCGTGGCCCAGCGGGCAGATCACCATCAGTCTGTCCCCGGCCAGCCTGCCCAAGTCGGGCAGCCTCTTCGACCTGGCCATCGCCGCCGCCGTTCTCGCCGCCGAGGGCTCCATCCCACCGGACCCCCTGGCGGGTTCCGTCCTCATCGCCGAACTCGGACTGGACGGGCGGGCCCGACCGGTGCGCGGGGTGCTGCCGGCGGTGATCGCCGCCCGCGAACGCGGCCACGACCGCTTCGTCGTCGCCCGGGGCAACGCCGCCGAGGCCTCACTGGTCCCCGACATCGAGGTCATCGCGGTGGACTCCCTGGAGGACCTCTGCCTCTGGGCGCGGGAGGGGATCCCGCCGCAGACCCGAGCCCCGGACCCGGTGGCGCCCCGGCCGTGCCGGCCCGCCGCCGTGGAACCCGACCTGGCCGATGTGCTGGGGCAGCCGGTGGCCCGCCGGGCGGTGGAGATCGCCGCCGCGGGCGGTCACAACCTCATGATGCTCGGACCTCCGGGGACAGGGAAGAGCCTGCTGGCCGAACGGCTCCCCACGGTCCTGCCCCGTCTGGAGCCCACGGCGGCGTTGGAGGCCACCGCCATCCACTCGGTGGCCGGCCTGCTGCCGGAAGGCGCGCCCCTGGTGACGATGCCGCCGTTCGCGGCGCCCCACCACACGTCCACCCGTTCGGCGATCATCGGCGGTGGCAGCGGGCACCCGGTACCGGGGTGGGTGTCCAAGGCACACCAGGGGGTGCTGTTCGTGGACGAGGCGCCCCAGTTCGGGCGGGGTGTCCTGGACTCCCTGCGCGAACCCCTCGAACGCGGCGAGGTGGTGCTGGCCCGCGCCTCCTCCACGGTCACCTTCCCGGCCCGATTCCAGCTGGTCCTGGCGGCCAACCCCTGTCCGTGCGCCAGGCCGGGCACGCTCTGCGAGTGTCCGGCGGGCGAACGGCGGCGCTACTTCTCACGGATCTCCGGTCCGCTGCTGGACCGGATCGACCTCAAGGTCGAACTGCCCCAGGTGGGCCGGGCGGAGCTGCTCGCCGACCGCGCCTTCGCCGAGTCCTCGGCGGTGGTGGCCGCCCGGGTGTCGGCGGCCAGGGAACGCGCCGCCCGTCGCCTCGCCGGGACACCGTGGAGCACCAACTCCCAGGTGCCCGGCGCCCACCTGCGCCGGGACTTCCCGGTGGAGCAGGGCGCGTTGCGGATCCTGGGCCTGGCCCTGGATCAGGGCCGGATCAGCGCACGAGGGGTCGACCGCACCCTGCGGGTCGCCTGGACCCTGGCCGACCTGGCCGACCGCGACCGCCCCGGAGAGGAGGAGGTGGCCTATGCCTTCGCCCTGTGGTCCGGTCGCGCCTGATGAACCGTGTGCCCGCCTTTGGTCGAGGACACCGTCCGTCGGTCCCCGAGGGTCGTGGCGGCCCGGCACCGCGCCCGTCGGACGCGCGGGCGGGCCGCTCGGTGGGGTGGTCGAACGGGCGGCCGGGCTCCGGTCGGTCATCGCGGGCGCCGTGCGGGCCGCGCCGTCGACGCGAACGGCCGGGCGGTCGGCCACCGGTGCGCACCGCCGAGTGGTGTCGAAGGGGCGGGGTGTTCCCACGCCACCGGACCGCGGGTGGTCGCCTCGATTCCGGTGGGGCCGGAGACGAACGGGTGACCGCCATGCCGGGGGCCACGCCCTCACCGGCCCGGTGCGCTTCGCGGGCAGGGCGTGTCGTCGGTGCGGTGTGCGGGTGGATGTCGGGTTGACGGAGGTCGACGATGGGTGAGGACCGGACGGACGTGCGGGCGTTGGCCGGGTTGACGACGGTGGTGCCGCCGGGGGACCCGTGGCTGGGGATGATGCTCGCCGAACACGGGGCGGCCCGGGTGTGGGCGGAACTGGTGGCGGGGGCTCCGCCGCCGACGGTCGACGAGGTCCCCGGCGACGGACCTCGGATGGTCGACCCGGAACGATCGGCGGCCCACTGGCGGCGCTGGCACACGGCGGCGGCACGGGTGGACGTCGACGCGTTGATGGCGGCGTCGGCCGCCGCCGGGATCAGGTTCGTGGCCCCCACGGACCCCGAATGGCCCGGGCGGCTGAACGAACTCCAGGCGCCCGGCGGACGCCGCTCCCACGGGCTGTGGGTGCGCGGCGGCGGGGATCTGCGCAACCTGTGCCTGCGCTCGGTGGCCATCGTCGGAGCCCGGTCGGCCACCGCCTACGGTGAGCACATCGCCGCCGAACTCGCCTACGACCTGGCCGAGCGCTCCGTCGTCGTGGTCTCCGGCGGCGCCTACGGCATCGACGGCGCCGCGCACCGGGCTGCCCACGCGGCGGGCTCCACCGTGGTCGTGCTCGCCTGCGGCCTGGACGTGGACTACCCCCGCGGGCACGCCGGGATGTTCGCCGACATCGCCCGCACCGGGGTCCTGGTGAGCGAACGCCCCGTCGGCGCGGTGCCCCGGGCCAAGGACTTCCTGATCCGCAACCGACTCATCGCCGCGCTCACCCCCGGCACGGTGGTGGTGGAGGCGGGGCGGCGCAGCGGGGCGCTCAACACGGCCTCGCACGCCGTCGACCTGCACCGGGTGCTCATGGCCGTCCCCGGCCCGGTCACCTCGGCGATGTCGGTGGGATGCCACCTGCTGCTGCGCGACCGGCAGGCGGGCTGTGTCACCAACGCCGACGACGTACTGGCCCAGATCGGCCCCCTCGGCGACGTCCCGCCCGGGCCGGTCAGGGTCGTCACCGAACTGACCCCCGAGAGCGCCCGGGTACTGGACGCGGTCTCCCGGAACGGCAGCGGTCCGGCGGTCATCGCCCAGGCCTGCGGGCAGGGCCTCGAACCCACGATGCGGTCACTGGGACTGTTGGCCGCCGCCGGACTGGTGGAGCGCTGCCCCACCGGATGGAGGCTGCCCCGTTGACGCACCCGGTCGTGAGCGACCGGGTACGGCAGGCTCTCGGGCGTCCACCGAGCCTGGGGTGTGCGCGGGTCGATCCGGGTGACCCGTGAACCTCGGGAGGCGGTCGCGCGCGGTGCCGGGATGGGCGAACGGGGTCCCGGCGCCCGCCTCACGTCGCGGTCGGACGCGAACCGGGGACGCACGGCCTCGGCGGCGGCCCAGGGGCCGCCGACCCCCGTCCAGGGACCGCGGGCCTCTGGACGGTCTCCCGAGACCCGCCGACCACGCGCGAGGGCACCATCGCGTTCCTGCCGGCCCGGTCCGTGGCGGCCTTCAGGGCGATCTCCCGTGCCCTTGTCGGTCGGGGCGTCTTCGGTGGGGCCGAACCCGCTCAAGGTGCGGTTCGGCTCACCCTCCCGAGGTGGGAGCGCTGATACCGTGCGGACATGGCCAAGCCCTACAGTGACGCCCTGATCGCCGACGGCCCGCTCCTGTTCATCTCGGGCCAGATCCCCCTGGGGCCGGACGGAGAGGTCGCCGGGGACATCGGCGGCCAGACCCGCCAGGTCCTGCGCAACATGGAGGAGATCCTGGCCCGGCACGGCGCGGACCTGGGCCACCTGGTGAAGGCGACCTACTACCTGCGGCACATCAGCGACCTGGAGGAGTTCCGGAGCGCGCTCGTGGACACCCTGCCCGCCGGCCACCTCCCGACCTCGACCCTGGTGGAGGTGAGCGGTCTCATCGACCCCACCTACATGGTGGAGGTCGACGGGGTCGCCTGCCTGCCCCAGGACCGATGAGCGACTCGTCGGAGGGTTTCGCCGTCCACCTGTCGGGCGAACTGGGCCGGTCCCAGCACACCGTGCGGGGCTACCTCGCCGACCTGCGCTCCCTCCTGGGGTACCTGGAGGAGCAGGGGCTGGAGGTCGCCGACCTGGACGTCCCGGTGGTGCGCGGGTGGCTGTCCCGCACCCGCGACGAGGGCGCCGAACGCTCCACCATCGCCCGCCGGGTGGCGGCCGTGCGCGCCTTCACCCGCTACCTGCACCGTGAGGGTGTGCTCGCCGCCGACCCGGGGCCCCGCCTGTCCGCCCCGACCCAACGGCGCACCCTGCCCACCGTCCTCGACGAAGGACAGGCCGAGGCGGCGCTGTCCCGACCGGTCGACGACACCCCGGTGGGCGTCCGACGGCGCGCGGTGGTGGAACTGCTCTACGCCACCGGTGTCCGGGTCGCCGAGCTGTGCGCCCTGGACCTGGCCGACGTCGACCGCGCCCGCAACACGATCCGGGTCCTGGGCAAGGGCGACAAGGAACGCACCGTTCCGGTCGGAGCCCCGGCCCTGGACGCCCTCGACGACTGGCTCGCCACCGGACGCCCCGCACTGGCCGTGCGGGCCAGTGGCACGGCCCTGCTCCTGGGTGCCCGTGGCGGCCGACTGAACGTGCGCCGCGCCCGCGAGGACGTGCATGCCCACCTGCGGGCCACAGGTCTGGACGCCGCTCCGCACGACCTGCGCCACAGCGCCGCCACCCACCTGCTCAACGGCGGCGCCGACCTGCGCAGCGTCCAGGAGTTCCTGGGACACGCCAGCCCCCGCAGCACCCAGATCTACACCCACGTCTCCGCCGACCGCCTGAGAGACGTCTACCGCCGTGCCCACCCCCGCGCCTGACCGCCGCCCCCCGAGCCGACCTCTGCGCTTGACCATGCCTTCCGCCCCGTCCTCCGCGCACCCCGGCACCGGCCCGCGTCCGGTGGCCGTCGACCCGCGGTGCCACATCCGCGTCGCCCAACGGAGGATCCGCGGTATGTTCCGGCGGCGGTCGCGGACATCCGTCGGCACCGCCACCAGCACGACCATGACTCCCACACGACAGGCGGATGTCCCACACCCGGCCGTGAACCACGGGTGGAGGGCCGGGTGGTCGATGAACGGGGCCTCCCGGGTTTCGGTGTTGTGATCTCAGTCATTTCCCATTCCCCTGGGGTGGTGGCGCCGGAGGCGTGTACTCAGCCGGTTCCCCCTGCTCGGCAGGCGTCGCGAGCATTGACGCCGACCTCGCATCCGGGCATGAAATCCCTTTCCTCCGATGTGTTTCGGTAGAAAATTCTGTGAAGAACGGCGAATCGGGCTTTTCTTCGGAAAGGGGATGTATCGGGTTCCCAGGTTCGCTCGGTCACCGGGAGCGGGGGAGGAGGCGGACGTCGATGGGCCCCAGGAGCGACAGGGGGTCGAGGTAGTCGGGGCCGCGGCGCAGCCCCCAGTGGAGGCACACGCGGTCCGGGCAGTGGCGGGGTTCGGCCGCGATCGTGCCGATGACCTGGCCGATCGTCACCGGGTCTCCGCGGACCAGGTCGCTCTCCACCGGAAGGTAGGTGGTGCGCAGTTCGCCGTGGGAGATCGACACCACGGGCGTGCCGGCCACCGTGCCCGCGAAGTGGACGCGACCGCTTCCGGCCGCCAGCACCTCCTGCGCGGGCCCGGCCGTCAGGTCCACCCCCCGGTGGCCGGGCGACCAGCGGAACTCGGGCGGTTCGAAGGGGCGCAGCACCTGCGGAGGCGGATCCAGCGGCCATCGCCACACGGTCTCCGCGGCCACCGCAACGGGGGAGAGGAAGAGAAGGCAGAGCAGGAGGAGCAGGAGAGAGCGCATGCTTCCAGGGTCGCTTTCGGAGGTCCGAGGCGCCGGCCCCTCCCCGAACCTGTGGACGACCGCGCTCCCGGTCTCCGACGCAGGTCCCGCCCGTTCCCCGCGGAGGATAGAATCATCGTTGGCCCGTCGGGCCGAACACACTACGCACGTCCACCGGCCTCCCTCGGGAGGGGGCGCACCCACGGTCCACACCGCTTCGGCGGGGTGGCGGTGCGTCCGGGGCGTCAGGAACAACCGAAGGCGGGGAGCCCTATCCCCGCCACCACGAGGAGGACCCGTCATGGCCACAGTCGTGACTACCCGCCAGCTCCTGGAGAGCGGCGTCCACTTCGGGCACCAGACCCGTCGCTGGAACCCGAAGATGAAGCGCTTCATCCTCACGGAGCGCAACGGCATCTACATCATCGACCTCCAGAAGTCGCTGGCGCACATCGACCGCGCCTACGAGTTCGTCAAGCAGACGGTGGCCCACGGTGGCACCGTCCTGTTCGTCGGCACCAAGAAGCAGGCGCAGGAGGCCATCGACGAGCAGGCCCGCCGCGTCGGCATGCCCTTCGTCAACCAGCGTTGGCTGGGCGGCATGCTCACCAACTTCTCCACCGTGCACAAGCGGCTCCAGCGCCTCAAGGAGCTGGAGGAGATCGACTTCGACGACGTCGCCGGCTCCTCGCTCACCAAGAAGGAGCTCCTCAACCTCCGTCGTGAGAAGGAGAAGCTGGAGCGCACCCTCGGTGGTATCCGCGACATGACCCGCGTGCCCAGCGCCGTGTGGATCGTGGACACCAAGAAGGAGCACATCGCGATCAGCGAGGCCCGGAAGCTCAACATTCCGGTCGTCGCGATCCTGGACACCAACTGCGACCCGGACGAGGTCGACTACCCGATCCCGGGTAACGACGACGCCATCCGCAGTGTCAGCCTGCTGACCCGCGTGATCGCCGACGCCGTCGCCGACGGTCTGCTGGCCCGCTCCGGCGCCGGTGAGCAGAAGTCCGCCGAGGAGCCCCTGGCCGAGTGGGAGCGCGAGCTCCTCGAAGGCAAGGCCGAGACCGCCGACTCCGCCGAGGTCGAGAAGGACCTCGTCGAGGCTCCGGTCGAGACCCCCGCGCCCGAGGTGCAGGCCGCCATCGACTCCGAGGCTCCCGCCGCGGACGAGGCCCCTGCCGCCGAGGCCCCCGTTGCGGACGAGACCCCCGCCGCGGACGAGGCTCCCGCCGCCGAAGAGACCCCGGCCGCCGAGTAGTAGACGGTCCTTCGGGACCACGACACCCCGGTGCCGCCCCACCCCGTCCGGGTGGGGCGGCTCGCGGGGTGTACGGACCACTCATCTTCCGTACAGACACTCCAAGGGAATCCAACAGTCATGGCGAACTTCACCGCCGCGGACGTCAAGAAGCTGCGCGACATGACCGGCGCGGGCATGATGGACTGCAAGAAGGCCCTGACCGAGGCCGACGGCGACTTCGACAAGGCCGTCGAGGCCCTGCGCATCAAGGGCGCCAAGTCCGTCGACAAGCGCGCGGGCCGCACCGCCGCCCAGGGCACGGTCGTCCTCCGCCAGCAGGGCGAGGGCAAGGCCACCCTCATCGAGCTCAACTGTGAGACCGACTTCGTCGCCAAGAACGCGCAGTTCATCGAGCTGGCCGACCAGGTCGCCGACTTCGTCGCCGCTCAGGACAGCGACGACCTGGCCACCGTCGCCGCCGCCGAGATCGAGCCCGGGAAGACCCTCCAGGGCTACATCGAGGAGAAGAGCGCGATCATCGGCGAGAAGCTGGAGTTCCGCCGCTTCGCCAAGTTCGACGGCGCCTACGTCTCCGCCTACCTGCACAAGTCCGACCCGGACCTGCCCCCGACCATGGGCGTCCTGGTCGAGCTGGACACGGTGAACGAGGAGGTCGGCAAGGACCTCGCGCAGCAGATCGCCGCGATGGCCCCGCAGTACGTCTCCAAGGACGAGGTGCCCGCCGAGGTCGTCGAGAACGAGCGCCGCATCGCCGAGCAGACCACCCGCGAGGAGGGGAAGCCCGAGCAGGCCATCCCCAAGATCGTCGAGGGTCGCCTCAACGGCTTCTTCAAGGACGTGACGCTGCTCGGCCAGCCGTTCGTCAAGGAGAACAAGAAGTCGGTCCAGCAGGTCGTCGACGCCGCCGGCGTCACGGTCAAGCGCTTCGCCCGCTTCAAGGTCGGCCAGGCCTAGGTTTTGACATGATGGAGGTGCCGGGGAGAACGACTTTCCCCGGCACCTTCGGTGGATATGGGCGATTTTGGGGCATGTGAGCCCCACCGCCCGCAGCAGGATCACTCGGGGGACCCTGTGCCACTCGGGGACGACAAGGGAGGCCACAGGCCGTGAACGCAGCGACGAACACCGCAACCGCCATGCACGACACCGGTTGGAAGCGCGTGATGCTCAAACTCTCAGGCGAGGCGTTCGCCGGCGGAGGCGGCCTGGGCATCGACCCGGAGGTCGTCCAGTACGTCGCCGAGTCCATCGCCGAGGCCGTGTCCGAGGGCATCCAGGTCGCCGTCGTCGTCGGGGGCGGCAACATGTTCCGCGGCGCCCAGCTCACCGAGGGCGGCATCGAGCGCGGTCGCGCCGACTACATGGGCATGCTCGGCACCGTCATCAACTGTCTCGCCCTCCAGGACTTCCTGGAGCGCCTCGGCGTGGACACCCGTGTCCAGACCGCCATCCACATGAGCCAGGTCGCCGAGGCCTACATCCCCCGCCGCGCCGTCCGCCATCTGGAGAAGGGCCGTGTGGTCATCTTCGGCGCCGGTCTGGGCGCCCCGTTCTTCTCCACGGACACGACCGCGGCCCAGCGCGCCCTGGAGATCGGCGCCCAGGCCGTCCTCAAGGGCACCCAGGTCGACGGGGTCTACGACTCCGACCCCCAGCGCAACCCGGACGCGGTCAAGTTCGACAAGCTCAACTACAACGAGGTCCTCACCCGCGGCCTCAAGGTCATGGACGCCACCGCCGTCAGCCTGTGCATGGACAACGGGCTGCCCATCGTCGTCTTCGACCTGATGAGCCAGGGCAACATCCTGCGCGCCGTCCGCGGTGAGAAGATCGGCACGATCGTCGGGCCGATCACCGCCTGAGACGGCCACGGCGACACCAGTAAGCCACGCACACCACAGCCGAGAACCCGGGAGCGCCCCAATGATCGAAGAGACCCTCCTCGAAGCCGAGGAGAAGATGGAGAAGGCCGTCACCGTCGCCAAGGAGGACTTCGCGGCGATCCGTACCGGGCGGCCCACCCCGGCGACGTTCAACAAGATCACCGTGGACTACTACGGTGCCCAGACGCCGATCAACCAGCTGGCCTCCTTCTCGGTCCCCGAACCGCGCATGGTGGTCATCTCGCCGTTCGACGTCAACTCCCGGACCTCGATCATCAACGCCATCCGCAACAGCGACCTCGGCGTGAACCCCTCTGACGACGGCCAGGTCATCCGGGTCGTCTTCCCGGACCTGTCCGAGGAGCGCCGCAAGGAGTACGTGAAGGTCGCGCGCACCAAGGGCGAGGACGCCAAGATCTCGATCCGCAACATCCGTCGCCGTGCCAAGGACGGCTTCGAGAAGGCCGTCAAGGCCGGTGAGGTCGGCGAGGACGACGCCCACCGTGCGCAGACCGAGCTGGACGAGCTGTCCCACAAGTACGTCGCGGCCGTCGACGAGCTCCTCAAGCACAAGGAATCGGAACTCCTTGAGGTCTAGCCGGTGACGACTCCTTCCAGCGGCTCCGGAGGCGATGACCACTCGCCGGAGCACAGACCCGACGACACTCAGCAGGTCGGTCCCGGTGACAACGGGACCGACAAGGCCGCCGGTCAGCGCTTCGTGCTGCACAAACCGGGGGGCGAGCCGGTCAAGACCGGCCGCAACCTCCCCGTGGCCATCGCCAGCGGATGCCTTCTGGGCGCGCTGGTCTTCTTCTCGGTCTTCCCCCTTCCCGCGCTGTTCACGTTCATCACCGCCGCGGCGGTGATGATCGGCATGCGCGAACTCAACCGCGCGTTCGCCCGCAAGGGCATGGACGTGGCCGTGCTCCCCTTGGTGATCGGCGGCGTCGCCATGCAGCCGGCCGCCTACTTCGGCGGAACGGAATGGCTGCTGGGGGCGACCGCGCTCACCGCGATCACCGCCCTGGTGTGGCGGTTGCGGGGCGGGGCGGACGGGTTCGTGGCCGACACCTCCGCGAGCATGTTCACCCTGCTCTACCTGCCCTTCCTGTTGGGCACGTGGATGCTGTTGATCGCCCACCCGGAGGACGGCCAGTACCGCCTGGTGACGTTCATCGTGGTGACGATCTCCAGCGACATCGGCGGCTACTTCGCCGGGATCCTCCTGGGCCGGCACAAGATGGCGCCGGTGATCAGCCCCAACAAGACCTGGGAGGGCTTCGGAGGCTCGGTCCTCGGTTGCGCCATCGCCGGCGCGCTGTGCGTGACGCTGATGCTCGACGGCCCCTGGTGGGTCGGTGTGGTCCTCGGCCTGGCCGTGGTCCTGGCCGCCACCGTCGGCGATCTCATCGAGTCGCTGTTCAAGCGCGACCTGGGGATCAAGGACATGGGCCGGTTCATGCCGGGCCACGGCGGTCTGATGGACCGGATGGACTCGCTGCTCATCGCCGGACCGGTGGTGTGGGTCGTGCTCACCCTGCTCCTGTGACACTCCGGTGCGCGTGTGGGGCGGGACCCTCGGGTCCCGCCCCACACGTATGCCCGGAGGGTCTCCCGAGGGCCTCTGCGGATGCGCTCGGCGGGTGGAGGAGCCGCTGGTCGAACGTTCCGGCCGGTCGACGCGGCAGGGGGCCGCGCGGAAGGACCGGCGGGGATGCGCCCGTCCCGTGCCGGGCTCGCACCCGGCGTACGGTGGTCGAAGACGCCCCGCGTCCTCCAGGGACACCCGACGGGGCCGCCCCGGACTGTCGAGGTAGAAGTTGCACCTGATCGAACGAATGCGCGCGTACGGCGAGACGATCTTCGCCGAGATGACACGGCTGGCCACGGAGACCGGATCGGTCAACCTGGGCCAGGGATTCCCCGACACCGACGGCCCGCGCTCCCTGCTGGAGGCGGCCTCCCGCAACATCCTGGAGGGGGTCAACCAGTACCCGCCGGGGCAGGGGCGCCCGGAGCTGCGTCAGGCCGTCTCCCGCTACCGGTCCCGCCACTACGGGATCGATCTGGACCCGGACACCGACGTGTACATCACGGTCGGGGCGACGGCGGGTATCGCCGCGTCCCTCCTGGCGCTGGTGGAACGCGGTGACGAGGTCATCGTGTTCGAGCCGATGTACGACTCCTACGCGGCGATGATCACCCTGGCCGGAGGGGTCCGCCGCTCGGTCACCCTGCGCCCGGACCCGGTGACGGGCCGGTTCACCTTCGACCCGGACGAGTTGCGCGCCGCCGTGGGCCCCAGGACCCGGATGGTGCTGGTCAACAGCCCGCACAACCCGACCGGGACGGTGTTCACCGCCGAGGAGCTGGAGCACATCGCCGCGGTCTGCCGCGAGCACGACCTCCTCGCGTTCACCGACGAGGTGTACGAGTTCCTGGCCTTCGACGGCAGGCCGCACATGCCGCTGGCGACCCTGCCGGGGATGCGCGAGCGCACGGTGTCGGTGTCCTCCGTCGGCAAGATGTTCGCGGTCACGGGGTGGAAGACCGGCTGGGTCATGGGACCCGAACCACTGGTCACGGCGGTGCGCACGGTCAACCAGTTCCTGACGTTCAGCGCCGGAGGCGCGCTCCAACTCGCGATCGCCGACGCCATCGACAACGAGTGGGAGTGGATCGCGGCCCAACGCGACGCCCTCCAGGGAAAGCGGGACCGGCTCGCGGCGGGACTGGCGGAGACCGGCTTCGACGTGGGCGTGTGCGAGGGCACCTACTTCGTCATGGCCGACATCCGCCCGCTGGGGTACGAGAGCGGTGTCGACATCGCCCGCGCGCTGCCCCGCGAGGCGGGGGTGGCGGCCGTCCCGGCGCAGGTGTTCTACGACCACCCGAAGGAGGGGGAGCACCTGCTCCGCTTCGCCTTCTGCAAACGCGACGAGGTCCTGGACGAGGCGGTCTCGCGCCTCACCGCCTGGCACCGGACCTGAGCGGATGACGGGCGCGGCCCCGGGCCTTTCGGTCCGGGGCCGCGTCGCTCCGCTAGGGCCGGTGCTCGAACCAGACCCCGCCCAGCGGCGGCAGCGTGATCTCCGCGGAGAACGGCTGCCCGTGCCAGGTCTGCACCTCGGCCTCCACGTGCGTGGGCGCCGGGTGGTCCGACCCCCCGAACCGGGCCTCGTCGGTGTTGAGGACCGACGCCCACCGCCCCTCCCACGGCAGGCCGATCCGCCACTCCGTGCGCGGTACCGGCGAGAAGTTCACCGCGCACACCAGCGCCGAACCGTCCTCACCGCGCCGCACGTACGACAGCGTGTTCCCCTCGCGGTCGCCGCCGTCCAACCACTGGAAGCCGCTCGGATCGGTGTCCAGGGACCACAGGGCGGGACGCGGCCGGTACAGGTCGTTGAGCGCCTTGACCAGCCGCTGCGCCCCCGCGTGGTGGTCGTAGCGCAACAGCCACCACGGCACCCCGTCATGGTGGGACCACTCATCGCCCTGGGCGATCTCCCCGCCCATGAACAGCAGCTGCTTGCCCGGGTGCGACCACATGAACGCCAGCAGCGCCCGCAGGCCGGCGGCCCGCTGCCACTCGTCGCCCGGCGACTTGTTGAACAGCGACCCCTTGCCGTGCACCACCTCGTCGTGCGACAGCGGCAGCACGTAGTTCTCGCTGTAGGCGTACACCATCGAGAACGTGACCTCGTCGTGGTGGTACTTGCGGTGGATCGGCTCCTTCTCGATGTACTTCAGGGTGTCGTGCATCCACCCCATGTTCCACTTGAGCCCGAACCCCAGTCCGCCGTGGTCCACCGGTCGGGTCACCCCCGGATAGGCGGTGGACTCCTCGGCGATCATCACCGCGTGCGGATTGCGCCGGTAGACGACCGTGTTGAGCTCCTTGATGAAGTCGATCGCCTCCAGGTTCTCCCGGCCGCCGAACACGTTGGGCTCCCACCCGCCGTCCTCGCGCGAGTAGTCCAGGTACAGCATCGAGGCCACCGCGTCCACGCGCAGCCCGTCGATGTGGAACTCCTCCAGCCAGTACAGCGCGTTGGCCACGAGGAAGTTGCGCACCTCGGTGCGCCCGTAGTTGAAGATGAGCGTCCCCCAGTCGGGGTGCTCGCCCCGACGCGGGTCGGGGTGCTCGTACAGCGCGGTCCCGTCGAAGCGGGCCAGCGCCCACTCGTCCCGGGGGAAGTGCGCGGGCACCCAGTCGAGGAGGACCCCGATCCCGGCCCGGTGCAGCGAGTCCACCAGGTGCCGGAACTCGTCCGGAGACCCGAACCGGGGCGTGGGCGCGTAGTAGGAGGTGACCTGGTAGCCCCACGAACCGTCATAGGGGTGCCCCGCCACCGGCAGGAGTTCCACGTGCGTGAACCCCATCTCGGTGACGTACTCGACGAGCTGTTCGGCCAGTTCGGCATAGCCCAGTCCGGGACGCCACGACCCCAGGTGCACCTCGTACACGCTCATCGGCGCCCGGTGCGGCTCCACGCCCTTGCGCTCGGTCATCCACTCCTGGTCGCCCCACACGTGCGCGGACGTCGTCACCACCGACGCCGTCTCGGGCGGCGTCTGGGTGGCCCGGGCCATCGGGTCGGCCTTGTCCCGCCAGTGCCCGTCGACCCCCAGCACCTGGAACTTGTACAGCGTCCCGTCGCCCACCCCGGGGACGAACAGCTCCCACACACCGGTGCCGCCCAGGCTGCGCATGGGGTGACCGGTGCCGTTCCACAGGTTGAAGTCGCCGCTCACGCGCACCCCGCGCGCGTTGGGCGCCCACACGGAGAAGGACGTTCCGGAGACCTCGCCCCCCGAGCCCTCCAGGGTCCGGGTGTGCGCGCCCAGGGCCCGCCACAGCTCCTCGTGCCTGCCCTCGCCGATGAGGTGCAGGTCCAGGTCGCCGATGGTGGGCGCGAAGCGGTACGGGTCGGCGGAGACGTGCTCGTCGCCGTTCTCGTAACGGGCGACGACCCGGTAGTCGACCGGATCCCCCGGCTTCTTCCCGGGGACCTTGGCGACGAACACCCCCCGGTGCAGGTGGTCGGCCTTCACGCGTTCGCCGCCGGCCACCTCGACGTGGACCTCGGTCGCCGAGGGGCGCAGGGCGCGCACCACCGTGCCCCGACCCTGGGTGTGCACGCCCAGCACCGCGTGCGGGTCGTGGTGGTGGCCGTCGACCAGGCGGTCCAGCTCGGCGACGAGCTCCGCCGTGAGGCCGGCGGGCCGGCGGGCCGGCGTCCTGCGCGCGGGCGCCTTCCCGGCCGAAGCGGTCGCCTTGGCGGGCGCCTTCTTCGCCGGCGCCGTGCCCGCGGTCGTCTTCTTGGTCGACGCGGTCGAGGTCGTCTTCTTGGCGGATGCGGTGACCGGGGTCGCCTTCTCGGCCGACGCCGTGCTCACCGGCTCCTTCTTGCGGCTTCCGGACCCGCGCTTCGGCTTCCGCTCCGGAACGGTCGCCGCGGTGGCCTTGCGCGTCGCCTTCTTCGCCGGTTTCGCGGCCTCGGCGGACGCGGCCTTGCTCTCGGTCTTCTTCGCGGTCTCCTCATCGGTGGTCGCGCGCGGACGCTGTTCGCTGCGTGGCGAGGACAATGCGGCTCCGTGGTGCTCGTGAACAGGGACGGTGGGTGAACGGGAAAAACGGCACGGCCCGTCGCCCGGATCGGACGGCGGGCCGTCGATCACCGGGCTACCGGCGGCTTCGAGGCCCCCGCGGCGATGGACTCCAACGGGACCCGCAGCCAGTCCGGCCGGTTACGGGCCTCGTACAGCACCTCGTACACGGCCTTGTCGAACTCGAAGGCCCGCAGGACGGTCAGGTGCTTGTCCGGGTCGGCTCCGCCGCCGTCGGCGTACCCCCGGCAGAACGCCTCGCGGTTGTTCCGGGCCCAGGCCCGGGCCGACCACTCCAACTCCTCGTCGCCGGGGTGCTTGACCAGCAGGTATCCGGCGGCGTAGTCGAAGGAGCGCAACATCCCGGCCACGTCCCGCAAGGGGCTGGACGGTCTCCTGCGCTCCCGGACCGAGACGGTCGGCTCGCCTTCGAAGTCGAGCAGGACCCAGCCCCCGGAACGGGTGCGGATGACCTGGCCCAGGTGGTAGTCGCCGTGGATGCGCTGTATCGGCAGCGGTTCGTCGACCCGGGCGAATTCGGAGTAGGCCTCCATCACCAGGGGCGCGTGCTCGGCGAGTTCGGGTACCTCGGCGCTGGCCATGGCCAATCGCTCCACCATGGCGTCGGCCAGCTCGGCCACGGCCGTCACCGACAGCACGTCCGTGGGCAGTGTCCGGGCGAGGGAGCGGTGCACCTCCGCCGTGGTGCGCCCGAGCAGGGCGGCGTCCTCGGCGAAGGACGTCTCCGTCGCCCGCCCGCTCCCGCCCATGAGCTTCTCGGCGGAGGCGGTGGCCAGCACCCACCCGTCCACCGCTCCGGGGATGTAGGTCTGGAGCATGGCCAGGGTGGTGGGCACCGCGTACCCGGGCAGATCGGCCTCGATCCACCCGCAGGGCCGGGCCACGTAGGGCGATCCCGACAACGCCCGGTTGAGTTCCAGATCCGGGTTGGGACCGGGCCACACCCGTCGGAACATCTTCAGGACGTAGTCCTCGCCGAACACCAACGACGTGTTGGACTGCTCGCCGGTGAGCATCCGCCCGGCCGAACCGGTGCGGACGCGTTCCCCCGGCAGGGTCCGGAACCGGACCCTGCCCGCCCCGGACGGGGCGGCGAACCGTTCCAGCAGCATCGCCGTCAGCTGGACGTCGTGCGCGGCGTCGTAGATGACCCGTGGCCGCCCACCCGGGGACTGACAGACACCGATGGCGGCGCCGGCCAGGTCCGCGGGCAGGGAACGCGAGGGGCGCGACCCCAGCAGCACCTGATAGCGGGAATCGTGGCCGCGCTGCCCGGTCTTGATGATGAGCAGGGTGAGGTCGGGACCTTCGAGCCCGGCGGACACCAGGGTGTGCCGGCTCTCGATCCGGATCTGTCGGATGGGGATGCCCTTGCCGGAGAACCAGCGTTGTCGGGGCAGCCAGACGGCCAGGAGCTCTTCGAGTTGGGACATGTCAGTCAGACCTGTTCCCCTTCTCGCCGACACCCGGGCCGGTGCCCTCCGCCATCGGGATGGTCGGTCCCGGTGCGGTCACCGCGGATCCCCGAGGAGGAGGGGATCCGCCGGGGCGGAGCGGTTCGCCGGTCGGGGCGGCGGGCGGCGTGGTGACCATGGTGTGGTGCGCGTCGCGGGTGTGGCCGACCCGCCCGCTCAGCGCGGTCCTGGCACTGACCCCGGCCGCGGGCAGGCCGTAGGAGGGTGCCGTGTCCTCCTCACGGGCGACCGCCGGCTCGGGGTCGGCGCCTGCGGTGGGCAGCTGGAACCAGTAGAAGCCGTGACCGGGCAGGGTGAGCAGGTACGGGAGTTCGCCGATCGCGGGGAAGCGCACCCCGCCCACGCACTCCACGGGGTTCACCCCGGCGTATCGGGACAGGTCCAGCTCCACCGGCTGCGGGTACTTGGACAGGTTGTTCACACAGAGCATGCGGTCGTCGCCGTGCTCGCGGATGAACGCCAGGACGCTCGGGTTGGTGGCGTTCAACTCGGTGAACGCGCCGGTGCCGAACACGGGGTGGCGCTTGCGGATCTGGATCATCCGGCGCGTCCAGTGGAGCAGCGAACCGGGGTTGGCCCGCTGGGCCTCCACGTTGACCGCCTGGTAGCCGTAGACCGGGTCGAGGATCAGCGGCAGGTACAGCCGTCCAGGGTCACCGGTGGAGAACCCGGCGTTGCGGTCGGAGCTCCACTGCATGGGCGTGCGCACGGCGTCGCGGTCGCCCAGCCAGATGTTGTCGCCCATGCCGATCTCGTCGCCGTAGTACAGCACCGGGGAGCCGGGCAGGGACAGCAACAGGGCGGTGAACAGTTCGATCTGGTCGCGGTCGTTGTCCAACAGGGGGGCGAGCCGCCGGCGGATCCCCACGTTGGCGCGCATGCGTGGATCCTTGGCGTACTCGGAGTACATGTAGTCGCGCTCCTCGTCGGTGACCATCTCCAGGGTCAGCTCGTCGTGGTTGCGCAGGAAGATCGCCCACTGGCAGTTCCGCGGGATCTCCGGGGTCTGGGCGAGGATCTCCGAGATCGGGAACCGCTGCTCCTGCCGGACCGCCATGAACATGCGCGGCATCAGCGGGAAGTGGAAGTTCATGTGGCACTCGTCGCCACCGGACTCGTGGTCGCCGAAGTAGTCGACGACGTCGGAGGGCCACTGGTTGGCCTCGCTCAGCAGGACCCGACCGGGGTAGAGCCGGTCCACCTCGGCGCGCACCCGCTTGAGGAACTCGTGGGTCTCCTTGAGGTTCTCGCAGTTGGTGCCCTCGCGCTCGTACAGGTAGGGCACCGCGTCCAACCGGAACCCGTCGATGCCCAGGTCCAGCCAGTAGCGCAGGACCTCCAGAATGGCCTCCTGGACGGCGGGGTTCTCGAAGTTGAGGTCGGGCTGGTGGGAGAAGAAGCGGTGCCAGTAGTACTGGCCGCGGACCTCGTCGTAGGTCCAGTTGGACGTCTCGGTGTCGACGAAGATGATCCGGGCGTCCTCGTAGCGCTCATCGGTGTCGGACCACACGTAGAAGTCGCCGTAGGGGCCGTCGGGGTCCTCCCTGGAGGCCTTGAACCACGGGTGCTGATCGCTGGTGTGGTTCATCACCAGGTCGGTGATCACGCGGATGCCGCGCCGGTGAGCCTCGTCGAGCAGCTCCACGAAGTCGGCCGTGGTGCCGAACTCGGGGAGGACCTTGAAGTAGTCCGAGATGTCGTACCCGCCGTCGCGCAGGGGCGACTCGTACATCGGCAACAGCCAGACGCAGTCGACACCGAGCCACTGGAGGTAATCGAGTTTGCGCACCAGACCGGTGAGGTCACCGGTGCCGTCGCCGTTGGAGTCGAAGAAACCCCGGGCGAGTACCTCGTAGAAGACGGCGTGCTTGTACCAGTGGGGATCACCGGTACCGCCGGAGGACATGAGCGGGCCTGTGGCGGCCCCGGTGGCCGGCGCGAGCGGACCGTGCGCGAGGTGTTCGTTGCGTCCCGGCCCGGACTCGTCGTTGCTCATCTACTGCTCCCCACCCTGAATGTTCGACATCGGATCAACGGCTCATCGGGGCATGGGAGGGGCACCCGCGGATGTCCTCCGCCGTGCCCCGCCCCGCTCCGCGGGCCGTTATCTGCCGCTGACGGTGAACACGTGCGCGGGCCCCTGCGCGGGGTCGAGCCGGACGTAGTCGACCGCTCCCCAGGTGTAGGCGGCACCGGTCAACTGGTCGGTCACCTTGAGTTCCTCCTCCCACGCACGGCCGATGGACGGCAGATCCAGGTGCACCGTCGCCTCGTGGGCGTGGTGCGGGTCGAGGTTGACGACGGCGATGACCACGTCGTCGGGGTCACCGGGCCGGTCGCCGGGGCGGTGCTTGGAGAAACAGATCAGCTCGGGCCGGTCCACGTGGTGGAAGCGCAGGTTGCGCAGCTCCCGCAGGGCCGGGTGCTCCCGACGCAGTTCGTTGAGACGGGTGATGAGGCCGGTGATGCTCTGCCCCTCGGCCTCGGCTCCCGCCCAGTCGCGCGGCCGGTACTGGTACTTCTCCGAGTTCAGGTACTCCTCGCTGCCGGGCCGTACCGGGGTGTTCTCGCACAGCTCGAAGCCCGAGTAGATCCCCCAGGTGGGGGAGAGCAGCGCGGCCAGGACGGCGCGGATCTCGAAGGCGGCACGGCCGCCCTCCTGGAGATAGGCGTGGAGGATGTCCGGGGTGTTGGCGAAGAAGTTGGGGCGCAGGTAGTGGGCGGTCTCGCGGCTGAGCTCGGTGAGGTAGTCGGTGAGCTCGCCCTTGTCGTTGCGCCAGGTGAAGTAGGTGTACGACTGGTGGAAGCCGACCTTGGCCAGGGTCCGCATCATGGCGGGGCGCGTGAACGCCTCGGCCAGGAACAGCACGTCGGGGTGCTTCTTCGCCACGTCGGCGAGCAGCTTCTCCCAGAACGCCACCGGCTTGGTGTGGGGGTTGTCCACCCGGAAGATGCGCACACCGTGGTCGATCCAGTGCTGGACGACCCGGCGGATCTCCTTGTACAGGCCCGCGAAGTCGTTGTCGAAGTTCAGCGGGTAGATGTCCTGGTACTTCTTGGGCGGGTTCTCGGCGTAGGCGATGGACCCGTCGACCCGGGTGGTGAACCACTCCGGATGCTCGGTGACCCAGGGGTGGTCGGGAGAGCACTGGAGGGCCAGGTCGAGGGCGATCTCCAGGCCGTGCTCGTGCGCCTCGGCGACGAAGGCGTCAAAGTCGGCGAGAGTGCCCAGGTCCGGGTGGACGGCGTCGTGGCCGCCCTCGGCCGATCCGATGGCCCACACCGATCCGGGTTCGCCCGGGCCGGCGGTGAGGGAGTTGTTCGCGCCCTTGCGGTGGTCGTGCCCCACGGGGTGGACGGGCGGCAGGTACACCACGTCGAAGCCCATGTCGGCGATGGCGGGCAGCCGCTTGGCCGCGGTGGTGAAGGTCCCGGAGACCTCCTGGCCGGGCGCGGTGTCCACCTGGGCCCCCTCGGAGCGGGGGAAGAACTCGTACCAGGAGCCGAACAGGGCGCGTTCGCGGTGCACGACGACGCGGGTGCGCGGTGACCGGGTGACGAGTTCGCGCAGCGGTACGTCGTGCATGAAGGCGAGCACCTCGGGGGTGATCGCCGCGGCGTAACGGTCGGCCGGGGACAGGGAGGTGTCGCGCAGGACGGCCGCGGCGCGGGCCGGCAGGGGCCTGCGGGGAACGCGGCGGGCGGCCCGGGAGAGCAGCCGGGCGCCTTCCTCCAGCACGAGTTCGGTGTCCTGGTCGAGCGGGAGCTTGACCTCCGCGATGTGGTGCCAGGTGGCGAAGGGGTCGCTCCAGGCCTCGATCGCGAAGGACCACTTCCCCTCCGCGGGGAGGCTGATCTCCGCTTCGTGGCGGTCGGTCCCGGGTGCGCGCTCGCTCATGCGAACGAGTCGTTCCCGGCGGCCCTTCGGGTTGTACACGACGACACCCGCTGCGAGGGAATCGTGTCCTTCGCGGATGACCGTCGCCCCGACGGTGAAGCGTTCACCGGGAACGGCTTTCACGGGGCCCAGGTCGTTGTCCGGAGAGATGTCGAGGATGGGCAGGCGTCCGATCACTGGCTACACCGTAATTGTCGTGGTTCGGGCGTTTTAGGGAGACGCCTTGGTTCTCGTCGGGCGGAAATAACCCAGAGTTAATCCAAGGCAAGACGGAGTTAACGAAGTTTCCGGATCGAGATCTGTCCGGATTGCCGCTTCGGTGCCCTCCGCTCTCTATCGTCTGCCCTCTCGTGTGGTTTGGCGGAGTACCATGGCCGGATAATTTATGTGATCCTCATCACACTGGGCGGGAGGGCTTCTGGCTGGTATTTGCCTGGTTTCACCTGGGTAAACTGCTCAAATCGGTCATAAGGCAACACCAGATTCGGGTGTCTCTCTGGTTGATACGGCATTCTCTGTGGTGAAAAGTCGGAAAACTGATCGGTCATGTTGGAGGCCGCAGGCGGGTGGGTAGGGATGACCAAATGCCCCGGGTGGGGGTCTGACCTTATTGCGGACATGCCCATGTGTCGGAATCATCTCCAGAGATCTTCTTGTCCGGGATTCACGGCTTCGTCGCTCGGGCGTGCTCTGCCGGTCCCGTGGCGTCTTGATGTCGAGGGATTGAAATGTCCGTTTCGTCAATCCGTGCAACCGTAGTGAGCGATGACCGATCTGAGGGCTTTGCTATATATTGATGAAGCTTTTCTGTGACACGCCCGTTCCGATGCCCAACGAGGCGGTCCGTCCCTGCGAGGGTGGTCGGCGCAGTGCCCTGCCCGTGTCTCACGGGCGGGGCGGCACTCGGCAGTAGGGGGCGACGTGACGGAGCCGAACCGGAAGGTCCGATCCCAGGAGGGGCGGGGCCGGACGATCCTGGGCCTGACGGGGGCGGGCGCGCTGGCGGGAGTGCTGTCCGCGGCGTTGGTCATGCCGTGGGCGGGCGGACTGGGACTGACCGCCAGGGACGCGGCGTCGGGGTTCATGGCGATGCCGGCCGACCTGGAGATCCCCCGTCTGGTCGAACGGGTGCTCATCACCGACGTCGACCACCGGCCCATCGCCGAGGTCGCCCAGCGCGAACGCGAGGTCGTGCGCCTGTCGGAGATCAGCCCGTGGGTGCCGGCCGCACTGATGGCGATCGAGGACGACCGTTTCCACGAACACTCCGGGCTCGACCTCAAGGGCCTCCTGCGCGCCGCCACCCGTACCGCGCAGGGCGACACCCAGGGCGGATCGACCATCACCCAGCAGTACGTCAAGAACCTGCTCATCGAGCAGGCCGCCAGCGAGGAGGAGCTGGAGCGCGCCAGCGAACGCACCATCAGCCGCAAACTCGTCGAGCTGCGCTACGCCATCGAGGTGGAGGACCGCCTCACCAAGGACGAGATCATGGAGGGCTACCTCAACCTCGCCTACTTCGGCGCGGGCGCCCACGGCATCGAGATCGCGGCCCGCCGCTACTTCTCGATCGCCGCGCAGGACCTCGACCCCGGCCAGGCGGCGACCATCGTCGGCCTGGTGCGCGCCCCCTCCTACTACGACCCGTTGACCAACCCCGACGCCGCCCGGCAACGACGCGACCTGGTGCTCGACCGGATGGAGTCCACCGGACACCTGGACGCCGCCGAGGCCGCGGAGTACAAGGGCGCCGACCTGGGGCTGGACCCCACGCCGCGCGGCGGTAGCTGCTACCACAGCGAGCAGCCGTTCTTCTGCGACTACGTCATGCGCTGGCTCCAGGAGTCCGAGGAGTTCGCCGAGGACCCCGAGGAGCGCCGGCGCCTGCTCGAACGCGGCGGCATCACCGTGCGCACCACCCTGGACTCCGCCATGCAGGAGGCCGCGCAGGAGGCCATCGACGAGCGGGTGCCGCCGGGGGACACCACCAAGTTCGCCGCGCAGGTCCTCGTGGAACCCGGCACCGGCAAGGTGCGGGCCATGGCCCAGAACATGCGGTACGGGTTCGATCCGGAGGAGGTCGGGACCACCTCCATCAACCTGGCGGTCGACCACGCCGACGGCGGATCGCACGGGTACCAGGCGGGGTCGACGTTCAAGACGTTCACGCTGGCCGCCGCCCTGGACAAGGGGCTGAAGTACAAGACCAGCTTCTCCTCGCCCAAGAACGTGTCGGTGAGCGGGTTGAGCAACTGCGACGGCGGTGTGATGTCCAAGTGGGAGGTCCGCAACGCCGGTGAGAGCGACGAGGGCTCGCACAACATGATCAGCGCCACCAAGGGCTCGGTGAACACCTACTTCGCCCAGCTCCAGCGGCGGGTGGGCCTGTGCGAGACGGCGGAGATGGCCGAACGGGTGGGGATCCACCGCGCGGACGGGGAACCGCTGGGCGTGTGGAGTTCCTTCACCCTGGGCGACCAGGAGGTCTCCCCGCTCACCGTGGCCAACGCCTACGCCACCTTCGCGTCCCGGGGGACCTTCTGCGAGCCCTACCCGGTGGCCGCGGTCACCGTGGGACGCGAGGGCGACGCCGACTTCCGTGAGATCCGCATGCGCTCGCACTGCGACGAGGACGCGGTGCCGACACACGTCGCCGACGGTGTCAACCATCTGCTCCAGCAGACCTTCAAGGGCGGTACCGCCAACGGCCTGGGCATCGACCGTCCGGCCGCCGGCAAGACCGGTACCACCGACAACGCGGCCTACGCCTGGTTCGCCGGGCACACGCCCAACCTGGCCTCGGCCGTGGTGGTCGGCGACATCCGGGGCGGCGAGAAGAACCCGCTCCAGGGGGTGTCGATCGGCGGCCGGTACTACGGGATCGTCTACGGCGGCACGCTGCCCGGGCCGATCTGGCAGGCCACGATGCGTCGGGCCGCGGCCGATCTGCCGGCGGAGTCCTTCGCCCCGTCGCCGTCCCGCTTCGGGAACCCATCGGCGACCCCGCCCAAGAAGAAGGAAGAAGAGGACGACAGCGCCTGACCCGCGAGGTCGGTCACGGGCCCGCCGGTGGGACGAAGACCGGGACCCGTGGCCGAAGGCCATCCGTCGGGGGCCTTGCGGGACCGGGGCGGGCACGGTGGACGGCCGAAGCGGTACGGGCCTCCCCGGGCCGGGGGCCGACCACCACGCGGCGGTCGGCCCCCTCGGTGTCGCGCGACCCGGCCCGAAGCGGGGCCGCGGGCCCGGACCAAGCGGGACCCGAGTCCTGGTGTTCTGCGACGTATGGCGCATAATGGGTGCGAACCGACAGGGGAGCGCGTGAGCGCTGAGAGTGCGGACCGACCGCAGACCCTTACACACCTGATCCGGGTAATGCCGGCGAAGGAAGTCGTGGGAATCGCCACCGACGGTCACGTCGCGCGGCGGAGGAGGACTCCGACGCGCCGTTCGACGGTGTCGCTCTTGGCCGTATCCGCCCCTCGTCACACCGACGAAGGGACACATCAATGGGCACCGACACCACCTCGGGTGGAACCTGGGACGACATCAGGGCACGGGCGCGCAGTTGGCGCACCGTCGACATCGTCGTCGCCGCCGTCCTGGGCGTCGCCATCGGCGTCGTCTTCTGGCTCTGGAACATCATCTGGTCGATCACCGCGCCGCTGTTCGTCGCCTTCCCGCCCGGGCAGGCCGTCGTCTACGGCATGTGGCTGATCTCCGGCGTCCTGGGCGGGCTCATCATCCGCAAGCCGGGAGCCGCCCTGCTCACCTCGATCGCCGCCGCCTCGGTGTCGGCGGTGCTGGGCACCCAGTGGGGGATCATGGTCATCCTCGACGGGACCCTCCAGGGCATCCTGCCCGAGTTGGTCTTCCTCGCCTTCGGCTACCGCCGCTGGGGCATGGGCGTGGCGGTCCTGGCCGCCGCCGTCGCCGGGATCTCCCCGGCCATCCGGGACAACATCACCTACAACGTCACCTGGCCGCTCCACTACCAGGTGATCTACGGGGTCATCGTCGTGATCAGCGCGGCCGTCATCGCCGGCGTCGGCGCCCGCCTGCTCACCACCGCCCTGGCCCGCTCCGGCGCCCTGGCCCCCTTCGCCTCGGCCAAGGGCTGATCCGTGGCGGAGGACGGACGCCCCGGCGCGCGCGTCGAACTCTCCGGATGGGGATGGCGGCACGCGGGCCGGGACACGCACACCCTGCGCGGGGTCGATCTCACCATCGACCCCGGCGAACGGGTGCTGCTGCTCGGCGCCTCCGGCACCGGCAAGTCGACCCTGCTGCACGCCCTCGCCGGGCTCACCGGCGACGACGGCGCGATCGGGGGCGATCAGGAGGGCCTGCTCCTGGTGGACGGGGAGCAGGCCCGCCGGGGTCGCGCCGGGGTCGCGCTGGTCGCCCAGGACCCCGAGTCGCAGATCGTCATGGCCCGTGCCGGGGACGACGTCGCCTTCGGTCCGGAGAACCTGGGGACGCCCCCGCACGAGATCCACGTGCGGGTGCGCGAGGCGCTCGACGACGTCGGGTTCCCCTACGGCCCGCGCCACCCCACCGGCGCGCTGTCGGGCGGGGAGAAACAGCGCCTGGTCATCGCCGGCGCGATGGCCATGCGTCCGCGCCTGCTGCTGCTCGACGAACCCACCGCCAACCTCGACCCGGTCGGGGCCGACCTGGTGCGCGGGGTGCTGGCCCGCCTGCTGGAACGGACCTCCGCGACGATGGTGCTGGTCGAGCACCGGGTCGCCGAGGTCGTCGACCTGGTGGACCGGGTGGTCGTCCTGACGGCCGGCGGCGGGGTGATCGCCGACGGCACCCCGCAGGCCGTGTTCGCCGAGCACGGCGCCGCGCTGGCCGCCCGCGGCGTATGGGTGCCCGGACACGGTCCCGCCCCCTCCCTGGAGGCCGCCCCCGGCGGAGGGACGCTGCTGACGGCCGCCGGTGTGACCGCCCGCACCCCGCCCGGGCTGGGCGTGCGGGTCCCGCCCCGGCGCGTGGTGCTGGAGGACGTGGACGTCGCGGTGCGGGCCGGTACCGCCACCGCGCTGACCGGGCCCAACGGGTCCGGCAAGTCGACCCTGCTCACCCTGTTGGCCGGATTGTCCCGCCCGTACCGGGGCGCGGTGCTGCCCCACGGTCCGCTGGCGCGGGTCGACCGGCGGCCGTTGGCGCGCTGGCCGGCCCGGAGACTGGCCCGGCACGTCGGCACCGTGTTCCAGCACGCCGAGGACCAGTTCGTCACCGGCACGGTCCGCGACGAACTGCGGTTCGCCCCGCTGCGCGCGGGCAGGGACAGGGCGGAGACCGAGGCGTGGGTGGACGAACTGCTCGAACGACTGCGCCTGACCGATCTCGCCGGTGTGCACCCGTACACGCTGTCCGGGGGCGAGAAACGACGGCTTTCGGTCGCGACCGCGTTGAGTTCCGGGCCCTCGCACGCCCCTGACGTGGTGCTCCTGGACGAACCGACCTTCGGCCAGGACACCCGCACGTGGACCGAGCTGGTGGAACTGCTCGGCGAACTGCGCACCGAGGGCCGCGCCATCGTCATGGCGACCCACGACGACCTCCTGCTGCGTCGACTGACCGACGTACGGATCCGGGTCGCCGAGGGCCGGGCCCGGGAGGACACCCGCACGGGGACGGCGGAGAGGGGGACCCGTGGCCGATCGTGAACACCACGGGGCGGTCGGGGACGCGCTCACCTTCGAGGCGCCCGAGGACGGCGGCGCCCGCCACTGGCTGACCCGGTTCAACCCGGCGGCCAAGCTCGTGGCCGCGCTGATCCTGGGCCTGGGCCTGGTTCCGGCGGTGGACGCCGTCACCGGTGGCGTGGTGCTGCTGGGCGTACTGGCGCTGGTGCCGTTCAGCGGACTGGACCGGCGCACCCTGCTGGTCCTGGGCGGCCCCTTCCTTCTCATGGGCCTTTCCAGCGGACTGGTCAACCACCTCTACGGCGTGGAGGGCTGGGAGGGCGCCCTGGGCGCGGCGGTGCGCCTGCTGGCGATCGCCCTGCCCGGTCTGCTCGTCGCCGCCGGCAGCGATCCCACCGACCTGGCCGACGGCCTCGTCCAGCGACTCCGGGTGCCCGAACGCCCCGCCATGGGCGTGCTGGCCGCACTGCGGCTCATCCCGCTGCTCGCCGACCAGTGGCGCACCATCACCCTGGCGCGCCGGGCCCGCGGACTGGAGGCGGGCCGCAACCCGGTCCGGATGGTGACGTTGTTCTTCGGGCGGATGTTCGCGCTCCTGGTCCGGGCCATCCGCACCGGCACGCTCATGGCCACCGCCATGGACGCGCGCGCGTTCGGCACCGGCCCGCGCAGCCGCTCACGGCACAGCCGCTGGCGCACCGCCGACACGCTGCTGCCGATCTGCGCGCTCCTGCTGTTGGTGTCCGCCTACGCCCTGTCCGCGCGGCTGGGCACCCTGGTACTGCTGTTCTCGTAGGCCGGGTGATAGGAATCCGGGGACAGTGACGTCGATGAACGAAGAGGTGGAGCACGTGGCCGAGTTCGTGCGCGTGGAGACCGACCCCGAACACCCGGCGGTCGCCGTGATCCGGCTGGACCGACCCAAGGTGAACGCGCTCAACGCGGTGCTGACCGCCGAGATCGCCGAGGCCGCCGCGCGGGTCGCCGCCGACCCGGCGACCCGCGCGGTCGTGGTCTACGGCGGCGAGCGGTTCTTCGTGGCGGGGGCCGACATCAAGGAGATGGCCGAGCGCACCCACGCCGAGATGCTGGAGTACGCCCGTGACCTCCAGGGCGCGCTGACCGCCGTGGCACGCATCCCCAAGCCGGTCGTGGCGGCCGTCACCGGGTACGCCCTGGGCGGCGGCCTGGAACTGGCGCTGGCCGCCGACTTCCGGGTGGTGGGGAGCAAGGCCGAGCTGGGCGTGCCCGAGATCCGGCTCGGAGTGATCCCCGGTGCCGGCGGCACCCAGCGGCTGCCCCGTCTCATCGGCCCGGCCCGCGCCAAGGAGATGATCTTCAGCGGTCGCCACGTCGGCGCCGACGAGGCGAAGGAGATCGGCCTGGTGGACGCCGTCGTCGCGGACGAGGACGTCTACGCCGAGGCGGTGGCCTACGTCGCCCGCTTCGCCGACGGTCCCGCGATCGCGCTGGCCGCCGCCAAGGAGACGGTGGACCGTGGTCTGGAGACCGACCTGGACACCGGCCTGGAGATCGAACGGCTGCACTTCGCGGGCCTGTTCGCCACCGAGGACCAGAAGATCGGCATGCGCAGCTTCGTCGAGCAGGGTCCGGGCAAGGCCGTCTTCACCGGCCGATGACACCGACCGGTCGCTGAGCCGGCATGGAGGGCGGGGTGGGTGTCACGGGCACGGTGTGACCGAAACACCCATCCCGGAGTCCGAAACCGGCCAGTTCGGGCACGGTGGGGGGAACCGCTCGCACGGTTTTTCCGTCATACTCGGTGATGGTCGTCCGACGAGGGGCCGGCCGCCGGAGCCCCCAGCCTTCCGGCGGCGCCGAGCGGACCACAGGGCCCCGTCGGAGGTCCGTACAAGCCAATGGTGACCCATCCCCCCGGCCGATAAGCTGGACGTGGCGGTATGCGGTCTTTTGAGGGGATGAGTTCTCGATGGCAATGTCGGCAGGTTTCCCCATGGGTGAGGAGCTGCCGGAGCGCATCGGCCACTACGTGATCCGCCGCCGCATCGGATCGGGCGGCATGGGCGTGGTGTACCAGGCCGAGGACCCCCGGACCCAGCAGTTCGTCGCGGTGAAGGTCCTCAAGCCGGAGGTCGCCGGTGACCGCATCGCGCGGGCCCGGCTCGCCCGTGAGGTCGAGACGATGCGCCGGGTGCAGAGTCCCAATGTGGCGGCGGTCGTCGACGCCAACACCGACGCCGAACTCCCCTGGGTGGTCACCGAGTACATCCCCGGCCCGACCCTGGACGCCACCGTCACCGACCACGGGCCGTTGCGCGGGCGCGCCCTCACCCGGTTCATCACCGGTCTGGCCCGGGCGATCAAGGACATCCACGCGGTGGAGGTCATCCACCGCGACCTCAAGCCCGGCAACGTCATCATCTCCAACGGCGAGCCGATCGTCATCGACTTCGGCATCGCCCACGCCGTCGACGGAGCCAAGCTGACCCAGACCGGCACCTTCGTCGGCACCCCCAGTTACCTCTCTCCCGAGGTGATCGAGGGCACCGCGCTGGGCCCGGCCACCGACATCCACGCCTGGGGCGGCACCGTCGCCTTCGCCTCCACCGGCCGCCCGCCCTACGGCGCGGGCGCCTTCGAGGTGATCTTCTTCCGCATCCTCAACGGCGAGATCGACATGGACGGGATGCACGAGGCGCTGCGGCCGTTGGTCGCGCGCGCCGTCTCCCGGGACATGCACCGCCGTCCCACCGCCACCGAACTGGTGGCGGAGGCCGGCCGGCTCAACCTGGACCTGCCCTGGACCGAGGACCCCGGTAACAAGTCCACCGGGCTGACCGGGAGCCACACCGTCCACCACCCGGTCGTTCCCGGGGCCGACCACTCCGGTGGCCGACCGGCCGCCGGCCTCGGCGGTGGTGCCGGCGCGGCCGGAGCCGGCGGCGCCACCGGGGGATCGGGTGGTTCCGGTGCCGCGGGCGCGGCCCTGGGCGGTGCCGCGCTGGGCGGCGCGGCCGGGTACCTGGCCAGCCGGATGACCCAGGGCGGCAACGAGGGGTGGGGCCCCTCGGGGAGCGGCCCGAACCCCACGGCCGGCGCCTGGTCGGCGCCCGCCGATCAGGTCTCCGAGGCGCGCAGCGAGTCGGGCCGGGGCGGATGGCGCACCGACGACGACGCCACCGACGACCTGTCCGGCGGACGCGATGCCCAGGCCTGGGACGGCGAGGCCACCGATGACCTGTCGGGGGCGCGCGACAGAGGCTGGGCCGTCGACGAGGACGCCACCGACGACCTGAGCGGTCGGGGCACCGATCGGATCGCGCCCCCCGGGGCGGGCGAGCCTAACGACCCCCGGGGCACCATGCGGATCAACCCGCTCGCCGATCCCGACGACGCGGGCACCCGGCGCATCGCACCGGTGCGCGACGAGGATGACCAGGGCACCATGCGCATCGACGCCGTGGACTCCGGTGACGGCGACCCGCAGGGCACGATGATGCTCGACCCGCGCGAGGTCGCGCGGGGCGGCGGCCGATCCCCCCTCGACTTCGAGGAGCCGGAGTACGATCCCCGTCAGGCCCCGCAGACCCAGTTCTTCAACACGCCCCTGCACAAGGGCGACTTCTCCGACATCCTCCCCCCTGTCGACGACGGCCGCGGCAACCGCACGCAGCAGTTCGACGAGGACGACTACGAGGAGAGCGGCGGATGGCTCGACCGCTTCCGCCGGGGCGGCAACGACCGGATGGGCGGCTACCTCCGGGGCGACAGCGAGACCGGTGAGTACAGCGAGTACGACTCCCTCTACGAGGAGGGGGAAGAGGGCGACGAGTACGAGGACCGGGTCTACCGGATGCACCCGTTGGTGCTCATCCCCGTGGTCCTTGCCCTGGCCGGTCTGGGGTTGGTCTTCCCGTGGATCGGCATCTTCCTGGGCATCCTCGTCATCGCGGGCCTGAGCGCCCTGGACGTGGTCAAGGCCGAGCACGCCAAGAGGTTGCAGACGCGCGGGGCGCGCAACTCCGACAGCGTGGTGGTGGCGCTCAGTTTCCCGTGGGCGTTCGGGCGGATGTTCCTGCGCACCGTCGGGTTCGGCCTGATCTACCTGGTGGCGGGCATCCTCGTCGGCCTGGTCTACGCCCAGATCGTGGACACGGGCGATGCCGGGGCCAACTACATCGGCGGATTCGCCGTGTTCGTGACGATGCTGCTCAGCTACCTGATGCCCAGCGGACGCCAGGCCCGGCACCAGGCCGTGTGGCTGGTGGAGCGGATCCGGTTCCGCAACCTGTACGTGTACATCGGTGTGATCGTCGCGGTCGTGCTGTTCGCGATGCTCGTCCTGTCCTTCGGGTTCAGTTCGGCCCCGGACTGGCGGCTCGGCCCGCTCCAGGGCCCCTCGGACTGGGTCGACGGCTGAGGCCGGCGCCGCACACCGCGCCGGGCGCCTCCGTTCCCTCGGGAGCCGGGGCGCCCGAGCCGTTCGCGGGGAGGGCGGTGCGCGCCGCGGTGCCCGTCCGGAGCGGCGCGGTCATGCCCGCCGGGGTGGCCCGGGGTCGGGAGCGACCGTCTCCGGGGTGGGGAACGCGGGTTCCGGCGGGGGTGTTCCCCGTTACAGAGGCGATGCGGCGCCGGCGCGCGGCGACGCGGTGACTAAGGTGGGAGAAGGGGCGTCGCATCCGTGCCGGCCTGGTCCGACGAACCGGTGGATCACCCTATTGCGGAGGTCGGGGAGTCGGCGCTACCAGTAGTGGTTAGGGTTTCCTAAGTAAAAACGGGGGGCTGTGGGTTGGCCTTCATGCTACTAGCCAGTAACATCTGGACTATGAGCACACCGCGGGACCGATCGACCGGAAAGACCGGCCCCGCCGTCGGGTGACCGAACGTCATTCGGCATTGTTGGCAGTACGGGGCGCGCCAGCGTCCGACCGCCGCACGGCGGATATGGAGTGCAGGGAGGTCGGCCACCGGCCATGAATATTGTCGTTTTGGTCAAGCAGGTCCCGGACACGGCGACCGAACGGAAGCTCAACCCCGATGACAAGACGCTGGACCGCGCAGCGTCCGACGGCGTCATCAACGAGCTCTGCGAGTACGCGATCGAAGAGGCCCTCCTGCTCAAGGAGAAGCACGGCGGCGAGGTCACCGTCCTGACGATGGGTCCCGACCAGGCCACGGACTCGATCCGCAAGGCCCTGTCGATGGGCGCCGACAAGGCCGTCTTCGTCAACGACGACGCGATCCACGGCTCGGACTCCCTCCAGACCGCCTACGCTCTCGCGCAGGCCCTGGGCACCCTGGAGTTCGACCTCGTCGTCCTGGGCTCGGAGTCCACCGACGCCCGCACCGGCGTCGTCGGCGCCGCGCTCGCCGAGTACCTCGGCCTGCCCCAGCTCACGCTGGCCGGCAAGGTCGACGTGGACGGCGGCGCCATCAGGATCCAGCGCCAGACCGACTACGGCTACGACGTCGTCGAGGCGCAGCTCCCGGCGGTCGTCTCCGTCGTGGAGAAGATCAACGAGCCGCGCTACCCGTCCTTCAAGCTCATCATGCAGGCGAAGAAGAAGCCGGTGGACAAGAAGTCCGCCGCCGACGCCGGCATCGACACCGCCAAGGTCGGGCTGGCCAACGCCACCACCGAGACCGTCGACTTCGCCGCCGCGCCGCCGCGCGCCGCGGGCACGATCGTCAAGGACGAGGGTGACGGCGGCGCCAAGATCGCCGACTTCCTCGCCGAGAAGAAGTTCGTGTAGGTCAGGCGAGAGACTCAGGAAGGTTCAAGGATTATGGCTGAGGTCCTCGTCCTCGTCGACCACGTCGACGGACAGGTCAAGAAGGTCACCACCGAGCTGCTGACCGCCGCGCGCCGCATCGGCGAGCCCGCGGCGGTCTGGGTCGGCGAAGGTGTGGAGTCGGGCAAGGCCGCGCTGGCCGAGTTCGGCGCCGAGAAGGTCTACGTGGCTCCGGCCGAGCTCAACGACTACGTCGTGGCTCCCAAGGCCGAGCTGCTCGCCAAGCTCGCCCAGGACAAGGGCGCCGTCGCCATCCTCGTCTCGGCCACCGCCGAGAACAAGGAGATCGCCGGCCGCACCGCCGTCAAGCTGGGCTCGGGCGTGCTCACCGACGTGGTCGACGTCACCGCCGACCTCGTCGCCGAGCACAGCATCTTCGGTGGCTCCACCGTCACCCACGCCCGCGTCAAGACCGGCGTGCCGGTCATCGCGGTCCGTCCGAACTCCTTCCCCGCGGAGGCCGCCACCGGCGCCGCCGCCGAGGAGGCCGTTTCCGTCGAGCCGTCCGACGCCGCCAAGACCGCCAAGGTCGTCGAGCGCGTCGTGCAGGAGCAGGGCGCGCGTCCCGAGCTCACCGAGGCCGCCATCGTGGTCTCCGGTGGTCGCGGCGTCGGCTCCGACGACTTCTCCGTGGTCGAGTCCCTCGCGGACTCGCTCGGTGCCGCCGTCGGCGCCTCCCGCGCCGCCGTCGACTCCGGCTGGTACCCGAACCAGTTCCAGGTCGGCCAGACCGGTAAGACGGTCAGCCCGAACCTGTACGTGGCCCTGGGCATCTCCGGTGCGATCCAGCACCGGGCCGGCATGCAGACCGCGAAGAACATCGTCGCGGTCAACAAGGACCCCGAGGCGCCGATCTTCGAGCTGGCGGACTTCGGTGTCGTGGGCGACCTGCACACCGTCGCCCCGCAGCTGACCGAGGAGATCGAGAAGCGCAGGTAGCACCGTGCTCGCGAACTCCGAACGCCCGGCCAGGGTTCCGCCCGGCCGGGCGTTCGCGCGTCCGGGGCGGGGACGGGGGCCCTGGCGGGGTCGCGGCCGTGAACGGCGTCGGTGTCGCTCTCCCGCCAGGGATTCCGGACAGCCCCGAGGTCACCGTCCGTACCGCACCGGAAACGGAACGCAGGGGCGGCCCCGGTCCGTGTCCGAGGGGGCGGTGACCGGTTCCGGGCTTTGTGGGACCGGGGTGTCGTGGGATCAGTAGGCTGGTCCGATACCCGGTTCGCAGGGCGATGGAGAGGGGTCCGTATGGGAGCTCCCGATGTGGATGTGACGGCCTCCACCGAGTGGTGGCGCGGGCTCAACCAGGCCAAGGCCACCACCCGTCCGGCCGGCGAGGCCGAGGCGCTGATCGCCGAGCACCTGCGCTGGTACCCCAAGGCCGACGTCGCCCTGCTGGCGCGCGCCTACGCCGTCGCCGACCACCTGCACCGGGAGCAGAAGCGCAAGAGCGGCGAGCCGTTCATCATCCACCCGCTGGCGGTGGCCACCATCCTCGCCGAACTCGGCCTGGACACCGCCACGCTGGTCGCCGCCCTCCTCCACGACACGGTGGAGGACACCCCGTTCAGCCTGGGCCACCTGGCCGCCGAGTTCGGCACCGAGGTCGGCGTCATGGTCGACGGGGTCACCAAGGTCGACCGGTCCATGTACGGCAGCGCCGCCGCGGGGGAGACCTTCCGCAAGATGGTCGTGGCCGCGCGCGACGACCTTCGGGTCCTGCTGATCAAACTCGCCGACCGTGTCCACAACCTGCGGACCCTCCAGTTCCAGCCGCCGCACAAACGGGTGAAGATCGCCAAGGGCACCCGCGAACTCCTCGTCCCGCTCGCCGAACGACTGGGCGTCTACAAGCTCAAGCGGGAACTCGAAGACCTGTGTTTCGAGTACCTGGAGACCGAGGAGTTCGAGCACACCCGGGAGCGGGTCGCCCGGGTACGGGACGAGACGCGGTACGAGACCGACTCGGTGGCGACGGCGCTGCGCGACAGCCTGGCGTCCTTCCGGGTCAAGGCGGACGTGGACGTGCGGCCGCGACATCTGTCGTCGGTGTTCCACTCGGGTTCCCCACTGGTCGACCTGGGCCCGTCGGCCACGGTGCGGTACCTGGTGGTGGTGCGCGGGGGAGAGCAGAACGCCTACCTGGCGCTGGGCGCGGTGCACGGGCGCTGGCAGCCGATCCCCGCGAAGTTCCGCGACTTCATCGCCTCGCCCAAGTACAACCTGTACAAGGCCCTGCACACGACCGTGGTCACGGAGTCGGGGCGGCGGGTGCAGATCATCATCTGCGACGGGCGGGCGCAGCAGGTGTCGGAGTACGGGATCATCGCCGAGATCCACGAGCGCACCGGACGCGACGGGCGATTGGTGTCGGGGCGGACCACCGACCCGGAGTGGTTGACCCGGCTGCTGCGCTGGCAGGAGGGGGCCTCGGCGGAGGAACTCCTCGAAGGGGTGCGCACCGACCTTGCGGACAGCATCACGGTGTTGACGGTGAACGGGCAGATCCTCACCCTTCCGGAGGGGTCGACCCCGGTGGACGTGGCCTACGCCCTGGACAACGAGATCGGTGACCGGTTCTCGGCGGCGACGGTGAACGGGCGGCTGGCGCTGCCCAGCGCGCAGGTCCGCGAGGGGGACACGGTCCAGATCATCACCAAGGCCGAACCGGGGCCGGACCGGGCGTGGCTGGAGTCGGCCCGGACGGGCAAGGCCCGCGTGGCGATCGGTGCCTGGTACCGCACCCGGGCGCGGGAGAAGGCGGAGGGCGACGGGCGTCGCGCGGTGGCGGAGTACATGGGGGGCGACCGTCGGTTGATCGAGGCGGAGACCTCGGGGGACCTCATCGGCGCGGCCCGGCGGGCGGGGTACGTGACGCTGGAGGACTTCTACGTGGCCATGGGGTACGGGCAGGTCACCCCGGAGGATGTCCTCGTCCCGTCCCCGGAGGAGAAGCCGGAGGAGGAGTAGGCGGGCCCGTGCTCCCTCAGGACGCGGCCTCGGCCTTCCTCCGACACTCGACTCCTTCCTCGTGCCGCTGTCGCCCTCCGTCGAACCGGTGGTCCCCGCGACCGTCCACGAACCGTCCACGAACCGTCCGGGAGGGCCACGTACACGGTCCTTCCCCCGCCCACTCCGGATGGTCTCACGCTGCTTCGTGCATCGCGTACCGCAGCTCCGGAACCAGGTGGCCGAGGGCGAGTCGCCATCCCTGATGCCGGTAGGCGACGACCCGGGGGTTCACGGCAGTGCACCCCGTTCGTCTGTCCGGCACGTTCTCGTCCACGGGTTCCCGGAGCGGTCGTCGGTCCGGGCGTCGCGACCGGAGCACCATGAACGGGGCCTGCTCGACGAAGTGGCCGGTCGGGTTACCCGTCATGGACCCGGGTGACGAGCGTGTGGTCGCCCTCCACTCGCCGCGCCCATCGCGGGTCCGTGCGGGGTACGGGGCATTTCCACCCCGGGTGCGCCGGGTCGGTCCCATGCAGGGTGTCGGGCACGAACCCGGTGCGGTCCACGGTGAGGACGGCCCGGTGCCACATGGCCATCGGATCGGCGGGATGCGCACACGCGAGCCCCTATCGGGGGCGCCAAGGGGTCGAAGGTGCCCGGTCCATTTCCGCGTGCGCGGGGCTCACCACCTCTGCCACGGGCAGGGACACAGGCCCCCTTCGGCAGACCGGTCACCACAATCCGCGATCCGCCCACCTCGACAAGTCGCCTGTGAGATTATGCAGGCACCCCCCGCATTAGGAGAGTTGGACGAGATTTCCGTGCACTGCGCTTTCCCGGATCGCCGTCGCCGCATCCCGATGGGCCTGCATGTACTGCAACTTCCCGAACCGGACCGCCGTCAACATCTGCGAAAACCCTTTCCACTGCAAGGGCCGCGACGGAAACAAAAAGAAGTCACCATTTCGGTTCACACGAAAAAGGAGTTCCAGTGAGCCCCCACCCCCCCACCCCTGACCAACCACACCACCCGGCACACGCCAACGCCCCGGACGGCCCGATCCGCGTCATGGTCGTCGACGACCACGCCCTGTTCCGGCGCGGCCTGGTGTCCGTCCTGGACGAGGAGGCGGACATCAACGTGGTCGGCGAGGCGGGGGACGGCGAAGAGGCGATCCGGCTCGCCGCCCGGTCCCGTCCCGACGTGGTCCTCATGGACGTGTGGATGCCGCACGCCCGCGGCATCGAGGCCTGTCCGCGCATCCGCGAGTCGGTCCCGGGCACCAGGTTCGTCATGCTGACCATGAGCGACGAGGAGTCCGACCTGTTCGACGCGCTCAAGGTCGGCGCGTCGGGTTACCTGCTCAAGGAGATCGCGGTCACCGATATCGCGGAGACCATCAGGACGATCGCTGCCGGGCGTCCCTCGATCAATCAGGCCATGGCGACAAAACTCATCGGGGAGTTCGCCGAGTTGGCCAAACAGGACAGCAGTCCGCCGGAGCGGCCGGTGATACCGCAGTTGACCCCTCGGGAGGCGGAGGTGCTCGCGTTGGTCGCCCGGTCTTTGAACAACCGGGTGATCGGGGAACGGCTGTTCATCACGGAGAACACGGTGAAGAACCACGTGCGCAACATCCTGGAGAAACTCCAGGTCCACTCCCGTACCGAGGCGGCTATTTACGCTGTGCGGGCCGGGTACGTGTCCCCCTGACCTCGGCCCGGTTCCGGGTCACGGTTCCGGGGGAGTGGTGGTGCAGGGCGAAGGCCGCCGCCCTCCCCCGCACGGCGGAGGGTTCGCCCGCGGGTGACGCACCCCACCCGCCCTGTCACCACCGTCGATGCGTACCGGTCCGCCCCCGGAGAGGCCGCCCTCTCGGGGCCGCACCGCGTTCCGTCTCGTCTCGAACCGTTCGGCTTCGGGTAGGGACACCGGCCCTGGCAGGCGCTTCCGAGTTCGACTGCCAGGGCTGTTCTGGCTGGGCGGCGTGCATCCACCGGGCCGGCCCCATGAACCGACCGGTTCGTCGGACCTGCCGGGCCGAGGTGAGTCAGCCTTCACCTGGATGCCGGGAGCCCGACCGAACCGCGCGTCGGGTGTCCACCGGTGTGCCGGTTCCAGAGCGGGATCGCGGCGACCACCGATATCTCTCAAGAACGTGTGGTCATACGTGGTCGTGGTGAGAAGAAAGCCGGTCGACGAAGCGGCTGTCGCACTCTTCGCGTGAGAGTTCCCTGCTTTCCGCTCAGAATCCGGTATGTCACGAAGAGAGTCGGGTGACCTCTTCGCGACGGCTGTCCCCGACACCCGGCACCGGGAACCCGGCCACCTGGAGTTCACCGCGCCCGAGTGGACCGTTCTCCTCGGCACCCTCACCACGCGGTAACGCCTCTGTAAGGCCGGCCGGCCCCGCCGAGAAGGATGTGGCGGGGCCACTCCTTTTTCCGGCCCCGATTCCCGCCCCGAGTGCGTCGATCGGGTGACGTGGAGTACGCCTTCAGGTGACATGAAGTGATCGCGACGTGAGGAGAAAACCTCATTACGGACGGTCCGCTTCCCTCGTACGCGGCTGGGCGAAGCGGGAGGAAACCGTGTCGCCCGTCAGCCTCTCGTGACCTTCCCGTTTCTCATCGCCCCGTCTCCGGGAAGCCTCTGACTTGCGCGTTCACCCGGCCTTCATCCGGCCCCCCCGGACCCCCGGCCCGGCCGTGGACGCGCGTCGGATCGGCGCCTTCGCGCCCCTCGTGAGAGCAGAGCCATGAGCGACACGCAGCAGCCGCCCGTCGAACCCCTCGGTCTCCTCTTCCCGTCACCGGGTCGCCTTGAGCCCGCGCCCGCACCCAACGAGGTGTGGCGTCTGCCCGACGGCATCGCCTGGATCCACCTGGCGAAAGGACACCGCGGCCTCACCCGACCCGTCCTCCTCTCCGACGGCTTCGAGACCGGACCCAGCGAACTGGAAGAACTCTGGCAGGGCCTGGAACGGGGCGATCACCCCTTCCTCTCCGAACTCCGCCGCCGCGGCCACGACCTCGTGCTCGTCGGCTACGACGAACGCAGCGCCTCGCTCCTCGACAACGCGCGAACCGTGCGGGAGGCCGTCCTCCGTACCATCGCGCAGCGCTCCGGTTCCGAACCCCTCGTCGTCGGCGGCCTCAGCATGGGTGGCCTGATCACCCGTTACGCCCTCGCGAAGCTGGAACACGAGGGCATCGACCACCAGACCGCGACCTACCTCTCCATCGACACCCCCCACCGGGGTGCCTGGGTGCCCATCGGCCTCCAGAAGCTCGCGCACCTCCTCACCGCGACCCCCGCCCTCTCGGCGCAGATCAACAGCCCCGCCGCCCGGGAACTGCTGTGGCGGCACGTGGCCACCGTCGACGCCGAACCGGCGGAGGACGCCCGCCGCACCGAGTTCCTCACGTCCCTGCGCCAGGTGGGGGACTGGCCCCGCGTCCCACGTCTGCTGGGTGTGGCCAACGGCCGGGGCGACGGTGCGCGATCGGGCGTGGCACCCGGAACGGAGGCACTGCGGGTGACCGGCGGCTGGTTCGCCGGCACCACCCTCTACACCCAGGCCGAGGGCGACAAACAGCTCGTGGCCCAACTCAAGGGGCGGCTCACGGAACACGAGTCGCGCACCACCGGCCTGTCCGCCCTGGACGGCGCACCCGGTGGAACCCTGGAGTCCTACGGCCTCGCCGCAGATCGGCTCAAGGCGACCGGACCCATCGAGGTGTCCGTCCGGAAGGTGTGCTTCGTGCCCACGGTGAGCGCGGTCTCGATCGGTGAACTCGACGACCCCTACGCGAACGTCGGCGCCCTGGGAGCGGAGAGGAGCGACCTGGACGAGTTCCTCGTGGCGGACACCGACGAACCGCACACCCACATGAGCGAGGCCGCCGGAACCTGGATCCTGGACCGTTTGCCGAACTGACGATCGGGCGCCCCGGGCCCCGGCCACGGGGCCACCTCCGGCGGGCGTTCCCGCCGCCTCCCGGTATCGCGGGGGTGGCCCCCTGAGCGATCGGCCCGAAAGGGAGTCTGGAGACCGGCCGCCGCGAGGGTTATCGTTCTCGTCCGTGACCGAATCGACTCACCTGGACAGGACCCGGGCGGCCTATGACACCGTGGCCGCCGACTACGCCGAGATCGCGCGCGACGATCTGGACGACAAGCCCTTGGACCGGGCCCTGCTCGCGGCGTTCGCCGAACGCGTGCGGGCGGGCACCGGTGAGGTCGCCGACCTCGGCTGCGGGCCGGGCCGCATCACGGCCTTCCTGCGCTCCCTCGGGGTGGAGGCGTTCGGCGTCGACCTGTCGCCGGGGATGATCTCCGTCGCGCGCCGTGAGCACCCGGACCTGCGGTTCGAGGTCGGATCGATGACCGCGCTGGACCTCGTCGACGGATCGCTCGCGGGTGCCGTGGCCTGGTACTCGACCGTGCACACACCGCCGGACCTGCTGCCGACGGTGTTCGCCGAGATCCATCGGGTACTGGCCCCGGGAGGCCATCTGGTGATCGCGTTCAAGGCGGGTGACGAACTGCGGCACCTGACCCACGCCTACGGGCACGATCTGTCGCTGGACGTCCACTGGACGCCGCCCGAACGCATCGCCGATCTGCTGACCGGGGTCGGGCTCGTCGTGAACGCCCGGCTGATCCGCGACCCGGAGGAGAGCGAGAGGTCCTACGCGGGCCGGCAGGCGTTCCTCCTGGCCCACAGACCCGGTGAGTCGTAGCCGGGAAACCGGGGGCGGGCCGTCGGGGAACGGCCGTCGCGTTCTCGTGGGCGCGGGGTCCACTCCGTCGCCTCGCCATGACCGGCCGACCGCACCGGGGTGACCGGGTGGCGGACCGGCACTCCGGGGGACCGCGCCCCTCAACGGGAGTGACGGGCGCCGGCGCGTATACGGGCGGCCGAGACGGGGTCGTGCACCGACAGCGCGTTGATGGGCGGCTGTGGCATGCGCTCGGGCCCGTCGTCATCGGCGAGGAGGAGCAGCGGGAGCGTGCCGCCGTCGACCCCGACCGGGGTGGAGGCCCGGACGCGGTTGGGGGAGAACACGTCGACGCGGTCGCCGGAGGCCATGGGCTCGTCCGCTCGTGGAAGCACTGAGAGGCAGGGGTTCTCGACGTTGGTACCCCGGTCCGTCCCCTGTCCCGCGTTTTCGCGACGTTCCTTCCGAGTTCGGGTCTGGTGTGACACCAGAGGTTTCGGGGAACATCCTCATCTCCAACAGAACCGACTCACAGGAGCACCTCATGGAGGGCTACGGGGCCCAGATCGGCCTCGTGCTGGTCTTGGTCGTGGTGAACGCCTTGTTCGCCGGTAGTGAGATCGCCCTGGTCACCCTGCGGGAGGGCCAGATCCGTCGCCTGGAAGGGCGCGGACCCGGGGGGCGCGCCGTGGCGCGACTGGCCCGGGACCCCAACCGGTTCCTCGCCACCATCCAGATCGGCATCACGCTCGCCGGCTTCCTGGCCTCCGCGACCGCCGCCGTCTCGCTGGCCCGCCCCCTCGTCGAACCGCTCGAATTCTTCGGTTCCTACGCCGGCCCCGTCTCGATCGTGCTGGTCACCGTCCTGCTGACCTTCGTCACGCTGGTCCTGGGCGAGCTGGCCCCCAAACGCATCGCCATGCAGCGGTCGGAGGCCTGGGCCTTGATGGTGGCGCGTCCGCTGGACCTGCTGGCCACCATGTCCCGCCCGGTGGTGTGGCTGCTCGGCGTCTCCACGAATCTGATGGTGCGGATCCTCGGTGGTGACCCCAACGCCGAGCGGGAGGACGTCACCGAGGAGGAGTTGCGGGACATGATCGTCTCGCGCGGCGACATCACCCCCGAGCAGCGGCACATCCTGTCGGGCGCGTTCGAGATCCGTGAGCGCAAGGTCCGCCAGGTCCTGGTCCCGCGACCCGACGTCGACGTCGTCCCCTCCGGGACCGGCGCACGGGAGGCGTTGCGCCTTCTCGTCGACCACGGCCACTCGCGGGCCCCCGTGGTGGCCGCCGGGGACATGGACGACGTCCTCGGGGTGGTCCACTGGACGGACCTCATCGACAAGGGCGACACCGACGTCGCCGCACTGGTCCGCGAACCGTTGCTGCTCCCCGACTCCCTGTCGGTCTCCGAAGCGCTGCGCCGGATGACCGCCGACCGCCGTCAGATGGCCGTGGTCATCGGCGAGAACGGTGAGCTCGGCGGCATCGTCTCGCTGGAGGACCTGCTGGAGGAGATCGTCGGCGACATCGCCGACGAGACCGACGAGGACCCCGAGGTCACCCACCTGGACGGTGGCTCCCTGCGCGTGCCCGGCACCTATCCCGTGCACGACCTGCCGCTGCTGGGGGTGGAGATCGAGAACCCCCCCGAGGGCGCCTACGTGACGGTCGCCGGGATGGTGCTGGTCATCCTCGGGCACATCCCCGTCGGGCCGGGCGAGCGGGTGGACCTGGGCGGGTGGACGGCCACGGTCGCGGCGGCGAACGGACGGGTGATCAGCGCGCTGGTCCTCGCGCCCGAACCGTCAGCGCTTGCGCAGCACCAGTAGCAGGTTCCAGGTGACGATCTCGCGCAGTCCCGGGACGTGGACGACCGGTCGCATCCAGGTCGGCAGGTAGCGGGGCCGGATGTCCACCACGTCGACGTCGGTTCGGCCGCGCGCCCAGCGCAGCATCTCGTGCGCGTGCGCCGCGTACATGGTGCGACCGAAGTCGTTCTTGGGCCGGCGCCCGTTGCGGCGGGTGAACCGCTCGGCGGCGTACCGGCCGCCGAGGTAGTGCCACGGCGAGGTCTCGTGCCCGCCCCAGGGCGAGAGCCAGAGCGTGTACGACAGGTAGACGAGTCCGTCCGGGCGGGTCACCCGGACCATCTCGTCTGCCATGCGCGTCCTGTCCGGTACGTGCTCCAGCACGTTGGAGGAGAAGCACACGTCCACCGAGCCGGTGCGCAGCGGCAGGTCCAGGGCGCTGCCCTGGAGGGCGAACGCGTCGGCGGCCCGGCCGTGCAGGGTCATCTCGTGGGCGTCGGAGTCGACGCACAGGCAGCGGGCGCCCGCCTCGCGGAGCGCGTCGGCGAAGTATCCCGGGCCGCCGCCCACGTCCACCACGAGCCTTCCGTCCAGCGGCGTGTACGAACGCAACTGGGCGACGGTGTCGCGGGCGAGCGTCCCGTAGAAGAACGCCGGGTCGGTCTGCTCCTTGCGGAACGCCGAGAACAGGGCGACGGAACGGCCGAGGGTGGCGCGGAACGGCACGGTGCCGTCCGGGCGGGTGGCGACGCTCATCCGTCCACCGCCACGTAGTGGCGCAGGTGACGCCAGTGGTCGCCGCCCCAGTACTCGTCGGAGGCGACGACGCGGGCCTGGGGGAGGAGTCCGGCGAGTCGTTCGGTGCGCAGGGTGTGCATCCGCATCGGCGCCGGGTAGCGCAGGAGCGTCCGCTGCGCCCAGGCCACGAGGGGCCAGGGGGCGTACCGGAAGACCAGGCCCTTGAAGGTGCGGCGTTCGGACTCGGGCACGCCCAGGACCAGGGCCCCGCCCGGACGCACCACCCGGGCGAACTCGCGCACGTACCCCTCGGCCAGGTCCGGGGGCAGGTGCTGAAGGACGAGGTCGGTGTAGACGAGGTCGAAGGAGTCGTCGTCGAAGAGCGAGAGGTCGGGACGTTCGTTGAGGACGAACTCGATGCGCCCGCCGGAGCGGTCCAGGCGCCGGGCCTCCTCCAGCATGGGGGCGGAGATGTCCACGCCCACCACCCGGTCGAAGTGCGCGGCCAGCGCGTTGGACAGCCGGCCGGCGCCGCAGCCGAAGTCGAGCACCCGGCCTCCCTCGGGGCGCAGCCCGAGTTCGGTCAGGCGGGCCACCGCCGGGTCGACGTCGGTCCGGCCGGAGGCGAGGAACTCGTCGTCGTCCCATCCGCCGTCGCGTTTGGCGGGGTCGACGCACACCGCCCACAACGGCTCCGTGGCCCCCAGTCGGGTCCAGTCACGGCGGACCTGTTCGAGTCCCACCGACATCACCTCCAGGGTGCGCGCGTCCTCCGGGTGGAACGTGTTGGATCACGTTCCCATCCCGGACCTCCGGTGTGGAAAGGCCAGTGTCAACGGTACGGGTCAAAACTGGAACCTGTTGTATTCTGGCATCCGTTTTCCGGCTTGGCCAACCAGCGGCGGGGAGAGTATCGATGCCGTCAGCAACCCCCACGACCGGCCCGGAGGGAAGGTCGGGGCCCGAGGTCAGGGTACGTCGCCCGGTCGCCGAGCCCGAGGCCGAGGGTCCGGACATCGGAGCCCTCGTCACCGAGACGCTCCGGTCGCTGCGCGAGATCTCCGGGGACAACGTGTTCCGGGCGGCGATGGCGATCCTGGTGGTGGCCGTGGCCGCCAAGGTGTACGTGCTGAACGCGTCGTACTTCGTCGAGGACGACTTCCTGTTCTTCGGCGCGGCCTACGCCGCCGACCTCACCCCCGACTACCTGTTCTCCCTGCACAAGGGCCACTTCATGCCCGGGGCGATGTTCCTGGTCTACCTCCAGACGGCCTTCTGGCCCTACAACTGGTGGGTCGGCGCCGGGTTCATGCTGGGTCTGCAGACGCTCGCGCTGTTGGTCTTCCTGCGGTTGACGTGGGAGCTGTTCGGGCGGCGGTGGGCACTGCTCGTCCCGTTCACCGTCTACGCCCTGGCCCCGTTGACGATCCCGGTCCTGGGCTGGTGGGCGGCAGCCCTCAACGCGGTGCCGTTCCAGCTCGCGATCCTGCTCGCCCTGCTGTGGACGGTCCGCCACGTGCGCACCTCCGACCCCCGCCACGCCTGGTGGGCGGCCGGGGCCATCGCGTTCGGCATGCTCTTCTCGGTGAAGGCGCTGTTCCTGCCCGCGCTGGTGTTCGTGTTCGCCATCGCCTTCCTCTACCCCGGCCACCCGGTGGCCGCGACCCTGCGGGCGTTCCGGGCGCACCGCGTGTTCTGGTCGGTGCTGGTCGCCATGACCGTCGGTTACCTGGCCCTGTACCTGTTCAGCCAGAACGCCGGGAGCGGCGGCGAGGGCGCCGGGGTGCCCGAGTGGGAGGCGGCCTCGGAACTGCTGCGTCGCATGTTCGGGCAGGTCTTCCCGGTGGGCGCCCTGGGCGGCCCCTTCGAGTGGTCGATCATCACCCCCGCCGGCGGCCTCGTCGAGCCCCGGGACTTCGTGGTCCTGGGCGCCGTCGCGATGTGGCTCCTCATCGTCCTGAGCAGTCTGTGGCTGCGCGGTCGGGCCTGGCGGGCGTGGGCCCTGCTGCTCGGGTACCTGCTCTTCGTGGACGCCATCCCGACGGTGATCGCGCGCGGCCGAGGTCACGGGCTGGCGGGCGCCGATCCCCGCTACGTCGCCGACGCCGCGCTGATCTTCGCCCTGTGCCTGGCGCTGGCCTTCCTGGTGGTGCGCGAACAGCGGGCCCGGGAATCGGTGGGCACCGCGGGGGTGGCGCCGTCGGTCCGGGCCGCTCCGGGGCGGCGGGCGCGCCGCAACCGGGCCATCGCGGCCGGCGTCCTCACGGTCGGGTACGCGGCCGGGGCCCTGTACTCCACCCACACCTACGCGGACACCCTCAACGGGGAACGGTTGCGCGAGTACCTGGGCAACGTGCGCGCGTCCATGGCGGACCTGCCGGAGGAGGGCGCCCTCTATCCGCGCCCGGTCCCGGAGGAGGTGGTCCTCGAATGGAACGGGGACCGCCGGCTGACCTCCTACGTGTTGCCGCCCTTGGCCCCCGGCGACGACGGCGAACGCCTCGCCCACCCCGAACAGGGGTCGGCCGCCTACGTGTTCGACGATGACGGGAACCTCGTGCCCGGTGAGCACACCCTGTTCAGCAACATGTTCGCGCCCGGACCCGAGCACGACTGCCTGGGCACGCTGGACGGCGCGGTCTCCTGGCCCGCGCTGGCGCCGGGCGGCCTCGAACAGGTCGTGACGTTCGCCTACACCTCGGACCGCGACGCGCCGTTGGTGGTGTCGGTGGGCGGCGGCTGGATCGAGACGGTCCTGCCCGCCGCGCCCGACGGCGGGTTCTGGCACGTTCCGGCGCCGCAGCAGGGTGACCGGCTCTCCCTGCTCACCGAGGGTGAGGAGGACCTCTGCATGACGACGGTGGCCTTCGGCAAGCTCGCGCCCAACGAGCGGAGCACGCACCCGATCCCGCTCTCCCAGGAGGGCACCGACGAGGGGGACGCCGACGACACGGAGACCTCGGAGGACCCCGGGTCCTCCGAGGACACGGGGGCCGACCTGGAGGCGTCCGACTGACCCGGGCCGTCAGACCCGGCGGGGTTCCCGGAAGAAGCGGCGCGACCAGCGGCGGGAGGGCTCCTCCACCCACCGGTGGGTGGCCGTGGCCAGCAGGACCGTCGCGATCGTCACGGGGATCATGTCCAGCCAGAACGTGCCGGTGAAGATCTCCTGTCCCGTGAAGTCGCGCCACAGGTACAGCACCAGGAACTGCCACAGGAACACGCCGTAGGAGACCTTCGCCAGGAACTGGCACACCCGGTGCCGTAGCAGCGCCTCCATCCAGCGGCCGTCGCGCCAGGCGGTGGGGGAGCGCAGTGGTTCGGGAGGGCCGACGGGGCGGGGCGCCAGGGCGGCCGGGGCGATGATGAAGAAGGCGAAGCCGATGTCGGCCACCGACGACGCGAGGGAGGTCCACAGCTCGCCGGAGCCGATGAAGCGGCCACCGGTGGCATCGGTGGCCGCCAGGGCGAGGAAACCGCCCGCCGTCAGCCAGCACACCCCCGGCGCGGAGGCGATGGTGCGGCAGAACCGCCGCACCGGCCCGTCCGGACCGGATTCGCGCCAGGCCCACTCCGACAACACGGCCAGTGCCATCCCGGCGGCGAACATGCCGAGCGTGCGCGGCAGCCAGGCGTGCATGTAGTGGCGCGGCTCGGGGAAGAACTGCGGCCACAGCGCCGCGAACCCCAGCGCGGCCATGACGCCCAGCCCCCACAGCAGTCGGCGGCCCCGCGCGTCCACGGTCCGGCCCCGGCGCGCCCACAGCGACAGCAGCAGGGCGAACAGCGGCAACAGCAGGTAGAAGCTCACCTCGACGGACAGACTCCACATCTGTCCGAGCCCGTAGGGGCCGGTGCCCACCCACGCGGGGTCGGTGTTGAACGGGAAGGTCAGGGTCATGACCTCCAGCCAGTACCGCGGCGAGTCGAGGTGTTCGCGTGAGTAGATCAGCAGCGCGGCCAGGGCCACCACCCAGTAGGCGGGGAACACGCGCACCATCCGCCGCCACAGGTAGGTGCGGTTGGAGGGGCCGCGCCGTCCCTCCAGGGCGGCCCGCGCCCAGGGGCGGTAGAGCAGGACCCCGGACAGGGTGAAGAACAGCGGCACCGCCAGGTCGAACGCGGAGAGCACACCGCCCAGCACACCGGGGGCCAGTGAGTCGCCGGTCTCGGTGGCGACGTGGAAGACCAGGACCATGAGGGCGGCCACGGCGCGGATGCCGTCGAGGCTCTCGTGGCGGCCGTCGACCTGCGGCAGGATCCGGGCGGGATCGGGGCCGTGAGAGGTGGTGCGCGCGCCGCCGGAGGGGGTGCCGGTGGGGTCCTCGGGCGCGGAGGGAATGGGCGCCATGGGGCCTTCCAGGACGGGTGGGAGTCGAAACACGTCTCACTAGAACGTGTTATAAAAATTCAGACACGCCCTGGTGACGTCGTTCACTACTGGGCAGTACTCTACCCGGAACTGAAGCTAGTTCCACTGAAGCCCGTTCCAGATCCGGACCCACATCGCCCAGGAGGGCACATGCGCCGTACCGTTGCGGTCGTTCTCATCGGGTTCGGGGTCTTCTTCCTCGCCGTAGCACCCCTCATGCGCACATGGGTGTCGAGCTCCCTGATGAAGACCCCCCTGACCTACTACAGCGAGACCGTCAACGTCGCCGAGGGAGCGACCTACTTCAACATCGAGGAGGTCGAACTCGTCGAGAACGCCACCCTGGAGGCGCACTCCACGATCCGGGCCGACGTGGCCTCCAGCACCGACGAGGTCGTGGTCTGGGACCAGTTCACCTGGTTGAAGGACGCCGACACCGACTTCGGCATCACCTCCACCAGCCGCCGCGCCGGCCACGACCGGGTCACCGGCCAGGCCGTCGACTGCTGCGACTCGATGGTCAACGAGGAGTCCACCGTCCAGAGCGGTCAACTCTGGAAGTTCCCCTTCTTCACCGAGCAGCGCGACTACGACTTCTTCGAGACGACGGTCAAGGAGATCGTCCCGATGGAGTTCAAGGGCGTCGAGGACGTCGAGGGCGTCGAGGCCTACCGCTTCGAGCAGGTCGTGGACGGCGAGGTCGTCGGCGAGCGCACCCTCCCGCGCTCGGTCGCCGGTCTGGAGGGCGACGGCGACGTCACCGGTGACGAGGTCTTCTCCATCACCCGCACCTACTGGATCGAGCCCACCACCGGTTCCCCCCTCAAGGTCAGCGAGGACCAGAACCGCGTCGTCGTCGTGGACGGCGAGGAGGTCCTCACCATCCTCGACGCCGAACTGGTCTTCGACGACACGTCCGTCCAGAACGCCCTGGCCAACTCCGAGCAGGGCCGTACCGTGCTGCCGCTGATCCACACCACGATCCCGCTCGCCGCCCTCATCATCGGCGCCGGGTTCACCGCGATCGGCGTCATCCTGTTCCTCACCGGCCGGAGCCGTGATCACCACAACTGAAGGCCCCGAGCGACCCCGACCTCACCGGAACGGGTGGGGCGGGGCCGTCCGGACGGCCGGAAGGGCGAACCGATGACATCGGTGGTGCCGGGGACCGGGCGCGGGGGGACCCCGCCCGGTGCCCGCCGTGGCCCGGCCTCCCTCCCGCTCGCCCTGGTGCGGGCCTGCCGGCCACGTCAGTGGCTCAAGAACCTCCTGGTCCTGGCCGCCCCCGCCGCGGCCGGGGTGCTGTCCGACCCCGGGCCGCTGCTGACCTGCGCGGCGGTGTTCGTCCTGTTCTGCGCGGCGGCGAGCGGCACCTACCTGCTCAACGACGTTCGCGACATCGAACGCGACCGCGCCCACGAGCGCAAACGCCACCGGCCGATCGCCGCCGGGCTGGTCCCCGTCCCCCTCGCGGTGGCCGTCGGGATCACCCTGTGCGTCCTGGCCCCGGCGGCCTCCCTCGCCCTGGGCGAGCCCCTGCTCACCGGGATCATCGGTGGGTACGTGCTGCTCACCCTCGCCTACACCCGCTACCTCAAGGACGTCGCGGTCTGCGACCTGGTCGTGGTCGCCGCCTGCCACGTGCTGCGCGCCGTCGCCGGCGGCGTCGCCGTGGGCGTCCCGCTGACCTCGTGGTTCGTCATCGTCGTGTCCCTGGCCGCGCTGCTGGTCGTGGTCGGCAAACGCGAGGCCGAGCTGCGCACCCTGGGCGAGGGCCCCGCGAACGGCCCGGTCCGGGCCACCCTGCGCGCCTACACCCCCACCTACCTGTCCCAGACCCGCACCATGGCGTCGGCGGCGATGGTCGTCACCTACTGCCTGTGGGCGCTGGAGCAGGACGGCGGCGCGCAGAACCTCTTCCACGTGGGCAGTATCGTTCCCTTCATCATGTTCGTCCTGCGCTACAACCTGCTCGTGGACCGGGGCGTGGGTGAGGAGCCCGAGGAGATCGCGCTGCGCGACCGCCCCCTCCAACTGATCCTCGTCGCCCTCACCGCCCTGGTGGGGCTGGGCATCCATCTCTGAAGGGGGAACCCTCCGTGCCATCGCAGCCGGAACGCCCCGTACTCCTCACCGGGTGGGGTCGCACCGCGCCCACCGCGGCACGCGTCGTCCGTCCGCGCACGGCGGCGCAGGTCGCCGAGGCCCTGGCCGGTGCCGGGCCGCGCGGCGTCCTCGCCCGTGGTCTGGGCCGCTCCTACGGTGACGCCGCGCAGGCGGCCGGCGGCACGGTCCTGGACTGCACCGGGCTCACCGGGCCGATCCGCCTGGACACCGAACGCGGCGAGGTCACCGTCCCGGCCGGGGTGTCCTTCGACCGGCTCATCGCCCACCTGCTCCCGCGCGGATACTTCGTTCCGGTGACCCCCGGCACCCGCCAGGTCACCGTGGGCGGGGCGATCGCCGCCGACGTCCACGGCAAGAACCACCACGTCGACTCGTCCCTGGGCGCGCACGTGCGCGCCCTGACCCTGGCCGTGCCCACCGGGGAGGCGTTGCGGCTCACCCCCGACGGCGACGACCCGGAGCTGTTCCGGGCCACCCTGGGCGGGATGGGCCTGACCGGCGTCATCACCGAGGCCACCCTGGCGGTGCTGCCGGTGGAGACCTCCTACATGCGCGTCGACACCGACCGCACCGACTCCCTGGACGCCACCCTGGACCTGATGTCGCGCACCGACGCCGACCACCGGTACACGGTGTGCTGGGTGGACCTGCCGGCCCAGGGGGGCGCGATGGGGCGCGGGGTGGTCACCCGGGCCGACCACGCGCGTCTGCGCGACCTGCCGCCGCCGCTGCGCCGCGATCCGCTGCGCCATCGCTCCGGGGCCCGGCTGGCCGCACCGCCGTGGGTGCCCTCCGGGCTCCTCAACTCCTGGACCGTGGGCGCGTTCAACACCGTCTACCGGGGCGCCGCGCCCCGGCGCCGACGCGGACAGGCCCAGCCGATCGGCGGGTTCTTCCACCCGCTGGACGCCGTTCGCGACTGGAACCGGCTGTACGGCCCGCGCGGACTCACGCAGTACCAGTTCGTGGTCCCGTTCGGGGCGGAGGAGACCCTCGTCGGCGTCATGGAGGGGTTGTCCCGGGCGGGCGCGCCGTCGTTCCTGACCGTCCTCAAACGGATGGGCGCGGCCACCGAGGGCCACCTGTCGTTCCCCCGCCCCGGGTGGACGCTCGCCGTGGACCTGCCCGCGGACCTGCCCGGTCTGGGGAGGCTCCTGCGGGGCTTCGACGAACGGTTGCTCGCCGCGGGTGGCCGCCTCTACCTGGCCAAGGACGGCCGGGCCGACGCCGAGACGATCCACGCCATGTACCCCGACCTGCCCGCCTGGCGCAAGATCCGGGAGCGGGCCGACCCCGACGGGGTGCTCGTCTCCGACCTGGCCCGCCGACTGCGGCTCCTGTGACGCCTCACCCGGAAGGACACCTGAGAACCATGCGCGACTCGGTGGGAACCGTGCGGACCGTGCTGTTGCTCGGCGGCCGTAGCGAGATCGGTCTGGCCATCGTCGAACGGCTGGTCCGCGAGGGCGCCCGCGAGGTGGTGCTGGCAGCCCGGGGCGGCGTGGAGGCGTCTTCGAGCGCGCCGGCCGCGCTGGGCGCCACCGTCCACTCCCTGGAGTTCGACGCGACCGCGCCCGACACCCACACCGCCACGGTCAAGGAGGCGGTGGCCCTGGTGGGCGACCTGGACGTGGTGGTGGACGCCTTCGGGGTGTTGGGGGACCAGGCCGGGTACGAGGCCGATCCGGCGTCCGCGGCCCGTGCGGCGGCGGTCAACTACACCGGCCACGTCTCGGCGGGTCTGGCCGTGGCCGCCCGCCTGCGCGAACAGGGTCACGGGGCCCTGGTGGTGCTGTCGTCGGTGGCGGGCGTGCGGGTGCGCAGGTTCAACTTCGTGTACGGCTCGGCCAAGGCCGGTTTGGACGGGTTCGCCCAGGGCCTGGCCGACTCCCTGCACGGCAGCGGGGCGCGTGTGCTGGTGGTCCGCCCCGGCTACGTGCCCACCCGGATGTCGGCGCACGTGGACCCCGCCCCGTTCCCGGCCACTCCGGGTCAGGTCGCCGACGCGGTGTCGGCGGGGCTGCGCTCGGGTGCGACCACGGTGTGGGCGCCCCGAGTGCTCCAGCCGCTCTTCGCGGGGATGCGCCTGATGCCGCGCCCGCTCTGGCGCCGTCTGGGCCGCTGAGCGAGGTCTCCCGCGCCCACGGGACCCGCGCGGTCACGGAGCCCTCGGCCTCGCCGTCCGAGAACGACCGTGGGGCCCGCCGTCCGGCGGGCCCCACGCGTCACTTCCTCACTGCTCGGCGTCTTCGGCGGTGAGCCGGTAGAACGCCAACGGGACCAGGCACAGGAGCATGACCGCGGCCGGGACCAGGGTGCTGCCGATCAGCATGCCCCGCAGTGCCTCGTCGGACTGTACGACGACCTCGCCCGCGCCCGACTCCACGTAGCCGCTCACCGCCAGCGACAGCGACAGCAGGCCGGTGCCCACCGACTGGGCCAGCGCCTCGCCCGCCGTCCACACGCCCGAGAGCACACCGCCCTGCCGGCGGCCGTCCTCGCTCGCGGCCAGGCAGTCGGCCAGCATCGACCACGGCAGCAGCATCGACCCCGACAGGCCGATGCCCACCAGCACCGAGGAGACGACCGCGATCGGCACGCCCCCCAGCGGGATGCACAGCAGCCCCAGGCCGCCCAGGGAGAACACCAGGGCCGAGTAGGCGGCTGCCCGGCGCTTGTCCACCCGCACGGAGATCCGCCGCCACAGCGGCGCCGTGGCCATCAACGGGACCAGCACGCACACCATGAGGATGCTGGTGTAGGCCGGCTCGCCCATGACGTTCGCCGTCACGTACGGAACACCCGCCACCATCGTGCCGCTCGCCACCGCCATCAGCAGGTTGGCGGGGAACAGCACCCGGAAGTACCGGTGCGTCAACGCCGTCCGCAACTGGACGACCATGCCCTCGGTACGGTGCGGGAACACGGTGCGCGGCGCGCCGCGCGTGCCGATCACCGAACCCAGCATCGACGCCAGCACGACGACGCCCATGACCAGGCCCATCAACCGGTAGCCGGTCACCTCGTCCGCGGGGACGTCCCTGAGCACTGGGGCCAGCGCCCCGCCCAGCATCAGGGCCAGGCCCACGAACACGGTCCGCCACGCGGTGAACGTGGACCGCTCGTGGTAGTCCGAGGTGATCTCCCCGGGCATGGCCGCGTGCGGCACCTGGAACACCGACGACGCCAGCGCCGCCAGGACGAACACGCCCGCGACGTACGCCGCCGCTCCGTTCCCCTGGAGCGGCGGGCCGGCGAACATCGCCGCGAACAGCAACGGCAGGGTCAGCGCACCGGCCAGCATCCACGGCCGGCGCGGTCCCCACGAGGACCGGGTCCGGTCCGACCAGACCCCGATGTAGGGGCTGATCGCGAGGTCGACCAGCTTGGGCAGGAGCACCACCGCGCCGGCGACCAGGGGGCTCACCGCGAGGGTGTCGGTGAGGTAGATGAGCAGCAGCAGACCGGGCACCGTGTTGAAGATGCCGGTGGCCACCGCGCCGCTGCCGTACCAGGCGTGCACCGACCGGGGAAGGGGGCCGCTCCGGGGCCGGGGCCCCTCGGGGGTCTCCACCGGGCTCTCCGGAGCGGGTTCGGAGGTGGCGGTCACACGCGCCCGTCCGCGGCGGCCTCGGTGGTCCCGGCGGCTTCGGCCGTGCCGCCGTCCTTCTTCCCGTACAGCTCCTCGTGCGCGACCGGGTCCACGTCGTGCGCGACCGGGCAGCCGGCCGGGAACGTGCCGATCCTGTTGACGTCGTAGCCGTCCGGGTAGCTGCGGATGTTCGGGTTCTGGTCGGCCCAGAACGGCTCCTCGCGCGGCTTCATCCGACGCACGACCTTGGCGCGGATCTTCAGCGCGATGTCGGCGCTCCTGCGCCAGGCCTTGGACGGCGGCTCGTAGCGGAAGGTCTCGATGAGGGACTCGTCCAGGATCGCCATCGAGAACTTGCGGGCCAGCCCGGCCACCCGCGGCGGGTAGAAGGTCACCATGAGGTCGAGGGTGGAGTCGGAGACCTTGCGCCCGCCCTCGGTGTAGGCGAAGTGCTCCTTCTCGTAGGCGTCGAGCAGGTCCCGGAACCCCTCGTAGCTCTCGGGGATCTCCTTGATGCCCATGTACCTGCCGAGTCTGCGGTAGTAGTGGACGATCGCCGAGATCTCGTGGTCGGACAGCCTGCGCCAGCCGTACCCGTACTCGTTGAGCCAGCGCACCGGCATGACGACGAAGGTGCTGAGCACGTAGCGGTAGTCGTCGTTGGAGATGTCGTAGGAGCGGTGCATCTGGTTCATCCGGCGCAGGGAGTCGCGCCCCTGACCGGGCTCGAAGCCGTACCGCATCATGCTGTTGAGGATGAGCGCCGTGTCGTCGTAGCGCTTCTGCGTCTGACCGGTGAACTGGTCGGTGCTGCCGAGCAGTTCACCGATGCTCGGCACCGCGTAGGTCCGGTACAGGGCGATGCCCAGCGCGCGGCCCATGTCCCAGGGGAACTCGTGGGCGTTGAGGATCTGCATGATCCGCACGCAGTCGGCCTCGGGGTCCAGGCGATGGATCTCGTCGCGGAAATCGAAACGCTTCATGGGCGATTCCTTCGGGGTTAGGGGAGGTCAGGGGTCGCTGGGGGAGGTTTCGGGGCGCTCGCGGGCGTCACTCGGCGTCGGCGGCCTCCGTGGTGGAGGAGGGGGCGGACGCGCCCTCGGAGGTGACGGTCCGCTCCGGGGCGGGGACCCGGGCGCCGGTGGCGGGCACCTCGACGGTGGCCATGCCGTGGGGGACCGGGCAACCCTGGGGGAAGGTGCCGATGCGCGACGGGTCGTAGCCCTCGGGGTAGCTGCGGATGTTGGGGCTCTGCCGGGCCCAGCGCGGCTCGACGCGCGGCGGCATGAACCGCACGACCTTCGCCCGTAGCCGCAGCGCGCCGGCGGCCAGGGCGCGCCAGACGGCGGACGGCTCGGGGTAGTCGAAGGCCTTGATGAGGCGCTCGTCGAGCAGTGCCTTGGTGAAGGGACGCACCAGCGGGCGCTGCCAGGCCGGGTAGAAGTCGACCATCAACTCCAGCGTGGCGTCGGAGACGGCCCGCCCGCCCTCGGTGAAGGCGAAGTGCTCGCGCTCGTAGGAGTCGAAGAGCGCGTGGAAGTCGGCGTAGGTCTCGGGGATGTCCTTGATCCCCATGTGCCTGCCGAGCCTGCGGTAGTAGTTGGTGCTCGCGGCGATCTCGTGGTCGGACAGCCTGCGCCAGCCGTACCCGAGATCGTTGAGCCAGCGCACCGGCATGACGACGAAGGTGCTGAGCACGTAGCGGTAGTCGTCGTTGGAGATGTCGTAGGAGCGGTGCATCTGGTTCATCCGCCGTAGGGCGTCCCTGCCCCGCCCCTGCCCGAAACCGTGCTCCAGGATGTCGTTGAGGATGAGCGCCGTGTCGTCGTAGCGGTGCTGCGTGCGCTCGGTGAACTCGCGGGTGTGCGCCAGCAGTTCACCGATGCTCGGTACCGCGTACGTCCGGTACAGGGCCAGCCCGAGCGCCTGCTCGATGTCCCACGGGAACTCGTGGGTGCCCAGGACGCGCACGATCTCTTCGCAGTCGGCCTCGGCGTCCAGCGCGTGGATCCGGTCGCGCCACTCGAACCGCTTCATGTGGGGGAACTCCAGTCACCTCGGGCGGGCCCGCCCGGACGGGGCCTCCGGCCTGCGGGCGTGGCACGTCGTCGACGTCCCACGGGCCGCACTTTACCCGGAATGTCCCCGCGTACAGGGGATCCGGTCCCGACGACCGTTTCCCCGGCTCCCGGCCGCGCCCGGATCGTGTCCCGAAAACGGGCGGAGGCGGGTGGGATCCCCCTCCCCACCCGCCCCCGATCAGGCGGCCATGCGCTCGGCCACCCGGTTGACCAGCGTGAGCAGGACCTCCTTCGCGGAGGATCGCACCCGCGCGTCGCACAGGACCACCGGGATCGCCGGGTCCAGGGTCAGCGCGGCCCGCACCTCATCGGCCTCGTAGAGGTGGGCGCCGTCGAAGCAGTTCACCGCCACCACGAACGGCACCCCGCGCCGCTCGAAGAAATCGACGGCCGCGAAGCAGGTCTCCAGGCGACGGGTGTCGGCGATGACGATCGCGCCCAGGGCGCCCTCCGACAACTCCTCCCACATGAACCAGAACCGCTCCTGCCCCGGCGTGCCGAACAGGTACAGCACCAGGCTGGAACTGATGGTGATGCGCCCGAAGTCCAGGGCGACGGTCGTGGTCGTCTTGGACTCCACGCCGGACAGGTCGTCCACGCCGTAACTGGCCTCGGTCATCACCTCCTCGGTGCTGAGCGGGGCGATCTCGCTCACCGCGCCCACCAGGGTGGTCTTACCGGCGCCGAAGCCGCCCGCGACGAGGATCTTCAACGCGGACGGAACGGTGTCATGTGGGTGGTCAGAGTCGCTGGATGCCATCGAGAACCGCCTGGAGTACGTCCCGGCTGACCGGGCTCTTCGCTGTGTAGGGGGCGCGGGCCAAGGCGAGGCCGCGGTTGAGGAGGTCGCTGAGCAGGACCTTGACGACGGCCACCGGGATGTCCAGGTGAGCGGACAGTTCGGCGACCGACAGGGGACGGCGGCACAGTTCCAGGATCCGGATCTGCTCGGGTTCCAGAGCCATCTCGTCGACCTCGGCGCGCTTGGCCGCGATGACCACGCTGATCATGTCCAGCCGGACCGTGTCGGCGTGGTCGCGTCCCTGCGCGATCACGTAGGGACGGACCAGCGGGCCGGCGTCCGGCCCGTCCGCCTCGGCCCCGTATCCGCCGGTCACATCGCGACGTGACGGGCTCCGGGACATCCCGCCCGGATCGAACTCGTTGTGCGCTTGCATGACCGTCCCCTATCGCGTGGCTTCCCCGGTGGCTCCCTCATGGCGCGGTGCCGCGTCGAGGTAGCGGCCCACCTGCTCGACCAGTACGTTCATCTCGTAGGCGATGAGGCCCACGTCGGCGCTCTCCTCGGCCAGGACCGCCAGACAGGCGCCCCGACCGGCGCCCGTCACGAACAGGTACGCGCGCTCCATCTCGACCACGGTCTGGAGGACGTCGCCGCCCTTGAAGTGACGACCGGTGCCCCGTGCCAGGCTCTGGAACGCAGAGGCCACCGCGGACAGGTGCTCGGCGTCCTCCTTGGCCAGGGTGCGCGATCGTCCGATCAGCAGTCCGTCGGCGGACAGGACGATGGCGTGCTTGGAGCCCACCGCGCGGTCGAGCAACTCGTCCAGCAGCCAGTCGATGTCCTTCTTGCCCGAGCCTTCGCGCTCGACACCTTGGGGAGTACTCGTCACGGTCAGTCCTTGTCGGTCTCGTTGGTCTGCTGCTTGCCTTCGCGCCGACCGCGGTCGGTCCCCTTCTGGAACGCGGTCATGTTCCGGCGCAGGCGCGCCAGCCGCTCGGTGCCGTCGATACCGTTCCCGTCCGAGGCCGGGGCCTCTCCTTCGGCGGTCCCGCCCGGAGCGGGAGAGTCGGGTTCGGTCGCCAGTTGCGGGGCCAGGTTCTCCTGGGGACGGCGTTTGGGGAGCGGGGGTCGCCCGCCGCCCGCGTCGACGGTCTCCGGCGCGGTGTCCCCGGAACCGGGGGCGGACACCGCGCTGATGGTGGGTCGGCGGGTCGGCAGGGGAGGACGTGCGGAGTCCCCGTCGAGGAGGTCGGTGCCGCCGTGTCCGTCGGCGGTCGAGCCGTTGGCGGCCGAGGGGGCCTCGGTGCCGCGGGGCGCCGCGTCGGGGTTCTCCTCGGTGGCGGGGGCGTTCGCGGGCGTCGGGGGGACCGGGGTCAGGACCGGGGCGGCCCCGGACTCCAACGCCCCGCCGGGGGCGTGCTCGATGATCTCGCGCACCTCCCAGATGTCGCCGTCCTGTTCCTCGGCGACGGGCAGGGAGGTCCGCTCACCGCTGATGAGGTCGTGCGGCAGCAGCACGATCGCCTGCACACCGCCGTAGGGCGAGGGACGCAGATGCACCTTGATGCCGTGCCGGTGCGCCAGGTGGGAGACCACGAACAGGCCCAGACGCATCTTCTCGTTGAGGCGCATCACGTCGAACTCGGGCGGATCGGCCAACAGGCGGTTGGCGGAGGCGAGTTCCTCCTCGGTCATGCCCAGACCGCGGTCCTCGATCTCGATCGTCACACCGTTGGGCACGTCGTCGCTGCTCAGGCGCACGTGGGTGTGCGGCGGAGAGAACATGGCGGCGTTGTCGACCAGTTCGGCGACCAGGTGGATGACGTCGGCGACGGCCGGGCCGTTGAGGTGCACGCGGGCGATGCGCTCGCGCTTGACCCGGGTGTAGTCGCCGGACTCGGAGATGGCACCGCGCAGCACGTCGATGAGCGGCATCGGCCGGTGCCAGGTCCGTCCGGGGGCCTCGCCGCCGAGGATGAGCAGGTTCTCGGCGTTGCGGCGGGAGCGGGTGGCCAGGTGGTCGAGCTTGAACAACTGGGCGAGCTGCTCCGGGTCCTCCTGCTCGCGCTCCATCTTGTCGAGGAGGCGCAGCTGGCGGTGGATCAGCGTCTGGCTGCGGTGGGCGATGTTGAGGAAGACCCGGTTGATGCCCTGGCGCAGTTCCGTCTGCTGGACGGCCTCGTTGACGGCGGCCCGCTGTGCGGTGTTGAACGCGTGGGCCACATCGCCGATCTCGTCGTCACTGGTGGCCATGAGCGGCAGGGCGGCCTCGGTCTCCACGCGCTCGCCCCGGTGCAGTCGCTCCATGAGTTCGGGCAGGCGCTTCTCGGCGAGGTCGTTGGCGTCGTCGCGCAGGCGCAGGAGGCGGCCGGTCAACGAACGCGACGAGCGGCGGGCCAACAGGAACACCACGATGATCACGGCCGCGACGCCGAGGCTGCCGGTGACGGCGACGAGGACGGACCGCTGGGCCTCGGCGCGGGTGAGCGCCGCGGCGTTCAGGGCCTCGTCGGCTCCGATGTCGGTGAACTCGGCGAGGACGTACTCGTAGTCGGCCTGCCAGGCGGCGCCGTCGACCGGTACGGACAGGTTCTCGACCTCGACCGCGACGAAGGTGTTCGGGTCGGTGACGGTCTCGACCTCGATGCGCCGGTCGATGATCTCGTCCTGCATCGTCGTGAGCCGCTGGTATTCGGGGCTCTCCAGGACCGCGCTGAGCCGCTCCTGCTGGCCGGGGCCGGAGAGGTAGGGGCCGTTGGCTTCGAGCATGTTCTGGTAGGAACCGACGAGCTCGGCGAAGGCGCGCTGGTCCTCCCAGCTCAGCTCGTCCATGGCGAAGGCGCGGGCGAGCTGGGCGTCCGAGCGCGCGAACAGGTCGACGGTGCGGAACATGTAGGTGGCGCTGATGGAGGAGTTGAACGCGTCGATCACGTTGCCGGAGCGGGCCTGGCTGTCGAAGCTGTCCGCGCCGTGCAGGATCAGCTCGTTGTAGTACTCAAGGACCTCGCCGCGTGTGGCGGAGCCGTCGTCGACCGCCGCGCGCATGTCGCCGATCTCCCCGTAACGCTCGTGCAGCAGCTCGATGTGACGGCCGGCCTGGCCGGGCGCCAGGTCGGCGAACCCGATGAGCTCGTTGATGACGACGCCGAGGGAGGCGTCGGTCTCCTGCCGGGCCTCGGCCAGCTCGGCGATCAACGTCTCGTCGTCGGGGTTCTCGATGTGGGAGATGGTCCGGGCGCGTTCCTGCATGGCGCTCACCAGGCCGACGGCGGCGGGGGTCACCATGTCGTTGGTCGCCGCGGCGCGGATCAGCTGGAGCCCGGCGTTCACGGCCAGGGCCCCGGTGAGGATCAGCCACAGCGCGATCAGGGCCGCGGTGGGGATCGTGACCATTGCGCGGATGCGGGACGCGATCGTCCGCCCGCGTCGTTCGGGTACTGCCTGCACGGTTCTCCTGTCGATCCGCGTCGAACGTCTTCTCGGGGTGCGGTATCAGGGGCGCTGTCCCGCCCGATGCCCGGGTGACGGCATCGTCGGCCTGTGGGAGGCCTCCTGATCCCCGCGGGCCACGTCCATTTCGGGGGTGCTCGACGCGGGACGTACCGCAGGGTAACCACAAACGCGGCATTTCGGCGTTGAGGATCGTATCTCGACAGAGAAACGACCAAATATCCGGGTGGTCAAGGCAGTCTGCCATGAAGAGGCGGAATGTCCACATGGTGGGTGGGGGCTTCGACTGCCTCGTTGCTCTCTGAGTCTTATGGGACGAATGTCACATATTGCGGAGCGGAGTGCGAAGAGTGCTCCGTGTGACGACTTCCGGTGGTGACGATACCGGTTCAAAACGGCGTTCGGCACCCGGGCACCCGCTCCCCGTATTAGCGTTGCGCCCTGGACCTGGTGAGACAGGGGGTGCGTTCGTGATCCGACCGTTCGGCACGGGACAGGAGGCCATCGAGGTGGCCGTCGCCGTCGTGCCCCTGCTCGTGACCGTCTGCGCCGCCCTCTACCTGCGCGGACAGCATCGACGTTACGGACGGCTGTACGGCCGCCCCGGGCGGTCCACCCTGGCGGCGCTGGCGTGCGGTCTGGCCCTGGCGGCCTACGCCGTCTGGCCACTGCCCCTGTCGGTGGACGGACTGTGCCGGCCCGGACCCGGCGCCGACGGCCTCGACCGGTACGGACCGGTCTTGGCCTTCGCCCTCTTCCTGCCCGTCGGCTGGCTCGCCCGCGACCGCTTCCGTCGCGGGCCGCTGGTCACCCTGGCCGCGGGGACCGCCCTGGCCTTCGCCGTCGACGCGATCCGGGGCACCGGTCTCCTGGGCGTGTACCCGTGCGCCTACGCCGACTCCTCCCCGCTGCTCGTCGCGCTCGGCGTGGCCGGTACCGCGGTCGGCTGGCCGCTCGCCCGTCTCCTGGTGCCGCTACGGCCGTGGGGCTCCACCCGGGGCTGGCCCGGCGCGGTCCCCGACCGGGTCTCCCCCGATCCGACCCGGCGCACCCTGGCCGTCCTCATCGACCTGTGCCTGTGGTGGTACGGCGGCACCGCGCTCGTCGCCGTCATGGGCGTCGTCGGTGTGATCGGCGCCGACCCCTACGGCCACGTCCGCACCGCCGTGCTCCTGGGGTTGGCCGCCGTCTTCGGGGTGTTCGTGCCGCAGCTGCGCCGCGACCGCTGCACCCCCGGCCACGCCGCCGTCCGGTTGGCGCTGACCGAGCCCACCCGGCCCGCCCCGGCGTCCCGCCCGCGCGTGCTGGCGCGCACGGCCCTGCTCACGGTGCCGATGGCGCTCCTCATCGCCTTCGGACACCCCTGGATCGCGCTCGCCCTCATGGTCGTCCACGGCAGCGCCGCCGTCGTCCGACCTGACCGGGTCGGCGTGGTCGACCTCCTGTGCGGCACCCGGGTGCGCACCCGGGCGCTCATCGACGGCTCGTTGCCCACCCGCCTGGTCCGCTATACCGAACCCCGCGAACCCGTCACCGCCGCCTGAGGAGGGCGCGGGAACACCGTCGGCCGGAGAGCACCCGTCGGGGGCGGCGCGGGACGGCGGAGGGTCCGGATCACCTCCAGTCCCAGGCCAGGTAGCCCAGGAGCAGACCGGCGGCGACCAGGATCGCGCCCAGGGTGGCGAACATGCCGCGCACCCAGTGCGACAGCCAGGGCGCCGATACGATCCGGGCCAGCTCGGGGGTGTCCGGGTCGTAGGAGACCGTGACGATCTCGCCCGCGCGGGAGGCCGTCCACCCCGTGTTCTCGTGCTCGGCGTGGACCTCCCGACCGTCCTCGGTGCGGAACTGCACGATCATCCGGGAGGCGGTCGAGGTCTCGTTGTAGCCGATGACCCGGCCCTTGGCGCGCACCCCGTAGCGGATCAGACGCAGTTCGATCCGGGTGTCGCGGGTGACCACGCCCAGGATGGCCAGGCCGGACAGGAGGGGCAGGAGCGGATACAGCCAGGCCATCATCGGGCGTCCTCTCAGGGGTCCATGGGGGAGACCGTCGTCCCCAGGAAGCCGTCGACCATGTGGGTCAGGGTCGCGTGGATCTCCTCCACCGGTCGATCCGGTTGGAGGGTGCGCCAGTCGAGGGCCACCGTCACCACCATGCCGAACAGGGCCGATCCAGCGAGCCCCGTGTCCAGGTCCGGTCTGAGGCGGCCGGCCTCGGCCAGCGCGTCCAACAGTTCGATGACGACACCGATGGCCTTGGTTCGGATGTGCCGGATGGTGGTGTACCAGACCTGGTGGGTGCGCCAGGTCTCGGCCATGAGCAGACGGGCCAGGGCCTCGTGCTCGCCGATGAACTCCACGCCCGCCCGCAGGACCGCGACCAGGGCCCGTCCCGGGTCCGTCTCGGCGGAGGGGACGGCGTCCCTGAGGGTGTCGGCCAGCCGGGTGACGCCCCACTCCATCAGCGCCGTGTACAGCTCGCTCTTGCCGCCGAAGTTGTAGTAGACGGTGCCCTTGGCGACCCCGGCGCGTTCGGCGATCTCATCGACGCTGGTGGCACCGTAACCCTGTTCCGAGATCAGGGTCACGGCGGCTTCGAACAGCCGTTTGCGAGTGGCCTCGCGTCGGCTGCTCATCGGTCGATTCGGGGTGCTCACGCTCATCCGGTCCATTCTGCCCCTGGTCGGCGCCGGAACACCCGCGTCCCGGCGCCGACCCCCGGGCGTCGTACTCAGAGTCTCAAGGCGGGGTAGAGGGCGCTCATCGTCCACATGCGCTTGCGCTCCACGGTCAGCCAGGTCAGCGACAGGGGCACGACGAACCACAGCGACATGACCCCGAACGCCTGCCACACCAGGACCATGTCACCACCGCCGATCAGTTGGCGCATGGCGGTCACCCCCCAGTGCAGCGGCAGGTAGGGGCCGATGGCCTGGAAGAACGTCGGACTCGTCTCGATCGGGTAGGTGCCGCCCGCCGACGTCAACTGGAGCACCAGCAGCGCCAGCGCGACCACCCGGCCGGCCGCGCCGAAGCGCACGTTGAGGTACTGCACCGTGGCGGCGAAGGCCGCGGCGGTCAACAGCAGGAAACCGATGAGCAGCGGCCAGTTCCGCGATTCCAGTCCGAGCAGCAGGTGCAGCGCGGACATCATCACGAGGACCTGCCCGAAGCCGAGCAGCATCGGCACCGTCCGCCCGGCCAGGGCCACCCGCCACGACGGGGCGGAGGAGGCCAGGGCCCGTGAGGACAGGGCGGGCACCACCATGAACACCACCATCGCGCCCACCCACAGGGACAGGGGGACGAAGAACGGCGCGAATCCGGTGCCGTAGTCGGGTGCCTCGTTGTCGATCTCGCTGCTCAGCCGGACCGGAGAGCTCATCATGTCGCCGGCGTTCTCCCGCCCCCGCTCGTCGTAGGTGGGGATCCGGTCGACCCCCTCCGTCAGCCCGCCGGCCAGTTCGTCCGAGCCGGTGGACAGTTCGCCCAGGCCGTCGTGGAGTTCGTCGGAGCCCTCGCTGAGCCGGCCGAGCCCCTCGTCGAGTTCGCCGGAGGCCGTCGACGCCGTCTCCAGCCCGTCGCGCAGCGCGGACGCGCCCTCGGACAGGTCCTCCAGACCCTCGGCGAGTTCGTCCACCCGATCGCGCGCGTCCTCGGCGCTTTCGACGTGATCGGGCAGGTCCTCGGCCAGTTCGGCGGCCTTCTCGCTCAGGTCGGCGGCCTCATCGGCGGTGGACACGATGTCGTCGCGGTTGTCCTCGACGAACCGCGCGGTGGACAGCGCCACGTCCATCCCCTCCTGGAGGTCGGACAGGAGCAGGTACAGGTCGGGCTGCTCGGTCTCCAGCTCCGGGTGGGCCTCCAGGTACTCGCCGAGCCGCCGGTCCACCTCGGACAGGCCCTCGGTGTCGATGTCCTCCGGCAGCCCGTTCAGGACCTCGGCCAGGTCCCCGGAGAGCTCGGCGACCAGCTCGGCCCGCTCCTGGACGTCGGGGGCGTCCTCCTCCAGCCGGGGCAGCCACTCGTCGGCGAGGTCGCCGATCTTCTCGGCCTGCGCCGACACCTCGGTGGAGGCGGTCTCGGCACCCGTGGCCAGGTCCTTGGACCCCGTGTACAGCTCGTCCAGGCCGCCCGACAGCTCGCCTGCGCCCTCGTGGGCGGTACCCAGGCCGCCCGACAGCTCCCCGGACCCCTCCTCGGCCTCCCCGGCGCCCTCCGACAGCAGGTCCGCTCCCTCCGCGGCCTCCTCCGTGCTGCCGTGGATCTCGTTGAAGCCGAGGAAGATCTCGTCGAGGTAGCCGCGGATCGCCGTCTGCTCCGCGGCGTCGCGGATCTCCTTGAAGGCCGCGCCCGCCAGTTGGCGCACGACGAAGCTGTTGGAGTCGTTGTAGTGGGCGATCAGCAGGGCCTGCACCGGGGCCTCGCGGTCGCGGGAGGGGGAGGTCAGGTCGGCGCTGAAGTCCTCGGGCACGGTCAGTGAGACGTAGTAGTCGCCCTCGGCGAGACCGCGGGCGGCCTCCCGCGCGTCGACCGGGTGCCAGTCCAGGTCACCGCGTTCCAGCAGGGTCTCGGTCAACTCCCCGCCCGCGTCCACCCGCTCCCCGTCCACCTCGACGGGGCGGTCCTCGTTGACGAGGGCGACGGGCAGGTGCTCCATCCGCCCGAACGGGTCCCAGAACGACCACAGGTACATGCCGGAGTAGAGCAGGGGGATGAGCAACAGGGCGGCCAGCGCCGCGGTGGGCAGGGGGGAGCGCAGGAAGGACCGCACGGTGAGCAGCCCCAGGCGAGGGACGGCGAAGGGGCGGAACCGGGGGCGGTCCGCGGCGGTCTCGTCATCGGTCACGGTGATCGCCTCCCTTCTCCTTCTCGTTCTCGGTGTGCCTCTCCCCGGGGCCCTCGGCCCTCGCGAGGTCGTCGAAGGGTGCGGACGGGCGCATCTCTTCGGGGTCCTCCGGGGGGTCGTCGGGTTCCTCCCCCTGCCCGATGGGCAGGGGCCCCTGGACGTCGGCGTCGGCGACGTCGACCAGGGCGTCGGCGTCGGCGCAGGTGGCGATCACGGTCAGGCCGGCGTCGGAGAGGCCCTTGAGGGTGCGCCACATCAGCACCTGGTGCTCGTCGGACAGCCCGCCGTCGACGTCGTCCACGGCCAACAGACGGGGCTCGGCCATCAGGGCCAGTGCCACGCCCAACCTGCGGCGCTCCAACGCGGGCAGCTCCTTGACCATCGTGTCGCGGTCCAGGTCGGCCAGTTCGGCGGCCTCCACCGCGGCGTCGGCCAGTCCCCGGGCGGCCGGTCGGAAGCGCAGCAGCGCGGCCTCGGACAGGTGCTCGCGGACCCGGAGGCGTTCGTCGAGGGCGTTGACCTCGGTCATGAGTCCGAGCGAGCTGATCCGGCGCACCCGGCGGGCCCGCCCCGGCAGCTCGTGACCGTCCACGTACACGGTCCCGGAGGTGGGGCGCATGCGTCCGGTCAGGGTCAGCAGCAGCGCGCTGCGGCCGCCGCCGGAGTCGGCCTGGAACACGGTGAGGGTCCCGGGCCGGGCGGTGAAGTCGACGCCCGTGTACACGGGCCCCTCCCGGGTGACGAGCGCGACGTCCTCCGCCATGACCCGGGCCCCGGTGGCCAGACGCATCCCCTGCCTCCTTTTTAAACTGACCGGTCAGTGCAAAACCAGCGGGTTCACCGTATCGTTCCGGCCGGCCGCTCCGGGCACCGGAGCCGGTGACGTCGGGCACAACGCGACGTGCGCACGGCCGGCCGGGGGAGTCGTGCGACACGACGGCCGGGGCGCCCCGTGCTCCTCGGCCGGGCCGGGACACCCGTGCGGTTGGATGGGGTGGAACGGGTCCCGTCGTCGATGGGATGAGTCGGAGGGAAGGGGAGGCGTCGGGTGTCGGACATCGCCGAACGGGTCGGTCGGATCCTGGACGACCCGGAGAACTGGCCGAGCGACCCCAGGGAGGCCGTGGCCCTGCAACGGCGCAAGGCGGCCCTGGTGCGCGAGGAACGCCTCGACGCCGCGTCGGTGCGCACGATCGCCGGCCTCGACGTCAGCTACGCCAAGGACGACACGGCGCTGGCGGCAGCGGCCGTCGTCGTGGACGTGGCCACCCTGGAGGTCGTCGAGTCGGTCGCCATCGACTCCGAGGTGTCCTTCCCCTATATCTCCGGGCTCTTCTCCTTCCGGGAACTGCCGCCGGTGCTGAAGGCCCTCGGGAGGTTGCGGACCACGCCCGACGTGTACCTGTGCGACGGGTTCGGCCTGGCCCACCCGCGCCGCTTCGGGGTCGCCTCCCACCTGGGCGTCCTCCTCGACCTCCCGGTCGTGGGCTCCGCCAAGTCGGTGCTCTACGGCAGGCACTCCGTGCCCGGCGACGAACGCGGCTCGTGGACGCCCATGGTCGCCGGCCGCTCCGAGATCGTTCCCGACTCCGCGGCCCTGGCCGCCGACGGGGCGGAGGTGATCGGACGCGTCCTGCGCACCCGCACCGGCGTCAAACCCGTCTATGTCTCCGTCGGTCACCGGGTCGACCTCGAAGGCGCCGCCGACCTGGTGCTGCGTCTGTCACCGCGTTATCGGGTGCCCGAGCCCGTGCGGCACGCCGACCGTCTCTGCGGTGAGCACCGCAAGGAGACCCTGGCGGCCCGGCGGGCGCACGGGGAGTGAGGGCCGCGGGAACGCGGAGAGGGGAGGCGCCCGGCGCCTCCCCTCGCACGACAGGTCCGGGTCACCAGCTGGTGTGCACCGGACGTCCTTCGGCGTAACCCGCCGAACTCTGCACGCCCACGACGGCCCGCTCGTGGAACTCCTCCAGCGAGTTCGCGCCCGCGTAGGTCATCGAGCTGCGCACACCCGCGATGATCTGGTCGATCAGGTCCTCCACCCCGGGGCTTTCCGGGTCCAGGTACATGCGGCCGGTGGAGATGCCCTCTTCGAACAGGGCCTTACGGGCCCGGTCGAAGGGCGAGTCGTCGGCCGTGCGCAGGCGCACCGCGCGCGCCGACGCCATGCCGAAACTCTCCTTGTACTGGCGTCCCTCGGCGTCGCGCATGACATCGCCGGGCGACTCGTAGGTGCCCGCGAACCAGGATCCGATCATCACGTTGGACGCGCCGGCGGCCAGCGCCAGGGCGACGTCGCGCGGGTGGCGCACGCCGCCGTCCGCCCACACGTGCCCGCCGAGTTCGCGCGCGGCGGCCGAGCACTCCAGCACGGCGGAGAACTGGGGCCGGCCCACCGCGGTCATCATGCGGGTGGTGCACATCGCACCCGGGCCCACACCGACCTTGACGATGTCGGCGCCCGCCTCGATGAGATCACGGGTGCCCCGGGCGGTGACGATGTTGCCCGCCGCGATCGGCACGGAGGGCGACAGGGCGCGCACCTTGGCGATCGCGGAGAGCATCTTCTCCTGGTGACCGTGGGCGGTGTCGATGACCAGGGTGTCCACCCCGGCCTCCAACAGCTCCGAGGCCTTGCCCGCGACGTCCCCGTTGATGCCGACGGCGGCGGCCACCCGGAGCCGGTTCAGGTCGTCCACGGCCGGTTTGTACAGGGTGGAGCGCAGCGCCCCGGTACGGGTGACCACGCCCACCAGCGCGCCCTCGCCGTCCACGACGGGCGCCAACCGGTGCCGGGAGTCGTGCAGGATCCCGAACGCCGCCTCGGGGTCGGTGTCGGCCGGAATGGTCACCAGCTCCCTCGACATGACGTCGCGCAGCTGGGAGAACCGGTCGACGCCCGCGCAGTCGGCGTCGGTGACCACACCGATGGGACGGCGGTCCTCGTCGATGACGATCACGGCGTTGTGCGCCCGCTTGGGCAGCAGGTTGAGGGCGTCACCGACGGTGCTGCCCGGGTTCAGGGTGATGGCGGTGTCGTGCACCAGGTGCCGTCGCTTGGTCCAGGCGATGACGTCGGAGACCACGTCGATGGGGATGTCCTGCGGGATCACCGTGATGCCGCCGCGCCGGGCGACGGTCTCGGCCATCCGGCGGCCGGCCACCGCCGTCATGTTCGCCACCACGAGTGGAATGGTCGTGCCGGTACCGTCCGGAGAGGACAGGTCCACACTGAGCCGGGATCCGACGGCGCTCCGGTTCGGGACCATGAACACGTCGCTGTAGGTCAGGTCCTGCTGGGGCGCCTGGTCATTGAGAAAACGCAATGTCTCATACCTCGGTCGAGACCGAAGGGGGTGGACCCTCCTGTGCCAGTGCACACGGCCGCCTGTTGATCCCCCTCTTACCAGTCAAGTATGCCGTCATCGATTGGCCCGCACGACACCCCATCTGGCATGATGACTCGATTCCCGCCGAAACAGCCCTTCCCCGGTCTTGGCAGCGTGTTGTCGAAAACCGGCAGGTCGGGGCGTCCCTCCATGGAGACACACGCATGCCGCGTTTCACGTTCGCGCAGGTGAAGGAAGAGACCTACAAGGCCAAGGACGCCTGGTGGACGGTCTTCCTGGTCGACCCGCTCGCCGGTCGACTGGTCGTCTGGACCGCGAACCGCACCGACATCACCCCCAATCAGCTGACCGCCGGGGCGGGAATCCTCGGCCTGCTCTCGGCCGTGGGCTTCGCGATGCCCGCCTCCGGGATCGGGGCGGAGTGGGTCTGGTTGGTGGCCGGCGCGCTGTTGTTCCACCTCAGCTTCGTACTCGACTGCATGGACGGCAAGATCGCCCGGCTGAAGGGCACCGGATCGGTCTTCGGCACCTGGGTCGACTTCGTGTTCGACCGCATCCGGTTCTTCATGTGCGTGATGGCGCTGCTCGTCGGCCAGTGGATCGTCACCGGTCAGGCGGCCTACCTGATCGCGGCCCCGGTCATCGTCTTCTTCGACCTGCTGCGCTACCTCAACGGCTCCCAGGTCGCCAAGACCCGCCGGGGGATGAACCGCTCCCTGGCCGAGCTGGTCGGCGACACCGACCGGCTGCGCGCCGACGCCGCCGCCGGTCCGGGCGACGCCAGCCCCGAGGACGACGCGATGTCGGACGCCCCCGGCCGGGTCGACGCGCCGGCGCCGCGCGGGATCTACGGTCGCGCCCGCGCCTTCCTGCTGCGCCACCGGGTGCGCCCGCACCTGTTCAGCGGCATCGAGTACGAGATGTTCCTGTGCGTGGTCGCGCCGATCACGATCCTGCTCTCCCTCTTCACCCCGGTGCACAGCCTGATCCTCCCGATCGCCGTGTTCTCGATCCTGGCCCTGGGGTTCTTCGAGGTCGTGCTCGTGTACAGGCTGTGGAAGGACACCCGGCGCTTCGAGGAGCGCCGCCGTGAACTGATCGCGGCCGGCGCGGTCGGGGCCGGGGCGACGCTCGGCGGGAGCTGACCCCCGGACACGACGAAGGGGCGGTGCGCACGACGCGCGCCGCCCTTTTCGTGTGTCGGGAGCCGGAGAACCGGGATCAGACCCCCGAGGTCCGCTCGTTCCTCTTCTCGTCCCTCGCCTCCGGTGCCGACGCGGTCTTGTCGGCGTCCGCGCCCCGGTCGTCCTGCTTGAGGAACCAGGTGAGCCGGGGTTCCACGGCCCAGCGCATGCCCGCGCGCACCCACGGGGCGCACAGCGCGAGGGTGAGCCCCACGGCGACGAGGACGGTGACCACGGCCCCGACCGGGTTGTTCATGACGTCGTACCAGGGGGACGCCTTGAAGAGGATGAGCACCACGGAGTGCCCCAGGTAGATGTACAGGGTGTAGGCGCCCAGCGCCGTGAACCAGGTCCGCCGCTTGGGGGTCAGCGCCAGGAAGGCGATGGTCATCGCCAGGGCCAGGCCCATGAACGCCAGCCGGATGCCGATGCTGGGGATCAGCGGGTCGATGTCACGGTCGGTCAGGCTGTCCCGCCAGAACAGCCAGTCGCGGCTGAGCCGGTCGGAGATGGGCACCGCCAGCGCGGCGGTGGCGCCCAGGACCACCAGGGAGGTCAGCCGTACCCACAGCGCGTCCAGCAGGGCGAAGTGCTCCCGGCGCAGGCTCAGTCCCAGGACGAAGAACGGCAGGAAGCTCACGACCCGGCCCAGGGACAGGGTGTCGCTGAGGCTGGTGGTGGCGGCGAACAGGGAGATCAGCACCGCGACCAGCACAGGCCAGCGCAGCCGCTTCCACACCGGGACGCTGAGCCGCCAGAGGAAGAGGGCGATCAGGAACCACAGGGTCCAGGTGGGCTTGAGCACCGACAGGGAGTCGGGCAGCCCACCGCGTTCGACGGTGTAGATCGACTGGTGGATCGTCCAGAAGATCAGGTACGGGACCGCGACGGTCAGGACCAGCTTCTCCACACGGTTGGACGAACCGTCGAAGGACCTCGACAGGTACCCGCTGATCAGGATGAACGCGGGCATGTGGAAGAAGTAGATCCAGTAGTACAGGGCGCTGACGGCCCCGACGTCGCGGAGCGGCTCGATCGCGTGGCCGACGACGACCAGCCCGATCAGGAGGAATTTGGCGTTGTCCAGGCGGGCGTCGCGTCGCGGGGCCCGGCCGGCCCCCGCCGCGGTGTCGTTCTCGGCCGGGGCCTTGGCGCCGAGCCCGGGCTCCGTACGGTCGGTTTCCGGTCTGGTCATGGATGAGGCCACGAGTGGACTCCGGGGTCGGTGGACTTCTCAGGGACTGTGGGTGTTCCCCTCCTTGCTCCATGTGAGCGGAGAACGGGCTCCGCCGTCAGGGGCGGGGGGAGGGGGTCGGTGCCGCGTGGCGCGCGAGGGGGGCACCGGGTGAATCGACTGTGCTGCGTTACCTTACTGTGATGTAAGGATGTGTGCCAGCGGTTCTCACGGATCGGCGGGAAGTTCTCTCGATTTCTCCCGGGCCGGTGGTGAGGGCGGGAGGCGTGAGCGCTCGTGTGACATGTGAGCGCATTTGGGCCGGGAAGGTGCCGTTCCGTGTGCAGACACTAACCCATCCGATACACCGCTCCGCACCCCAGGGTCCTCGGCAGTGGTGCGGACCGGCACGAACGTGTCAGTGTGGGGTCGTGACGGTCACGTCGATAAGCTGTGCCGTCAGTGGCGCCCACCGGGCGCGACAGTCCCGGTCGAGAATCAAGAAGGCGGTGGAATACCGTGCCGCACGCGGTGGACCCCAACCGTGCAGCCCAGCACGGGGGTGTGGTGATGCGACTCCTCGACGAGCTCTTCCCGCTCGTGGAGGGGTTCTACGTCGATCTCCACAAGAACCCGGAACTCTCCCACGCGGAGTACCGCACCGCCAGCGGCGTCGCCGAATGGCTGACCCGCACCGGCTACGAGGTCCACAAGGGCGTCGGCGGCACCGGCGTGGTCGGCCTCCTGCGCAACGGACCCGGACCCACGGTGATGCTCCGCGCCGACATGGACGCGCTCCCCGTCGAGGAGAAGACCGGGCTGCCCTACGCCAGCACCACGCGCACCACCGACGAGGACGGCCACGAGGTCCCCGTCATGCACGCCTGCGGCCATGACGCGCACACCGCCTGCCTGGTCGGCGCGGCCGACCTCCTCTCGGAGACCCGGGAGGAATGGTCGGGCACGGTGATGATCGTCGCCCAACCGGGTGAGGAGTCCCTCGACGGCGCCCAGCGGATGCTCGACGACGGACTGTACGAGCGCTTCGGCCGCCCCGACGTCATCCTCGGCCAGCACCTGGGCCCCCAGCCCGCGGGCCTCATCTCCCACCGCGCCGGGGTCATCCTCGGATCCTCCGCCTCCTACCGGATCCGGGTCCACGGCGAGGGCGGTCACGCCTCCCAGCCCCACACCACCGTCGACCCGGTCCTCATCGCGGCCAACATCGTCACCCGTCTCCAGGGCGTGGTCTCCCGCGAGATCAGCCCCAGCGAGATGGCCGTGCTCACCGTCGGTCGCATCCAGGCCGGCACCAAGGCCAACATCATCCCCGAAGAGGCCTACCTGGAGATCAACACCCGGGCCCTCAACGAGGTCGTCGCCGCACGGCTCGAAACGGCCATCGAACGGATCGTGCGCGCCGAGGCCGCCGCCTCCGGCGCCGTCCGCGAGCCCGAGGTCGAGCGCTTCCAGGGGGCCGGGGTCACCCGCAACGACCCCGACACCGTCAACGCCGTGGCCGCCGCCCACCGCGCCTACTTCGGCGACACCTACGTCATCCACCTGCCCGACCCGTCCCCGGCCACCGAGGACTTCGGGTATCTCGGGCTGCCCGACGACCCGCGGCCCATCCCGTACGTCTACTGGTTCGTGGGCGCCACCCCTCACGACGTGTGGGAGGCCGCCCCCGGCGGCACCCCGTACGAGAAGATGGGCAACGTCCCCAGCAACCACTCGCCGTTCTTCGCGCCCGCCAGGGAACCGGCCCTGCGCGCCGGACTGGCCGCGCTCACCGTCGCCGCCCTGTCCTACCTGGGTCGGGACCGCCAGGAAGCACTCGAACCCGCGCCGTCGGGCGCGATGTTCCCCGGCCCCGTCCCGGACGACGTGCCCATCCCGATCCCCTCCACCGACCTGGGCGGCGCCCACGAGGCACCCGCACCGCCCGCCGACCCGCTCGGACCGCCCTCGGGGGACCGCCGGCAGCCGACCGAGCACAACGAGGCCTACGACAGCGCCTTCCTGGCCTCCTCCTGGGACGAACCCGAACCGGCCGACTCCACCCACGACGCCGACATGGGCGTCCTGTTCCAGTCCCAGGACGAGGAACTGCGCGAGGAGTGGCGCAACGAGAAGGTCGAGGAGTCGACGCTGTCGGCGGACATGGCCGCGTTCCTTGAGGACGACGAACCGCGCAGGCCCCCGGCGGGACCGGCGTTCGGCGGGCCGCCGCCCCAGGGCAGCGCCCACCACGCGCCCCCGCCCGGACCGGACGACGACCGTCCCGGTTCCGACTACCGTCACTGACCGCCGGTGGGGGTCCTCCCACGGCGATGGGGCGACCCCCGAACCGTCCGCCGACTGCGGCATCCGCGGGAGATCCCCCTGCTGGTGATGTGCGTGGGGGTGACCCTCTTCGCGGTGCTGGGCGCGCTCAGCCGCGCCTACTCGGGCGACCCCAACGAGCCGTTGCTGCTGCTCAGCATCCCGGCCCTGGTCTACTTCGTGCGCGGCCAGCTGTACGCGCGCCAACGGGTCAACGGGGTGCGCGTCACCGCCCACCAGTTCCCCGAGGCGCACCGGATGGTGGTCGAGGCGGCGCGGGCCTTCGGGATGCGGCGGGTCCCGGAGGCGTACGTCGTCCTGGGCAACGGCGTGATCAACGCCTTCGCCTCCGGGCACGGTTCGCGTCGCTACGTCGCGCTCAACAGCGACCTGTTCGAGGTGGGCGGGCGCCTGTCGGACCCCGACGCGCTGCGGTTCTTCATCGGGCACGAGGTCGGCCACATCGCCGCCGGGCACACGTCGTTCTGGCGGCAGTTCGGGATCTCCGTGGCCAACGTCATCCCGGGGGTGGGCAGCACCCTCGGGCGCGCCCAGGAGTACACCGCCGACAACCACGCCTACGCCTTCCACCCCGAGGGCGTGCAGGGGATGCGGGTGCTGGCCGCCGGCAAGTACCTGTACCCCGAGGTCGACTTCGACGACATCGTCGAGCGGGCCCGCACGGACACCGGGTTCTTCGTGACGCTGGTCAACCTCCTCTCCAGCCACCCGGTGAACACGTTCCGGTTCGCGGCCCTGGCCGACCGCGGCCGACCCGGCCGCGTCCTGTGATTCAGGCGCCCTCGCGCGGACCGGGCAGCGCCGCCGCGATCTGCGGGGGCAGCGGCTCGTGGCGCAGGTAGCGACGGGTGAACACGCCCGTGCCGTGGGAGAGGGAACGCAGCTCCACCGCGTAGCGGGTGATCTCCAGCTCCGGGACCTCCGCCCGGATGATCGCCCGCCCGCCCGGGGCGGGCTCGGAGCCCACCACCCGCCCGCGTCGCGCGGACAGGTCGCTCATGACCGTGCCCAACAGCTCGTCGTCGACCTCGACCTCGATCACGTCCACCGGTTCCAGCATCGCCAACCGCGCCGTGGCTGCCGCGTCCTTCAGCGCCGACCGGGCCGCCTTCTGGAAGGCCATGTCGGAGGAGTCCACCGAGTGGGCCTTGCCGTCGTAGAGGGTCACCCGGATGTCCACCAGCGGATACCCGCTGTCGACCCCGTCCGCCATCTGGGCGCGCACGCCCTTCTCGACGGAGGGGATGAACTGACGCGGCACCACGCCGCCGACGATCCGGTCGACGAACTCCAGACCCGCCCCGGACTCCAGGGGCTCCACCCTGATGCGGCAGACGCCGAACTCGCCGTGCCCGCCGCTCTGCTTGACGTTGCGGCCCATGCCCTCGGCCGGGCCGGAGAAGGTGGCGCGCAACGGGACGCGCACCTCGCCGGTCTCCACGCGCACCCCGCAACGGTGCTCCAACCGGTCCAGGGCGGCGTCCAGGTGTGCCTCGCCCAAGGTCCACAACACCATCTGGTGCGTCTCCGGGTTGACCTCCACCCGCAGCGACGGGTCCTCGGCCACCAGCCGGGCCACGGCGTGCGACAGCTTGTCCTCGTCGGCGGAGGAGGCCGCGGTGATCGCCACCGGCAACAGGGGCTCGGGGAACCGCCACGGCGCCACGCGCAGGGGACGGTCCGGTGAGGACAGGGTGTCACCGGTGCGCGCGTCGGGAAGCTTCGTCACCAGACAGACATCGCCGGCGCCGATCGAGCCCACCGGCTGGTTCTCCCTGCCCACCGGCACCGACAGGGCGCCCACCCGCTCGTCACGGCCGCTGCGGTCCAGTTCGTCCGAACCGGTCAGCCCCGAGGGGACTCCGTGGCCGTGCAGGTGGACCACCGAGTCCGGGTCCAGGGTCCCGGAGAACACCCGGATCAGGCTGGTGCGACCCACGTAGGGATCGCTCGCCGTCGCCAGGACCTCGGCGACCAGCGGGCCGTTCGGATCGCAGGACAGACCCCGGACCGGGACACCGGTGGGGGACGTCACCTGGGGGAAGGGGCGCCGGGTGGGGTCGGGACAGGACAGCGGCAGCTCGCGCAGGAGTTCGGGCACGCCCACGCCGGTGGTGGTGCTGATCGCCAGTACCGGGTGGAAGCCCCCCGAGGCCACGGCCTTCTGGAGGTCGGCGATGAGCAGGTCCGGGTCGAGCGCGTCGCCCTCCATGTAGCGCTCCATGAGGACCTCGTCCTCGCTCTCGGTGATGACCTCCTCCACGAGGATCTCCCGCAGCGCGGTGGCGGTGTCGCCCAAGCCCTCGGGGGGAACGTGGCCCTCCGTGGAGTCGTGGTCGTGGTAGCGCTCGGAGACCAGGCCCCAGAGGCCGACGAGCCTGCGGTCCTCCCGGGGGCCCTCGAAGGCGGGCACGTAGGCGGGGTGGACGCCGCCGCCGAACGCGGCCTGGCACTGGGCGACGACGTCGTCGAAGTCCGCGCGAGGGTGATCGATCTTGGTGACCGCGACCGCCCGGGGCATGCCGACGGCGGCGCACTCCTCCCACAGGACCCGGGTGCGCCCGTCGACGCCCTCCAGGGCGGAGATGACGAACAGCGCGGCGTCGGCGCCCCGCAGACCGGCGCGCATCGCGCCGATGAAGTCGGCGTAACCGGGTGTGTCCAGCAGGTTGACCTTGACGTCGCCGACCATGACGGGGTTGGCCGTCAGGTGCACCGAACGCCTCTGACGGATCTCGACCTCGTCACGATCGCTGACGGTCGTGCCCTCCTCCACGCTGCCGGGGCGGTGGATCGCGCCGGCGGCGGAGAGGAGCGCCTCGACCAGGCTCGTCTTTCCGGCGCCGGTCGGGCCGACCAGCGCGATGTTGCGGATGGCGGTGGGCCCATCGGCCCTCGGTACGACTACGGTTCGATCTACCATCCCTGCTGCCCAACCCTCCGAGGTTCCGTGCGAGGGTCACCTCGGGGCGGCGGCCACCGTCCTCGATGTGACCTGTGACACTCTCTACGGTCGCCCTTCGCCGGGATTACCACAAGAGGTCATCCGGGCGCGGGAAACGACATGTGCCCTATGACTCGTTTCGGACCCCTACTATTGCCCCGTGCCATGGTCCGAGACACTTCCTCAGTTCAGCCTCGCGGGGACCCTGCTGACGGTCCTGCTGCTCTTCTTCGCGGCGTTCGGCGAGCCCTATCTGGGCAGGCGCGCCTTCGCGTGGCTGTCCCGACGCCGGGACACCGACGCCAGGGCGCTGGTCCGGGTGCACTCGGTGACCATGGGCGTGCACGCGCTGTGGGGCGTGCTGGTGATGGTCGTGCTGTTCACCTCGCCGCAGGTGACCGCCGCCGACCTCGGCCTCCGGCTTCCGCACGCGGTGGGGCCGGTGGTGGGCGGCGCGTTGGGCGGCCTGATCGCCCTCGGCGCGCTGTGGGTGATGGTCAACGGCCTGCCCGCGCAGATCAAGGACCGGTTGCCGAAACGGGCGCTCGATCGGCCGAAGAAGGGCAAACGCGCCGGTGGCCGCCGCGCGGCCACGGACCGACCGGTGTCGCTGCCCGAACCGGAACGCGACCGGTGGCTGTTGATCCCCTACACCCGCAACGAGCGCTCGGCCGCGATCGGTGTGGCGGTGACCGGCGGGTTGTGCGCGGAACTGCTCTACCGGGGACTGTTCATCGTCCTGGTGACGAGCATGGGCGTGCCGCTGTGGATCGGCGCGGTGCTGTCGGTGCTGCTCTTCGCCGTGGCCTACCTGTACCAGGGCTGGTGGGGGCTGGTCAGCGCGAGCGCCTCGGGCACCCTGTTCGTGGTGCTGTACCTGGGCACGGGGAGTCTGTGGGTTCCGGTCCTGGTGCACATCGCGTTGAACCTGCGCTCGCTCGCCTTCCCCCCGGCGGCCCTGCGGGAGGAGTCGTACGCCTACGACGAGCCCTACGAGGACGAGCCCTACGACGACCCGGATTCCGGGTCGGACGAGACCCCCGACGGCGCCGGTCACCCGATCGTCCCCGCCCTCGGCGCGCCCCCGCCCTTCGCACCCGCCCGGGACACCCTCGCCCTCGGCGGCGCCGGGTACCCGGGTGGAGCCGGTGCGCCCGTTCCCGGTGGCCCTTCGCCCTCTCTGGGCGATGCTCGACCGGCTCCGCCCGCCGGGGAGGCCGGTCCGTATCCCGCCGCGCCGACATGGGACGCCCCCGCTCAGGGCGCTCCCGCGCTCGGCGGCGCGGAGCCGCCGCCGACGGAGGGGAACCCCTCGGTTCGCGGCCCGGGTGCGCAGCCCGCCGGGTCGTGGAACACTCCCGCGCCGGGAGCCCCCGGGTTCGGCGGTGGTGAGTACCGCCCCGGTGCGCATGGTGCGCATGGGTCGTCGGGGAGTGCGCCTCTCCCCGGGTGGGGAACACCGGGGCAGGGCACGCCTTCCCACGGCGGGGGTTCGTCCTCGGGTGCGGGGCCCTCGGCCGGGGGTGCGGGCGCGCACCCTTCCGCCGGAACGTGGAACACTCCCGCGCCGGGAGCCCCCGGGCTCGGCGGCGGTGACTACCGCCCTGGTGCGCACGGGGCGGACGCCTCCTCTTGGAACTCCGGTGCGCAGAGCGGTCCGCACCCTTCCGCCGGAACGTGGAACACCCCTGCGCGAGGAGCCCCCGGGCTCGGCGGTGATGAGTACCGCCCCGGTGCGCACAGGGCGGACGGGTCTTCGGGGAGTGCGCCTCTCCCCGGACGGGGGACCCCGGGCCAGGGCACGCCCTCCTTCGGCGGCACCGGATATCCGGACGGTCCCGGGTACGGGACGCGACCGCCCGCCCACGGCGACCCTTCGGGGCGGCCCCTCGGCGCTCAGGCCGACCCCGCTCCTGGGGGGGACGCCTCCCGGGCGTCCGGTCCGTACCCCGCCGCGCCCGCGTGGGGCACGCCCGCGCAGGGCGCCCCTTCCTTCGACGGCTCGTCACCCACCGACGCCGCCACCTGGGGCACCGGTACGTGGAACGGCCCGCGACCGGACGCCGGGTCCCGGAACACTCCCGCGCGGGGCGGCCCCGTTCCCGGCGGGGCCGAGGACCGGGCCGGTACGCCCCCGTGGGACGAGGCCGGCACCGGCTCGCACGGCGGGCCCCGGCACGCCGAGCCCCGGTGGGGGACACCCGGGCACGGCGGGCCCGTGCCCGGCGGCGAGGGCGCACAGGGCGGGGACCTCGGGGACTTCCTCGGTGGCGACGCGCCGGCCGAGGAAGAGGGCCGACGCCTCTACCCCGATGAGCGGATCGACCGCCGCTACGGCGACCGCTGACCCCGTCGATCCCCGCTCCGTGAGTCGTGTCCGACACACCCCCGTGAGTGTTCCGCGGGGGACGCATCGGGCACGATGGTGGTGTGTCCGACACCATCGACCATCCGCAGCCGACACCCCGCCGCTACCGGCTCACCACCGCCGACGGGGTCGACATCGACGCCGTCCTGTTGCGCGGCACCGAGCCGCGCACCACGGCCGTCGTGCTCGCCAACGGTTTCACCGGTACCTACCGCAGCCCCCACACCCGGGCGGTCGCCGAGTCGCTCGTCTCCATCGCGGACGTCATGACCTTCGACTTCCGCGGCCATCACGGCTCCGGCGGGTACAGCACCGTCGGCAACGCCGAGATCCACGACCTGGAGGCCGTCGTCGCCCACCTGCGCGGGCTCGGGTACACCTCCATCGCGACGGTCGGCTTCTCCATGGGCGCCGCCGTCGTCGTCCGCCACGCCGCCGTTCACGGAGGGGTCTGCGCCGTGGTCTCCATCAGCTGCCCCAGCCGCTGGTACTACCGGGGCACCCGCCGGATGCGCCTGATCCACCTGGGCGTCGGTCGCGCTGTCGGCCGGTTCTTCCTGCGCAGCTTCCGCAAGGTCCGGGTCACCGATCGCCGCTGGGAGGTCCGGCCCGCCGAACCCCGGGAGATCGCCGGCGAGATCGCGCCCACCCCGCTACTGGTGATCCACGGCGAGGCCGACACCTACTTCCCCGTCTCCCACGCCACCGCCATCCACGACGCGGCGAGGGAACCCAAGGAACTGTGGCTCGTCCCCGGGATGGGCCACGCCGAACGCGCCGTCTCGCCCGAGCTGAGGGCCCGGCTGCGGTCCTGGCTGCGAGAGCGGATTCCCGCCTGACGGGTACGCCCCTTGTGCGCTACAAAGAGAGGATGATCCCTTCTCTGCCGGTCGAAGCGGGACCCGGCCTCAAAGGCCGGGGGTTCGCCCTGCTCATCGCCGCCACCGCCATCGGACTGTGCGGTTTCGCAGCGGTCCTTCCCCTGGTCCCCCTGTGGGCGATCCGGGGCGGCGCGGGCGAGTTCGGCGCCGGGAGCACCACCGCCGCGTTCATGCTCACGACGGTTCTCACCCAGCTCGCCATGCCCCGGCTGCTGGAACGCGGTGGCTACCGGTGGGCGTTCCCCGTGGGATCCCTCGTCATGGGTCTGCCCGCGCCCCTGTTCGCCCTCACGACCGACCTGGGCGTCCTCATCGCGATCTCCGCGGTCCGCGGGGTGGGCTTCGGCATGGTCAGTGTCGCTGGGACCGCCCTTGCCGCCCGGTTGGTCCCACCCGGCCAGGTGGGCCGTGCCACCGGCTACTACGGGCTCGCGGTCGGCCTGCCCCAGGTCCTCATCCTGCCCGGCGGCGTCGCCCTGGCCCTGAACATCGGTTTCACCGCCGTCTTCTGGATCACCGGCCTGTGCTCCCTGGTGGGCGCCGTCCTCGCGGTGGGCATCTGGTTCGCCGACGGGGGTCGCAACCGCCCACTGCTGCGTGCGGCCCGCAGTATCGGGACGGCTCCGACGGAGCGGGTCTCCCTGGCCGCCCCGCTGATCCTGATGCTGCTGACCGCCTCTTCGGCGGGCGCCATCGTCACCTTCGTCGCGGTGCCCCTGGAGGGCACTCCATGGCTGGTGGGCGCCGCCTTGGCCGCCTACGCGGCGATGGTCGTGATCGGCCGGTGGAGCGCCGGCCTGCTGTACGACCGCCACCGCCGAACGCTGTTGCTCCTGCCCGGCATGATCGCCGCGGTCTGCGGTACCGCCCTGGTCACCGCCGGTCTGTGGGGCGACGGTACGCCCGTTCTCGTTCTGGTGGGAGCCGGGCTGTTCGGGCTCGGGTTCGGCGCGGTCCAGAACGAGGCCGTCACCCTCATGCTGAACCGCGCCGGCCCGACCGGTCAGGGTCGGGCCAGCGCGGTGTGGAACATCGGCTACGACGCCGGGGCCGGAGCCGGGGCGATGGCCGTGGGCCTGCTCATCCAGCTCTGGGGCTACGGTCCCGCCTTCGCGGTCACCGTCATCGCCCTGGCGGCGGTCCTGCCGTTGGCCCGGGCCCGGGTCAGTACGCCGTGACGTGCACGTGGTCGTAGTGGTTCTGGGTGAGGTCGCCCCGGTCGTTCATGAACCGCCACTGCCGGTTGGCCGAGTGCCAGATCCGCTGCTCCCAGATCACGTACTCCACGCCGAGCCGGTCGGCGTTGTTGATCGCGTAATCGGCGATCCGCTGTCCCCACGCCTTGTTGTCCGCCGTGGGGTGGGTGCCGTAGCTCACCATGAAGTCGCAGGCCCGACCCTCGCCGTGGTCGTCGGCGCTGCTGCGCCAGCAGCCCACGGGGAGCGGGACACCGACGTTGCGGATGATCTCGTCGCGGACCGCGGCCATGCGCGGGGTGGTCTGCTCCCAACCGCTGCCGACGGCGCTCTGCGGGATGCCGCCGGTGCCGCCGCCCCCGCCGGTCCCGGTCTCGGGTTCGGGGACCTGCTCCTCTTCGTACTTCTTGATCTTCGCCGCGACCTCGTCCTTCTTCTCTTCGAGCTCGTCGATGAGGTCGTCGGCGTCCTTGAGCTCCGTTTCGAGCTCGTCGCGGATCTCCTGGGCCTCGTCGCGGGTGTCCAGGAGACCGGAGATCTGCTCGGCCTGGCTCTGCCCGAGGTAGTTGAGGGTGGCGGCGTCGCCGTACAGGTCCTCGGGAGAACTGGAGAAGATCACCGAGAAGGAGGGGTCGAACCCGTTGCTGCTGTTCTTGTACTGGGTGGCCACGATGGTGGACACCCCGGAGCGTGAGGCGTCCAGACGTTCTTCGACGTCCTTCAGGTCCTCCTCGGCCTTTTCGACCCGATCCTTGATCTCCGTGAACTGCAACAGTTCGCCCTGGTAGGTCTCCTCCAGTTCTTCGGCGCGCCGCTCCAGTTCTTCGATGTCCACCTCGTCGTCATCGGGTTCGGCCAGGGCGGTGCCGGGCAGCGCGACGAGGAGGGCGACGACGGCGGTGGAGAGGGACAGCGCGGCTCGCCTACCGCGCCGGAAACGGGGCGTGGATGTCATGTCTGCTCCGAGAAGGGTCTGGGGGCATCCGGCGGCGCGGCCTCTCGCAGGGGGCGCCGTGACGGAGGATGCTCAGCAGACCTTATGAGATCTTGGCGTTACATGCCTAGTGCGTTGACTCACGTGACTGTGGGGGAGTGCGCGGGGATGTGTCCGAAGATACCCGTACCGGAGGACCGGAGCGACCGGATTCGTCCGATTCAGCCCGCGCCACCGAACGCGCTCGGCAGTCGGGCATCGCCGGACGACACCGGATCGGTGGGCATGAACCAGTCCGAACGCCTGATGTCGCGGAGCGCCCGCCTGCGCAGTTCGGGGGTGAGCCGGTCGATGTAGAGCACCCCGTCCAGATGCTGGGTCTCGTGCTGGAGGGCCCGCGCCATGAGGCCCTCGCCCGACACGGTGACGGGTTCGTTGCGCAGGTCGACCCCGGTGACGGTGGCGTGCATGGCCCGCCGTGTCGGGTACCAGAGCCCGGGGATGGACAGGCAGCCCTCCTCGCCCTCCTGGGTCTCCTCCGAGAGTTCGGTGAGCTCGGGGTTGATGACGTAGCCGATGCGCCCTTCGACGTTGTAGGAGAACACGCGCAGGCCCACCCCGATCTGCGTGGCGGCGACACCGGCCCGGCCGGGGGCCTCCACGGTGTCCAGCAGATCCTCGACCAGGGCTTCGGTGCGCCGATCGAACTTGGTGACGGGCGTGGTCGGGGTGACGAGAACGGGATCGCCGAAGCGGACGATGGGGCGCATGGTCATGCCCACAGGGTAGTCGCTGCGCCACACGGGTGTTCCGGGCCGGTCAGGCGGTCGTCAGGCCCGGGCGCAGGGCGTCGTCCAGGACCATCTCGATGTAGTCCAGGGCGGCCCGGCGGCGGGCCAGGGCGTTCTCGTACAGCGAGGGGGCATGGGGGCCGCGGCGGACCCGCAGGCACTCGTTGACGATGCGCTGCCATCGCTCGGGGAAGGCGTGCAGGGCGTAGGCGCCGGCGCCGGACTTGGAGGTGATCTCCCCGGTCTTGAGGGTGAAGTGCAGGCGGCTGACGCTCAGCACGCTCCAGGACGGCGCGAGTGAGCCGAGGGCGGCGAGGCCGCGCGGGGTGACCAGTCGACCGGCCTTCTCGCGCCAGCGGCTCCAGTGTTCGTCGAGGGAGCCGAGCGACCAGGTGCGCAGGACCTCGCGCTCGTCCCAGACGTCGAGTTCGAGCGGGTGCGGGCCGCGCACGGTGACCCCGTGCCGGGCGAGGGTGTGCCAGGTCACCGGGTTGACGTCGGCGGTGGCGCGGGTGCGGAACCGGCCGCCGGTGACCGAGGCGACGGGGCCGCAGAAGGCCGGGTCGTGGATGAGGTCGTCCCAGGTGACGTGGATGCCGTTGAACTGGGGGCGGGGGACGTCGACGCGGGTCCGAGCGTGGGCGTGCCGGAGCAGCTCGGTCTCCTCCGGTCCGGGGCGCGCGGCGGTGACGACGACGAAGTCGACGTCACTGGTGTGCGGACGGAAGTCGCCCAGGGCGACCGAACCCGTCAGGTAGAGGCCCTCGACCAGGCCGGGAGCGGCCCGGTCGGTGTGGTCGAGGAAGGTCTGCGCGAGTGTCCGTACCCGAGGGTGGACGGCCATGCTCACTCCAGTCTGACGAATACGGTGCTTCCGTGGAACACGACTCGCGAAGCGCGGGGGAGGGCTCCGCGATCGGTGTGCCGGAAGTGGCGTGTGCGACCCCCGGGCCTGTGGTGACACCCGTGTTCCACTTCTCAGTGTGAGTGCCCCTTCGGGCCGATTGCAAGTGATCGCGCCGCACTCGCACCCTGTCCCTACACGGTGGTGGTGCGCGGTCCAGGTTCGAAAAAGGGAGCACACACCCTTGACATGTGACCATGTGATGTGAGAAACGGCTTCTGTGTGCTCCGTGTCACGGACAAGCCTGGACGTTACGTGACGAATCGGTACCCGGTGCCATTGGTGCTTTCATATCGGGCAGTGTCGTGGCGCACATTCTGCGGCACGTGCATCCGCACGAGGCGAATGCATGAGAATTTCTTTGCCTCGGATTTCTCCAGAGAACTATCCGGTACATTTCAGGATGCCCTCCGATGGTCTGATCGGGGGTGTCGTTCGTCATGTCCTACCGGCCGGTAGTGCCGTGTGTCCCCCGGTTTCCGGGGCATCTGCGCAGGCCCGCCGGGAAGTGGGGTCCCGGGGTGCGCGAAACCCCGTCCCCATAACGGATTCGGTGAGGTGTAGACCACGGTTCGGGGAAGTGGACACGCCCCGGTTTTTCGGCGATTGTTATGGTTCACCAAGAGATCCTCTGGCGATAACCATCACAGCCATTGTCCGCTGTTTTCCTGCGCGTAACACGGGGCCACTCCCCTGAAACTGTGCCCCTTTACTCTCGCCGGAGAACGGCAGTGATCCGAAAGACGACGAAGGAGCCTCGCATGGTCCCGACGATGGTCCTCGTAGCCGATGACTCGCGTGACGCCCAGCGAAGGGAGGCCCTGTGCGGCCTGGCCGAAGCGGTGGCTAACCGGGGGGAGGCGCCCGTCAAGGCCGCCTTCGGCAGCCCCACCGAGGTCGCCGCCGCCCTGCGCTCGGTGCGCGGTCCCAAGGTGGTCGTCCCGGCCTTCGTCGCCGGAGGCGACGTGGCCAGTGCCCACCTCCTCTCCCGTCTCGACCTCGGTCGACTGGAGAACTCCTGTCACACCCCGCCCCTGGGCGCGGTGCCCTCGATCGTCGCCGACCTGGCCACCCGACTCTCCGACTCCGGGTGGAGCGTCAAGGACGGCGTGGTCCTGGCCGCCGACGGCACCACCGGCACCGAGGAACGCCAGGTCGTGATGGACGTGGCGCGGATGCTCAGCCGCCGGTTGAACTCCCCGGTCCAGGTCGGCTACCTGCGGACCTGGGCGCCCTCGGTGTTCGACGCCGTCGACCGTCTGCGTCGCGACGGACAGGACAAGGTGGCCGTGGCCGCCTGGAGACTCGTGGACGGCCCCGACTTCGACCTGTTGCGGGGACTCGACGCCACCGCGATCACCGCGCCGCTGTGGCCGTCGGATCTGGTGGTCGACACGCTCCTGGCCCAGCACCGGGCCGCCAAGGGGAGGTTGGCCTGAGACACGCCGAACGAGCGCGCCGGCCCCACCCGGAGCGACATCACGGATCCGCGGGGCGGCGATGGGGTCATCGGACGGGCCGAACCGGACCCGGTGCGGCCCGAGACCGTTACCCCTTCGACGGGATGGGTATGTGCTCCTAGGGCGGGAACTCCCCGCACCCACGGCACGCGGCCTCGCCCCGTGCCGGTGCCGGCGGAGCACCGAACGCCTGGACGCGGCCCCTTCACGACCGCGCGGCCGATGTCGACGGCACACACGAACCGGTATCGGCCCGGGCCCCGAACACGCTCGCGCGGATCGGGGGCTCGACCTCGACAGGCATCGACGTGAGCTGACCGAAGGTGGATGTATGAACGACGTCACGAAGCAGTTCGTCGATGACCGGCAGCGCCGGCGTCTGGAACGGCGCTTCGGCGTCCACGTCGGCGAATGGCTGACAGAACTGCCCGCCATCATCGAGAAACTCGCCGCCGAGTGGCGCCTGACCGTCGAGGGACCCGCGCCCCACGGCCGGACCTCCGTGGTCCTCCACGTCCTGGACGTCGACGGCCGCAAGGGCGTGGTCAAGCTCTCCCCGGACAGCGGACTGATCGTCGCCGAGGCCGGCCTCCTGCGCCTGTGGGCCCCCTCCGGTCGGGTCCCCGAGGTCCGGGGTCTGGATCCCCGGTGCGGCGCGGTCTTCATGGAGCGCATCGAGGGTGACACCGTCGCGGCCGGGGGTACGGTCCCCGACATGGAGACGGTCGGATCGCTCATCGCGGCCCTGCACTCCGTCGAGGCGCCACCCGCCCGGATCCGCGAACTGCCGCCGCTGACCTCCCGCGTCCAGTTCGTCTTCGACCAGTGGGAGCGCGAACGCAACGAGGGCCCCGCCGCCGACGTCGTGCCCGCCTCGGTGATGCACCGCGGGTTCGCGCGCGCCCGGGACCTCGCCAACGGCCGGGAGAACGTCGTCCCCGTCCACGGGGACCTGCACCCCGGCAACGTCATCGACGGGGGACCCCGCGGCCTGGTCGCCGTGGACCCGCGCGGCTGCCTGGGCGACGGGGCCGTGGACGCGGTGGACTGGGCGGTGTGGAAGGTCACCGACCTCGACGAGGTGGAGCGCCGGGTGACCGCCCTCGCCGCCGTCATGGGGGTGGACGCCGACCGGGTGATGGCGTGGGTGCGCGCCTTCGCCCCCTGCCAGGCCGTCGCCAAGGTCAACCGTGGCCACGCCGGCACGGACGAGTTCGACGTCCTCATGGAACTCGCCGAGGGCAGGCCCTACGCCATCCGCTGACCCGGCCGGGTCAGGACGCGTTCTCGAACCGGTACCCCCGGCCCGCCTCGGTGATGAGATACCGGGGCCGCCCGGGGTCGGGTTCGAGCTTGCGCCGCAACTGCGCCATGTACACCCGCAGGTAGTTGGTCTCGCTCTGGTAGGCGGGACCCCACACGTCGTGCAGCAACCGGCGTTGGCTCACCAACTGCCCGGCGTTGCGGGCGAGGATCTCCAGGATGTGCCACTCGGTGGGGGTGAGCCGCACCTCCTCGTCGTCGCGCAGCACCCGCTTGGCGCCCAGGTCGATGCTGAAGGAGGCGGTGCGCACCACCGGCGCCTCCTCACCCCGCACCGACCGCCGTTCCGCCGCCCGCATCCGGGCCAACAGTTCGTCCATCCCGAACGGCTTGGTGACGTAGTCGTCGGCGCCGGAGTCCAGACAGCGCACCTTCTCACCCGCCGAATGCCGTGCGGACAGCACGATGATCGGGACCTGGGACCAGCCGCGCAGCCGACGGATGACGTCCAGACCCTCCATGTCGGGCAGCCCCAGATCGAGCAGGACCACGTCGGGGTGCCGCTCGGCGGCCAACCGCAGGGCCTCGGCGCCCTCTCCCGCGGTGTCCACGTCGTGCCCGCGCGCCCGCAGGTTGATCTTCATCGCCCGGATGATCTGGATGTCGTCGTCAACGACCAGGACCCGCATCGGCCCCCCTCACGCTCTCGTCGTCCGTGTCTCCGCCGGAACCGTCGACCCCCGGCTCCACCGCCCGCAGTGTGAACACCATCGTCAAACCGCCGCCCGGGGTGTCCTCCGGGGCGAGGGTGCCGTGCATCGCCTCCACGAAACCACGGGCGACCGCCAACCCCAGACCCACCCCCGTCCCCTGGGGCGCGTCCCCGAGCCGTTGGAACGCCTCGAACATCCGCTGTTTGCCCTCGTCGGAAACGCCCGGCCCGCGATCGACCACGCGCAACTGCACGTTGTCACCGTGCGCGCTCGCCGCCACCAGCACCGGCACGCGCGGGTCCGGGTTGTACCGGACCGCGTTGGCGACGACGTTGGCGACCGCCCGTTCCAGCAGACCGGCGTCGGCCAGTACCCGGGGCAGGCCGTCGGGGACGTCCACCGTCACCGCGTCGGCCGGCAACCCCAACAGGGTGATCGGCACGACCTCCTCCAGGCCCACCGGGCACAGTTTGGGGCGCACGCTGTCGGTGTGCACCCTGCTCATGTCGAGCAGGTTGTCGATGAGTCGGTTGAGCCGATCCGTGGACTCCTCCACGGTCTCCAGCAGTTCCTCCCGGTCCTCCTCCGTCAGCGCCAGGTCGGTCGCCCGCAGGCTCGACAGGCTCGCCTTGATGGAGGTGAGCGGGGTCCGCAGATCGTGGGAGACCGCGGCCAACAGGGCGGTGCGGATCCGGTTGCCCGCCGCCTGCCGCCGCGCCTCCGCCGCGTCCCACTCCAGCCGCTGGTGCTCCAGAGCGATCCCGATGTGCGCCGCGAACGCGCGCAGCACCCCCCGGTCGGCGGCCGGCAGCACCCGCCCGCGCAGCGCCAGTGCCAACGTGTCCGAGATCGACACCAGCACGTCCGCCTCCTCGGGGGAGTCGGCGGCCGGGCTTCCGACGCCGTGCACCGGACGCCAGCGTTCGCCGTCCAACGGTTCGCCCTCGTCGTCGCCGGAGTCGCCCTCGGGGGAGGGGGAGACCCGCTCCAAGAGCGTCGCCGAGCGCTGTCCGAAGGTCTCCCGGATACGCCGCAACAGCGCGTGCAGGGGTTCGTTGCCCGCCAGGACGCTGCCCGCCAGCAGGGTCACGGCGTCGGCCTCGGCCCGGGCCCGGGCCGCCTGTGCCGCACTCCGGGCGGCCATCTCCACGACCATCGCCACCAACGTCCCCACCAGCGTGAACGCGATGAGCGCCAGCACGTTGTCGACCGATACCGGCGGTCGCCCGTGCAACGGGGACAGCAGGGCGGTGAGCAGGATCGCACTCCACAGCGCCGACACCAACGCGGGGCGCAGACCCCCCACCGCCGCCGTGGACACCGTGATGAGCAGGAGCAGCGTCGCGTCGGCGGCGCCGTCGGAGAACAACGGCAGCGCCAGGACCAGGGACATCAGGGCGGGTGCCAGCAGCGCCAGCGACCACCCCGCGATCCTGCGGTGTTCGCCCAGCCCCCGCCCCGGCGGCGGCAGCGGCCAGCGACCGCTGCCCACCTCCTCGTGGGTGACGATGTGCACGTCGATGTCCCCGGACTCGCGGGCGACGATGGCGCCCACGCCCGGACCGAGCACGTACTGCCAGGCGCGCCGCCGGGAAGAACCCAGCACGATCTGTGTGGCGTGCACCCCCCGCGCGAATTCGAGCAGCCCCGTCGGCACGTCGTTGGCGACCACCTGGTGGTAGGTACCGCCGAGTTCGGCGAGCAGCCGGCGCTGGCGCAGCAGGTCGTCGCCCGGGGCCCGCGCCATTCCGTTCGGGGGCATCACGTGCACGGCCAACAGGTGGCTGGGCTGGGGATGCCCGCCGCGCGAGCGCGCCGCGACCCGGGCCGCGCGTCGGATCAGCGTCTCCCCCTCGGGGCCGCCGGTCAGCGCGACGACGACCCGCTCGCGGGCCTCCCAGGTGCGACGGATCTCGTGTTCGCCCCGGTACCGGGCCAACCCCGCCTCGACCTGGTCGGCGGTCCACAGCAGCGCCAGTTCGCGCAGCGCGGCCAGGTTGCCCTCGCGGTAGTAGTCGGACAGGGCGGCGTCGACCCGTTCGGCGGGGTGGATGTCGCCGTGCGCCATGCGTCGGCGCAGTTCTTGGGGGGTGATGTCGACGAGTTCGATCTCGGCGGCCCGGCGCACCACGTGATCGGGGACGGTCCGGTCGGGGCGGACCCCGGTGATCTGGTGAACGACGTCGTTGAGCGATTCCAGGTGGTGGATGCCCACGGTGGACAGGACGTCGATGCCCGCCTCCAGGAGCTCCTCCACGTCCTGCCAGCGGACCGGGTTGGGCGAACCGGCCGGGTTGGGCCGGGCGAGGTCGTCCACGACCGCGAGCTTCGGTGTGCGAGATATCACAGCCGCGGTGTCGACCGATCCCGAAGGGTGGAGGGGGACCGTCTCCAACGCGTCGAGCAGCGCCGATGTGCGCTCCCGGCGTTGGGTGTCGACCGCCGCGACCACCACGGACGCACCGTCCGCGGCCCGCCTCCCGGCCTCGGCCAGGGCACTGTGCGTGGTGCCCGCCCCGGGGGCCGATCCCAGGTAGACACGGAGTTTTCCTCGTCCCACGGGTCCATTGTCGCCCTCGGCGGGTGTGCGCGTGGCCGCTACCGGCCGCACGCGGAGGCCCTTCCGGCCCGGGACGCGCGGGGAATCCGTGAAAGCCTGTGGTCGCGCTTCGTGGATCGCACGGAGCGCCGTGTCATGAAGAGGGCGGTTCCCCGCCCGTTCCCCCGATCGATCCGTTCTGGAGCCCCACCGATGTCGGTCCAGCCGCCCCACGGTCCTGCGGACCCGAACCAGGGCGGGTACCCCCCGCCGGGCACACCGCGCCCCCCAGGCCCCTACGGTGCCGGAGCCCGTCCCCCGCAGGGCGGATATCCGCGGCAACCCCCGCAGGGGTGGGCCCCGCCCCCCGCGCCGGGCGGCCCCGGATTCCCCGGCGGACCGGGTGGCATGCCGCCGCAGGGTCCCTTCCCACCGGGCGGCCCCTTCCCCCAGGGCGGGTATCCGGGCGCGCCGGCGTCCAGGCCCGGGCGCACGGGGCTCATCGTCGGCGGTGCGATCGCCGGCGCGGTGGTGCTGATCGTCGGCATCGGCCTGACCCTGGCGCTGACCGGTTCCAAGGAGTACGTCTCCTTCCCCGACTGTGACGAGATCTTCGACGTCGAGCGGTACGAGACCGTGGTGGGGAGCACGGGGCTCACGGTCAGCGGGGGATTCGACCCCGACGACGACGAACACGGCGACCTCTCCTGCGAGATCACCCCGGACCCGGAGGAGGCCTTCATGGGCTTCATGGTCTCCGTCGAGGTGTTCGATCCCGCGGGCGACACCTGGCGGGACCGCGCCGAGGAGATGGACGACCACCTGGCGGGGTTGCGGGACGATCTGGCCCCGGGCGAACCGGGCACGCTCACCTTCGATGACGAGGAACTCCCCAACGCCATGTGGGGCCCGAGTTCCGCCGGTGAGAACGGTGTCGTGGTCGGCTTCTCCGACGAGTCCGAGTACCTCTCCCTGGGCATGGCCGTGAACGTCTACCTGGTGGACAACCTGGCGGTGACCGTCGGCTACATGTTCGACCCCGATGCCCTGGACACGGAGGAGGCCATGCGGGCGGTCCGCTCGCTCGGCGGCGAGGTGGAGAGGAGCCTCGGCCGCGCCGGCACGGTCGCCTGAGCCGGACAGGCCCCTCGCGTGATCCGTCCCCGCGGCCGGTGGGTATCCATCCGTGAGAACGTCCCCTTGACCCGTCCCCCGAGACGACGAACCCCCGGTGAGGAGGTGCGGCGTCCGTCCGCCCCGGACGGACGCCGCGGAACCGATGACGTATCCCCCTGACGACCCTTCCTTTCCCGGCCGACCCGGCGGCCCGGGCTTTCCCGGCGCGCCCGGCGGCGTTCCCGCCCCGCCCGGGTTCGGCCCGCCTCCGGGCGCCGGCGGGTTCCCGCCGCCCGGACCGCCGCCACCCCCGCCCGGCGGCGGGTATCCCGGCGGCCCCTACCCGCCGGTGGGCCCGCCCGGGCCGCCGCGCCGTTCCCGCAGGGGATGGGCGATCGGCGCCGGCGTGCTCGCGGGTGTGCTCGTGGCGGGCCTGCTGGGGTTCGTCGCCTGGGACGCCCTGGGCGGACGCCCCTACGGCGAGCTGCCCTCCTGTCGTGAGCTGCTGCCCTCCCAGGTGGTCGACACCGTTCCGGACGCCGACCGGCCCCGGGCGGAGGGGGAGTTCCTCTCGGCCGAGGACTCCGACTGGTACTCCGACACGGCCGAGGAGGGCTACCTCGGCAGGATCTCCTGCGCCGTCACCGACCGTGATGACTCACGGCTGCTCAGCGTCGACGTCGCCCTGTACGACCACGAGGTCTACCTCGATGGGTTCGAGGAGGTGCGGGAGCAGATGGAGGACACGGTGGAGGACTGGGAACGCGGTCGCAACGACGAGGCCGTCCTCGCGTGGGAGCCCAACGGCGCCGGCGAGTCCGGAATGACGGTCCTCTACTCGTTCGACTTCGACGAGGGGGAGCGGACGGGCAGTTCCTACTTCCTCGACGTCAACACCCAGATCGCGATCGACTACCCCGTCCCCGAGAGCATGGACGACGCCGAGGCCATCGACTTCCTGAACGGTTTCGCCCGCCAGGTCGAACGACGGCTCTCCCGTACCGCCGAACGGGTGTGAGCGCTCGGATCCACCGGCTCCGGGGACCTGACCGGGGCGGGGTGCGCGGGCGCCGCCCCCGGCACCCGCACCCCTCCCTCAGGGGATGAGCTTGCCCGGGTTGAGCACGCCCTCCGGGTCCAGCGCCGCCTTCACCGACCGCAGCACCTCCACGCCCAGCGGGCCGATCTCCTCGGCCATCCACGGCCGGTGATCGGTGCCCACCGCGTGGTGGTGGGTGATGGTGCCGCCGTGCGCCACGATCGCGTCGGAGGCGGCGCGCTTGGCGCCCTCCCACCGGGCCAACGGGTCCGCGCCCGCCGCCGTCGCCACGGTGAAGTACAGGGACGCCCCCGTCGGGTAGGTGTGCGACACGTGGCACATCACCACGACACCGCCCTCGTCCCCCTCCAAGGCCCCGGTCAGGGCGCGCGTGACGGCCGCGTACAGCGGCAGCAGATCGGTCCAGGTCGCCGCCGTCTCCAGGGTCTCGGCGAGGATGCCCGCCGACAACAGGGTGTCGCGCAGGTAGGGGGAGGAGAAGCGGTTCTCCCGCCAGTGGGCCACCGGTTCGGGACCCGACGGGGTTCCGCCCGCCCGGACGAGCACCTCGCGGACCACCGCGGACCGGGTCGCGACCTCGGCCTCGGAACCCTCGAAGCCGAGGACGGCCTGGCAGCCGGACTGCGCCGCCCGACCGCCCATCGCGGCGCCCACGAACGTCTCGGACTCGTCCAGGATCCGCGCCATCGTGGGCCGGGTGTCGGACTGGGCCAAGGCGCGCAGGGCGTCCACCCCCGTGGCGAAGTCGGGGAACGACCAGGCCTCGTCCAGGACGGTCTCCGGTACGGGCCGCACCCGCAGACCGACCTCGGTGATCACACCGAGGGTCCCCTCCGAGCCGATCAGCAAGCGGCGCAGGTCCGGGCCGGCCGCCGACGCCGGGACCCCGCCCGCCTCCAAGGTCCCGCGCGGAGTGGCCGCGCGCAACGACACCACCATGTCCTCGAACCGGCCGTACCCGGAGGAGGCCTGACCGCTGGAACGCGTCGCCGCGTAGCCGCCGATGGTCGCGTACTCGTGACTCTGCGGCAGGTGCCCCAGCATCAGGCCGTGCTCGGCCAGCAGCCGCTCGGCGTGCGGACCGCGCACACCCGCGCCCAGGACGGCGATCATCGAGGTGGCGTCCAGGGAGACCAGCCGGTCCAGTCGGCGCAGGTCCAGCGCGACGACCGCGTCGAAGCGGCCCCGCGACGGGGTCAGTCCGCCCACGACGCTGGTGCCGCCACCGAAGGGCACCACCGCGATCCGTCGTGCCGAGCACACCTCCAGCAGACGTTGGACCTCGCCGTGGTCGGCCGGGTACAGGACCGCGTCGGGCGCGGGGTCGGCCCGGCCGGCCCGGCGCAGCAGCAGGTCGGGGGTGCTCTTGCCACCGGAATGACGCAGCCGGGCGGCGTCGTCGTCGACGACGTGCTCCTCGCCGACCACGGCGGCCAGGGCGGCGAGGTCCGTGCCGGTCAGGGCGGCGGGCGGCAGTTCCACCCGCTCCTCGGCGACAGGGGGGCGTTCGGTGAACCGGGCGCGGAGCACCTGGGCGATGAGATCGCGCAGGCCGGGGTCGAGTTCCCGGGCCTTGGCCGGGTCGCCCCAGGCGAACCAGCTCATCTCGGGGGAGGTGCGGGGTGTGGTGTCGTCAGCCATGCTCTACAGTTTTACACATGGCGTCAAAACGTAACGTTGAAGATCAGATCCTCGACGCGGCCCGGGCCTGCGTCGTGGACTTCGGGGTGCGTCGCACCACGCTGACCGACGTCGCCCGTCGCGCCGGGGTCAGCCGACCGACCGTCTACCGGCGCTGGCCCGACGTCACCGCGCTCGTCGCCGACCTGCTCACCCGGGAACTGCGGCGGATCCTCCTCGACGAGGAGATGGCCGACGAGCACGACCTCGCCGACGAGAGCGCGCGGGTCCGCCTCGTCCTGCACGTGGCCGGTGTGGCCAGGGCGATGCTGCGCCATCCGCTCTTCACCCGGATCGTCGACACCGAACCCGAACTCATGACCACCTACACGTTCCAGCGGCTGGGCGCGAGTCACCACTCCGCCCTGGAGATCCTCGAACCCGTGGTCTCCCAAGGTCAGGCGGACGGTTCGATCCGTTCGGGGGACCCGCGCGTCCTGGCCCGCCTGGTCCTGGTCACCGCGCAGAACACCGTCACCTCACGCCACCTGTTCGCCGACCTCCTGGACGAGGAGGCGATCGTGGACGAACTCGCGACCCTCGTCGACGGATACCTGGCCCCCTGACCGGCCCCCGCCCTTCGCACATCCCCAGGAAAGGACCGCTCGCATGAGCACCAGCACCTCCCTGAACGCAGCCCGTCGGAGCGCCGATCTGGCCGCGCTGGAGGCCGGCCCCCGAGTCGACGTCCTGGTCGTCGGAGGGGGCGTGACCGGTGCCGGCGTGGCCCTGGACGCCGTCTCCCGCGGGTTGTCCACCGTGCTCGTCGAACGCCACGACCTGGCCTTCGGCACCAGCCGGTGGAGTTCGAAACTGGTGCACGGCGGTCTGCGCTACCTCGCCAGGGGACAGATCGGCATCGCCTACGAGAGCGCCCGCGAACGCGACGTCCTCATGCGGGTCACCGCCCCCCACCTGGTGCGGGCCCTGCCGATGGTCGTCCCCGTCCACCGCGACCTCGGCGGGCCGAGGGGCGGACTGCTCGCCCGCGCCGGCATGGGCCTGGGCGACGTGCTCCGCCGCCTCGCCGGCACCCCCGACTCCGTGCTGCCCCGACCTCGCCTGCTCGACGCCCGCCGCACCCGGCGACTGCTGCCCGGGGTGGACCCCGAAGGACTGCTCGGCGGCGTCCTGTCCTTCGACGGCCAGCTCATCGACGACGCCCGCCTCGTCCTGGCGCTGGCACGCACCGCCGCGGGCCTGGGCGCCCGCGTCATCACCCGCTGCTCGGCCGAGAACGTCACCGCCGACGGCGTCGTCCTGCGCGACGAGATCACCGGCCGTCTGGTGCCCCTGCGGCCACGCGCCGTCGTCAACGCCACCGGCGTCCACGCCGACCACCTCGACCCCGGCATCCGGCTCAGCCCCAGCAGGGGAAGCCACCTGGTGCTCGACGGCGCTGTCCTGGGGCACCCCAAGGTGGCGCTCACCGTCCCGGTGGAGGGCGGCACCGCCCGGTTCGTGTTCGCCCTGCCCCAACCGGACGGGCGGATCTTCCTCGGACTGACCGACGAACCCGTGGAGGGGCCCGCGCCCCGGGTCCCCGAGGTCCCGGTGCGGGACGTCGACTTCCTGCTGGAACAGGTCAACCGGGCCCTGCGGGTCCCGCTCCGCCGCGAGGACGTCATCGGCGCGTTCGCGGGACTGCGCCCCCTCCTGCACGGCGACGGCGTCAGCTCCGACCTGTCCCGCGAGCACTCCGTGACGGTCGCCCCCAACGGCATGGTCACCGTCGTCGGCGGCAAACTCACCACCTACCGGGCGATGGCGGAGAAGGCCGTGGACACCGTGGTCGACCGGCACCGGATGCCCGCGGGTCCCTGCCGGACCCGCTCCCTGCCCCTGGTCGGCGCCGCGTCCAGGGAGGGGCTCGACGCCCTGGCGGCACCGCGACGGCTGGTCGCCCGCTACGGGACCGAGGCGCTCGCCGTCCTGGCCGAGGCCGACGACGACCCGACCCTGTCGGAGCCGATCGCCGCCGGCGTCACCGGGGCGGAACTCCGGTTCGGGGTCCGTCACGAGGGAGCCCTGGACGTGGACGACCTACTGGCCCGGCGCACCCGTATCGCCTTGGTGGACGAAGACAGGGCGAAGGCGGAGAAGGCGGCCGAGGCGGCGCTGGCGGCGTCGGTCTGACGGGCGCGGACCGGAGGGGGCGGCGGCCTCCGGAGGGGTTCCCGGTGACGCCGGAGGAACGCGCCACACCGACATCCCCTGTCCCAGGGAGGTCGGATCGCGTATGGTCATACCGGTCCCGCGCCGCCCCGTCCCCCGCGGCGATCCGGACACTCCCGCAGCCGCCCCCTCCCACGGTTCGCCTGCCCACTGAGCCGCCCCGCCGAAGGAGTCATCCATGCCCTCACTCGTTGCCGTGCCCGCCCTGGCCGAGGCCGAGGACAGCGTCCTCACGGGTGTTCCGGACGAGTACCGGCACTACTTCAACGGGCGCCCGCCGGTGCCCTTCACCAAACGCCACTGGGAGTTCTCCGGCGAGCCCGCGAGCATCCCCCTGGCCCGCGCCTTCCTGGACACCTGCGCGGCCACCCGCGACAGCGACTTCCGCTACGTGTTCGCGCTGCTGGGCACGGAGCTGGCGACCAACGCGATCCGGCACAGCAGGTCGGGGGAGGAGGGGCAGACCTTCGTCCTGCGGGTGGCGCGCAACGTCACCGGGCTGACCCTGGTCTGCCGCGACAACGGGACACCCGCCCGGTCCCTGGGCGGCGGGGACGGGCCGCTGGTCCCGGTGCCGCCCACGGGAGACCGGCTCACCGCGGAGAACGGCCGCGGCCTGGCCCTCGTCGACAGCTTCGCCACCACCTGGGGCGACAACGGCCATCCCAGCATCCGCAAGGTGTGGTTCCACCTGGCCTACGACATGACCGGCAGTTCCTGGCCCGCCGCCTGAACCGGTACCGGTCGTCCCACGGCTCCCGTTCGTCCCTCCGAGCCCGTCCACCGCGCCCGTCCCACCCGACCCCGGTCCCCCACCGGGGTCTTGTCATGTCCGTCCACGACATGGGAACATACCGGCCAGTAGGTCGGGTGTGACGCATATCACCGCAAGGCGCGATCGGGTCGCGTCCACCCGCCGCGCCCCCGCATCCGCCGTCGAAAGCGATCCCCCGACCACGAGCCGCGTCCCCCGCGGCCCGACCACGAGGAGCCGACACCCTTGGACTCCACCATCGCCACGATCGCGCTGCCCGCCGCGCTGGCCATCATCATGCTGGGCCTGGGCCTCAGCCTGACCGTCGCGGACTTCACCCGACTGATCCGGGTCCCGGGCACCGTGGCGCTCATCCTCGGTTGCCAGATCATCCTGCTGCCGCTGATCTGCTTCGGTCTGGTCCTGCTCTTCCAGCCGCCGCCCGCCCTCGCGGTCGGCATGATGCTGCTGGCCGCCTCGCCCGGCGGCACCACCGCGAGCCTGTACAGCCACCTGTTCCGCGGCAACGTCGCCCTCAACATCTCGCTGACGGCGCTCAACTCCCTCACTGCGATGGTGACCCTGCCGCTCATCACCAACCTGTCGCTGGCCTACTTCATGAGCGACGGCGACACCCTCGGCCTTCAGGCGGACAAGGTCCTCCAGGTCTTCGCGATCATCCTCATCCCCGTCGCCATCGGCATGCTCATCAGGGCGAAGGCGGAGCCCTTCGCCCTGCGCATGGAGAAGCCCGTCAAGATCGCCTCGGTGTTCGTGCTGTTCGGCGTCATCGCCGTCGCCGTCTACCAGGAGCTGGACAACATCGGCGATTACATCGTGTCGGTGGGCCTCATGGTGTTGCTGTTCAACATCGCCGGCCTCGTCATCGGCTACTGGGCGCCGCGCCTGATCGGCACCGGCCGCCCCGAGTCCATCGCGTCCTGCATGGAGATCGGGCTGCACAACACCACGCTGTCCCTGGCCATCGCCCTCAGCCCGGCGCTGCTCAACAGCACGGAGATCGCCATCCCCTCCGCGGTCTACGGCGTGCTCATGTTCTTCACCGCCGCCGCCACGGGGGCCCTCCTGGCCCGCCGCTCCGCCCGGGAGGACCTCGTGCGGGAGGGCGCGAACTGACCGGACCGCACCCTCACCGGTCCGCGTGAGGGGGGTCCGCGCCGTCGGCCCGGGAGCGACCCGCCCCGCCCTCCCGGGCCGCGAGCGTCCCCGCCCGGGAGGGGAGGAGCCGGGTCAGGCTGAGTCGGGCGTGCACACGCGCCGCGGGGATCACCGCCCAACGCGGCGGCAACAGCCCGAGGGCGATCTCCACCGAGGTCGCGAGCACGGCCGTGGCCGGGTCGGCCACCCGCATCCATCAGGAACCGCGTGTCCCCCGGCGACGCCCACCAGAACGGATACCGGAGGGCGCTCACCGGCACCAGCGCGACGCACGGGCCGAGCAGACCGAAGGAGGCGCCGAGCGGGGCGGGCACGGGGAGCCGACGGGCGAGGCGCGGGGTCGAGGGCCACCGACGACCCCGACCAGGACTTCGAGGACCTGTCCGGGGACCCGGTCGAGGCGCTCGCCCGATGGCGCGCCGAGGTCGAGCGCTCACGGGAGATCACGGCGGCCTCCTCGCTCGACGACCTCGGGGCCGACGCCGTTCACGGCGGACCCGCGCAACCGCGGGTCGTCCTGGTGAAGCCGATCGGCGAGTACGCCCGCCACGACGGCCACGCGGGCCTGTTGCGCGAACGCATCGACGGCGCGACCGGGTGCTGACACGACCGGGTGTCGGCCGATTCCGGCCCGGGTGTGACCGGCTTCGGTCCCGCTGCGGACGACGAGGGGACGAAAAAGGTATCTTCGGTGCCTTGATCGGGAAAGACGACCTCATCGGAATCGTCGGAGTCAGCCCGCCGGAAGGAGGGGCCACGTGCCCTCCCAGAGCCGCACACCCCTGATACGTCCGGTCCCGGGCGTCTACGTCCGCAACGTCCTCCAGAGTTGCGGCGGGCACTTCGCCGTGGCCTGGGCCGAAGCCGAGCCCTTGCCCGCCGGGGCCCCGGACGGGTTCGTCTTCGTCGCCGCCGTCCCCCCTCACGGGCCCCGCGGTGAACGGATGCCCGGCGAGCTCGTCGCGGCCTTCGCCGACGGCGTCCGGTCGGCCTGGTCGGAGGGGACCGCGACGCCACCGTTGGAAGCCCTCGTGCGACTGGTCGACGCCCGCTGGCACGGTGAGGACTCCACTCCGCGGGCCTTCCGCTCGACGGGGGAGATGGCCGCACTGGAACTCTCCCGCTGCGTCGCCGAGGACCGGCCCCCGCGGCCGGTCCTGTACAGCCGCCGAGAACCCTTCCTACCCTGGGAACGAGGCCTGATCGTGCGGGCCGGGTGACCGGTCGGCACCGGACCGGACTCCGGGCCGGGGGCGGGGCCACACCCCGCCGTTACGCGCTGGACGGTGCGGTCGCCCTGGGCCACCTGTTCCCGCCCGGGTCGTTCCCCGTCGGGTCCGTCTCCGCCCCGCGTTCTGGGTGCCGTACCCCTGGCGCTGGCCGCCGACCGGGTGAGGACACGACCCCGGCACGGGGTGTACCTGCTGGTCGCGGTGCTGATCCTGGTCTCCGTCGGCGGCCGGAGCCGTGCGGTGGCTTCCCCGAGCAGGCCGACGAATCCTCTCAAGGACAACCTGTCGGTGTCGGTCGGTCGGTGGGTCGGACCTGCCGGAGAAGCCACCGCACATCCTCACAGTCAGTCGTCGTCCTTCTCGTCCTTGTCGTCGCGGGTGAGGGTGTCCACCGCGACGGCGACGCTGATCGCCAGGGCCGGGTCGCCGCCGATGTCGGACCGGTGGGTGTTGACGTCCACCGCGTAGGTGTCGCGGACGCGGAACCACGTGCGGGAGATGTGCGCGACGGTGCCGTGCTCGTCGGAGATCACGTACTCCTTGCCGAAGAAGTCGCCGGTGACCTCCCAGTCGGGGGCGTCCTCCATCTCCACGATGAGCTTCTCCTTGAGGGGGTCGAAGAAGCGCTCGCGCACGGTGGCCACGGTCCTGCCGTCGCGCTCGATGCGCATCTGGTCGCGCACCTTGAACAGCTTGCGGCGGATGGTGGTGAGGACGTTGCCCTCGATGTCCTGTAGTTCGAAGGTCGTGCGGATGCGCAGGGCCTTGCCGTCGACGAGGTAGACCTTGCGGTCGTTCTCGTCGGTGACCCAGTAGTCGTCACCGATGTCGAAGACGCGTTCGCGTACCAGGAATTTCATGTGTCCAAACTAGGTCGCGCGGACCGGGCGCACCAGAGGGACCGGGTCCCCTGTGGACAACGGGTCTCAGCGGCTCGGACGGGGTTCCAGAGCACGCGGGGCGCCCACCAGGGGGCCGCTTCCGGCGTGGCCCCGGCCTCGTCCGGCGGGCGCGCGGAACGGGGCGTCCTCCCCCAGGGGCACTTCCACGCCGCTCGCGCTCCACGCCCCCGCCTCCGGGGCTTCGACACCGGCCTCGGCGGACTCGTCGTGGGGTCCGCCCGCGCTCGCCTCGTGCGCCGACATCGCCGCGTCCGACACCGGGACGGCCGGGCCCGGGCGCGCCTCACCGCCGTGGACCGGAGCGGCCATCACCGTCCTCGGCCTCGCCGCCATGGTCGCCGTCACCCGGTCACCCGGTCACCCGGCGGGATCGGGCACCGAACGTCATCGAGAGGGGGCACGATAGGACTGCACCGCGAACGGAAGGGCATACATGAGCTGGCACACCCGCCCCATGGCCGCACTGGACTTCGAGTCCACCGGGCTGGACGTCTCCACCGACCGGATCGTCACCGCCGCACTGTGGCTGATCGATCCGACCGCCCGGACCAAGGAGGCCCGGACCTGGTTGGCCGACCCGGGTGTGGAGATCCCCGAGGAGGCGACCGCCATCCACGGCATCACCACGGCCCAGGCCCGGGAACACGGTCGGCCGGCGGTGCAGGTCGTCACCGAGATCGCCGCCGCCCTGGAGAAGCTCGGCGCCGACGGGGTCCCGGTGGTGGTCTACAACGCCCCCTACGACCTGGGTCTGCTCTCCGCCGAACTGGACCGCCACGGACTGTCCACCGGCTTCCTGGCGGACCTGCGGGTCATCGACCCCCTGGTGCTCGACAAGCACACCGACCCCTACCGGCGGGGCGGCCGAAGGCTCATCGACGTGTGCGCCCACCACGGCGTGTCCCTGGACGAACGGCAGGCGCACGGGGCCGCGGCCGACGCGCTGGCCGCCGCCCGGCTGGCCTGGCGGATCGGAACGGCCCACGAGGAGCTCACCGCCCTGGACCTGGACGCGCTGCACACCGCCCAGGTCGGCTGGAAGGCCGAACAGGCCGCGTCCTTCCAGGCCTACCTGCGCCGTGGCCGCGACCCGGAGGCGGTCATCGACGGGAGCTGGCCCATCGCCGCGGGCTGAACCGGCCACCGCCCCTCGGGGGTGTCACCGGTCGCCGGCCCGCAGCCCCGGTAGCCGCGCGTACGCGTAGCGGATGTGCTCCTCCACCAGGTCCGCCGCGCGTTCGCCTCGGCCCGCCTCGATGGCCTCCAGGAGATCCCGGTGGTGTCCGCGCAGCACCTCTGCCAGGTCCGCCCAGTCCTCGGCGCCGCGGAAACCGGAGAGGACCTGCTGTTTCATCGACTCGCGGATGGCGATGGTCATGTCCGAGACCAGCCGGTTCCCGGCGGCCTCGGCGATCGCCACGTGGAAACGGGTGTCGAACTCGTTGAACTCCTCGCGGGTGAGGGTCACGTCGTCCATGGCGTCCAACGGGGCGCGCATCCGCGCCAGGTGCCCGGCGTCGGCCTCGCGTGCGGCCAGGGCCGCGCTGGTGCGTTCGAGCATCACCCGCGCCTCGATGACGTCCACCAGCGGGAAGCTGGTCAGCGCCACGTGCAGGCGCAGCATCCGGGTGAGCGCGCCGCTGGGCATCGCGGTGACCACGGTGCCGGCGCCCTTTCCGGAACCGACCGAGGACCGGACCACCCCGTGCGCCTCCAGGGTCCGTACGGCCTCGCGCACGGCGGCGCGGCTGACCTCCAGCCAGGCGGCGAGTTCGCGTTCCGGGGGCAGGTGGTCGCCCACCTTGAGCGCCCCGCCGATGATCTGCTCCTCGACGCGGTCGACCACGAGCTCGTAGGCACGGCTTCGGGAGACCGGCCGCCAGGAAGGTTCCGCGGGGAGCGGATCACCCGTACTCGACTCGTTCACGGCGCAGGCCCTCCGCTTTCCCCTCGTCGCCTCACGGTGCCGTCATCCTACGGTCCGCTTCCCGTGGCGCCCCATCGGCGACTCCCGCGCACCTGCCCGCCCCCTCGGGTGCGGGGCCGCAGGGCCCCGGTGCGCCCCGTCCGCCGCGTGTCCGGGGGAGGAACGGGCCCGGAAACACGAAAGGCGCCCCGAAGGACGCCGTCTCGCCTGGTCAGCGAGGTGAATTCGCTGGTCCGTCTTGTGTGCCCCCTGCAGGATTCGAACCTGCGCACACGGCTCCGGAGGCCGTTGCTCTATCCCCTGAGCTAAGGGGGCTGGCTTGCGTGAACAACTGTAGCAGGGGCTCTGCGCGCTTCGTCCACTCGTTTGCGGGGTGCCGCGGATCGGCGGATTCCGGTGGTGCCCCCTCCCCCGCAGCGGTAGTGTCGCGCCGTGAACGCCTCGCCAGCACGGGTTCTCGTCGTCGAGGACGACGACGTGATCCGGGAACTGATCCGCCTCAACCTCGAACTGGAGGGGTTCGAGGTGTTCACAGCCGTGGACGGCCAGGACTGCCTCGACCGGATCGGCTACATCGATCCGCACGTCATCACCCTCGACGTGATGATGCCCCGGCTGGACGGCTGGACCACCGCCGAGCGACTGCGCTCCGAGGAGCACACGCGGACCCTGCCCATCGTGCTGGTCACCGCCCGCACCCAGGAGGAGGACGTGCGACGCGGCGAGCGGATCGGTGTGGACGCCTACGTCACCAAGCCGTTCGACCCGGACGCGCTCATCGACGTCATCCGCGATCTGCTCGACCGCGGGGGGCGTGTGTGACCCCCGCCGATCTGGAGGTGGTCCTCCGGGAGACGGCGGCCCGTGTCTTCGACCTGCCCGTCGAGCGGGTCCCCTTCGTGTGGCCGCGCGGAGACCAGGCCGCCGAGGGCGCCGACGCGGCGAGCGCGCTGGCCCCCCGCATGGTGGGGCTGCTGGGCGACCGCATGCCCGAAGGGACGGACCGACCGCCCCGGCGGGTGGCCGAACGGCTCGTCGACGGACTGGCGGAGCTGCGCGACCGGGGACGGTTCCCCTGCGCCGGGCTGCGCGCCGACGACCGGGGCTTCGTGAATCTCACGCTGGGCGCCCACCAGCGTGAGGAACTGCTGCGGGCCGCCGCCGACGGACCGCGCTTCCTCACCGGGCGGGCGTGGGACGGGGCGGGGGAGTGGCCGCGCACCGGACTGCACGAGGCCGGGCCGGTGGCCCAGGCCCGCCGGTGGGCGCGGGCCGACGCGCGCGCCCGCGTCGCCCTGGCCGTGGGCGGCCAGGCCCCGCCCCCCGGCCCTCACGGTGAGGTCTCCTGGCGCGACCCCTATCTGGACGGGGGACGCGACGGGCTGTTCACCCCGGCGGCGAAGGCGTTGGGCGCGATCGGTGAGGACGGCGCCCGTATCGCGTTCTGCCGGTCCGTCCCCGAACGCCCGCGTGAGACCGAGACCACCGGCCGGGATCTGCCGGTGCTGCCGTCGGCCGAGTACCCCGGTGCCTGGGCCCGTCTCACCGACGCCAACCCCGCCTTCCGGTTGCGCTACGCCCACGCGCACGCGCTGTCCCGGGTGCGGTGGGTCGGAGAGGGCGGGCCCCGGCACGAGGCGTGCGAACGGCACACCGCGCCCGTGCGCCGGTCCCTGGTCGACGGCCCCAGCGCGCTGGACGGGGCCGCCCGCCGAGAGGAACCCCATATCCTGGTCCGATACCTGGAAACGCTGGCCGGTGCCTACGATGAGTGGCGGACATGTCCCTCCGCGGCCACCGCGCCGGCGGAGCACACCACCGCCGACCCGACGTTGCCGTCCGCGGTGGCCGGGATCCTCCGCACCGGGCTGTTCCTGCTCGGGGTGTCCGCGCCCACAAGGTTGTGACACCACCATTCCGGGCTCTCGCCGTGACCCACGCCCGGACATCGCGCCGCCCGGTGGGACGAACCCGCCCCCTGCGTTCCGATCGGACGAGTGGACAATGGGGAGGGGTGCCGTCCCTCCAGCCACGCCCTTCCAGCCGAAAGCCCGTTATGAGCCGCTACGCCCACCCTGCCGGATCCCGTCACGCGGAGATCCTTCCCGAGGACAACCCGCCGCTGCCGCCCGAGGACCTCAACTCCCTCGACCCGCGGGTGTGGCCCGCCACCGCACGCCGCCAGGACGGCGAACTGATGGTGGGCGGCATCGGTGTGCGCGAACTCGTCACCACGTACGAGACGCCCCTGTTCGTCATGGACGAGGAGGACTTCCGGGCGCGGGCCCGCGACTACGCGACCGCCTTCGCCGGCTCCGACGTCTACTACGCGGGCAAGGCCCTGCTGACCAAGGCGGTCGCCCGCTGGGTGATCGAGGAGGGGCTCAAGCTGGACGTCTGCTCGGGCGGCGAACTGGCCGTGGCGCTGGCCGCGGGGGTGCCCCCCGAGAGCATCGGCATGCACGGCAACAACAAGTCCGAGCGCGAGCTCCACCGCGCGGTCGAGGTCGGGGTCGGCCGGATCATCATCGACTCCTTCGACGAGATCGAGCGCCTGGAGCGCATCGCCGCCTCCCTGGACCGGACCCCCTCGGTGCTGATCCGCGTCACCACCGGTGTGGAGGCCCACACCCACGAGTTCGTCGCCACCGCCCACGACGACCAGAAGTTCGGGTTCGCGCTGAGCACCGGCGCCGCCGCCGAGGCGGTCCGCCGCGTGCTGGAGGCGTCCCACCTGGAACTGGTCGGTCTGCACTCGCACATCGGCTCCCAGATCTTCGACACCTCCGGTTTCGAGGTGGCCGCCCGCCGGGTGACCCGCTTCCTCACGGGGATCCACCACGACCTGGGCATCACCCTCGCGGAGCTGGACCTGGGCGGCGGCCTGGGCATCGCCTACGTTTCCGGCGACACCCCGCTGGACCCCAAGACCATCGCCGACGGCCTCACCTCGATCGTGCGACGCGAGTGCGAGGAGGCCGGCCTGCCGGTGCCGCGCATCGCCGTCGAGCCGGGCCGCGCCATCGCCGGTCCGCCCGGGATCACCGTCTACGAGGTCGGTACGGTCAAGGACGTCGAGGGCATCCGCACCTACGTCAGCGTCGACGGCGGGATGAGCGACAACATCCGCACCGCCCTGTACGGCTCGGAGTACACCGGCCGCCTGGTGTCGCGGGAGAGCGACGCCGAACCGATGCTGTCCCGGCTGGTGGGCAAGCACTGCGAGAGCGGCGACATCATCGTGCACGACCTGTACCTGCCCGCCGACCTGCGTCCCGGCGACCTGGTCGCGGTCGCGGCCACCGGCGCCTACTGCCTTTCCATGGCGAGTAACTACAACCATCTGCCGCGACCGGCCATGGTCGCGGTCCGGGACGGTGCCGCCCGCGTGATCGTGCGTCGGGAGACGGAGGAGGACCTCCTCCGCCTGGACGTCGGCTGACCGGTCCGCGAGTACGACGAAAGACGTCAAGAGGACACGAGAGAACTGGGAGTCACGCCCAAATGGCGATGAAGGTGGCGCTGCTCGGATGCGGCGTTGTGGGTTCGCAAGTCGTTCACCTGGTCGACGAGCAGTCCGAGGAGCTGGCCGCACGGATCGGCACGCCGATCGAGATCGGCGGAATCGCGGTGCGGCGCATCGACCGCGCCCGCGGTGTCGATCCGTCGCTGCTGACCACCGACGCCATGGCCCTGGTCACCCGGCCCGACATCGACGTCGTCGTCGAGGTCATCGGGGGGATCGAACCGGCCCGTTCGCTGATCCTGGCGGCGATCGGCGCGGGCAAGTCCGTGGTCACGGCGAACAAGGCGCTGCTGGCCGAGGACGGACAGACACTGCACGCCGCCGCCCGCGAGGCCGGCGTCGACCTGTACTACGAGGCGTCCGTCGCGGGCGCCATCCCGTTGCTGCGCCCGTTGCGCGACTCGCTCGCCGGCGACCGCGTCAACCGGGTGCTGGGCATCGTCAACGGCACCACGAACTACATCCTCGACCGGATGGACTCCCAGGGGGCCGGGTTCACCGAGTCCCTGGAGGAGGCCCAGGCCCTGGGGTACGCCGAGGCCGACCCGACCGCCGACGTCGAGGGCTTCGACGCCGCCGCCAAGGCCGCGATCCTGGCCCGGTTGGCCTTCCACACCCAGCGTGTGACGGCGGCCGACGTGCACCGCGAGGGCATCACGGGGGTGACCGCCGCCGACATCGCCAGCGCGAAGGCGATGGGCTGCGTGGTCAAACTCCTGGCGATCTGCCAGCGTTCGGAGGACGACAAGTCGGTGGGCGTGCGCGTCCACCCGGTGATGCTGCCGGTCGAGCACCCGCTGGCGAGCGTCAAGGAGGCCTACAACGCGGTGTTCGTCGAGGCCGCGTCGGCGGGTCGGCTGATGTTCTACGGCGCCGGTGCCGGCGGCACCCCGACCGCGAGCGCGGTCCTGGGCGACATGGTGGCGGTGGCGCGCAACCGCCTGGCCGGCACCTCGGTGGCCGAAGGAGGACACGACACCGGTCTGGCGGTCCACGACATGGGCGAGACCATCACCAGCTACCACGTGGCGCTGGACGTGGCCGACCGGCCGGGTGTGCTCTCCAAGGTCGCCGAGATCTTCGCCCGGCACCAGGTGTCCATCAAGAACGTCCGCCAGGAGGGACGCGGTGAGGACGCCCAGCTCGTGTTGGTCAGCCACCCCGCGCCGGACGCCGCGCTCAGCCGTACGGTCGACGACCTGAGGGGCCACGACATGGTCCGTGAGGTCGCCAGCGTCATGCGCGTGGAGACCTTCTCGGACTGACCCGGCCCGGGGCCCGGGGCGGGACGCGATGCCCGCCCCGGGCCCCGGCACACCGAGTTCATCTCGAAATATGAGACGCAAGGATCGCGATTCGAGATAACTTCGGGCGGGTCATAGACTCGTACCAGGTGAGGACGCCGACCCCGGTGTCGGAAGGTCCCACCTTTCCATCGCGCGTCAAGCGGAATCGCATCCACCCGAAAGGGACACAGTCGTGAGCATGGCACGGGCGTGGCGAGGCATCGTCGAGGAGTACCGCGACCGCCTCCCCGTCAACGAGAGCACCCCCGTCGTCACCCTTCAGGAGGGCGGCACGCCCCTGCTGCCCGCCACGCGCGTATCCGAGCTCACCGGATGCGAGGTCTTCCTCAAGGTCGAGGGCCTCAACCCCACCGGTTCCTTCAAGGACCGGGGTATGACGATGGCCATCACCAAGGCCGCCGAGGACGGCGCCAAGGCCGTCATCTGCGCCTCCACCGGCAACACCAGCGCCAGCGCCGCCGCCTACGCCATCCGCGCCGGCATGACCTGCGCGGTCCTGGTGCCCCAGGGCAAGATCGCCATGGGCAAGCTCGCCCAGGCCCTCGTGCACGGCGCCCGCCTGCTCCAGGTCGACGGCAACTTCGACGACTGCCTCGAACTCGCCCGCAAGCTCAGCGTCGATTACCCGGTCGCCCTGGTCAACTCGGTCAACCCCTACCGCCTCCAGGGACAGAAGACCGCCGCCTTCGAGATCGTCGACGCCCTCGGGGACGCCCCGGACGTGCACTGCATCCCCGTCGGCAACGCCGGCAACATCTCCGCCTACTGGATGGGCTACACCGAGTACCACCGGGACGGGATCTCCACCCGCAACCCCCGTATGCTCGGCTTCCAGGCCAGCGGATCCGCCCCGATCGTCAACGGCGCCCCGGTCACCCACCCGAGCACCATCGCCACGGCCATCCGCATCGGCAACCCGGCCTCCTGGAAGCTCGCCGAACAGGCGCGCGACGAGTCCGGTGGGATCATCGACAAGGTCACCGACCGCCAGATCATGGCCGCCTACCGGCTCCTGGCCGCCGAGGAGGGCGTGTTCGTCGAACTGGCCTCCGCCGCCTCCGTCGCCGGCCTGCTCCAGGCCGTCGAGGCCGGACAGGTCGAGCGCGGCAGCCGGATCGTGTGCACCGTCACCGGCAACGGCCTCAAGGACCCCGACTGGGCTCTGGCGGGCGCCTCCTCGGCCACCACCGTCCCGGTGGACGCCTCGGCCGCGGCCCGCGCCCTCGACCTGGCCTGAGGGCCCTCCCGCGGGGGCGCCCGCACGCCCCGGGAGAGCCCCGGCCCACCGTGAACACGGAAGAAGATCCCCACCATGACCCCACCGCGCCCCGACCGGGTGTCCGTCCGGGCACCCGCCACCAGCGCCAACCTGGGCCCGGGCTTCGACGCGCTCGGACTCGCGCTGTCCCTGTACAACGACTTCGACGTCGTCCTGCGCGACGACGACGAACTCCGGGTGGAGGTGAGCGGTGAGGGCGCCGGCGACGTTCCCACCGACCACCGCCACCTCGTCGTCCGGTCCATGGCCACGGCCTTCGAGCGGGCCGGGGAGGAACTCCCCGGTCTCACGCTCACCTGCGCCAACGGCATCCCGCACGCGCGGGGTCTCGGTTCGTCCTCGTCGGCGATCGTCGGCGGCGTCACCGCGGCGGCCGTCCTGCTCGGGCGCGCCGCGCCCGACGGCGACCTCGACCGCGACTGGATCTACCAGGTCGCCGCCGACATCGAGGGGCACCCCGACAACGTCGCCCCGTGCGTCTTCGGCGGATACACCATCGCCTACCGCGACGGTGAGCGCTGGGGCGCCGCGGCCCTCGACCCGGACGCCCGCCTGATGCCGGTGCTCTGCGTCCCCGAGTGGCGGCTGTCCACCGAACGGGCCCGCGGGCTGTTGCCCGAGACGGTCTCCCACGCCGACGCCGCCTTCAACGCCGGCCGCGCCGCCCTCATGACCGCGGCCGTTTGTGGCCATCCCGAAACCCTGTACGCGGCCACCCGGGATCGGCTACACGAGGCCTATCGCGCCCCCGCCATGCCGAGGACCCTTGAGCTCATCCGTGACCTGCGTGACCAGCGGGGATTGCCCGCCGTGGTCTCCGGGGCGGGCCCCACGGTCCTCGTGCTGTGCTCTGTGGCCGAAGGGAGGGCCGAGGTCGATTCGCCGGAAATCGTCGGGGCGATTGATTCAATCCGTCGGAGTACGGGTAATGATTGGGACATACGCCCCCTGCCCGTCGAGCAGGTGGGGGTGCGGTCCCCATCTCCCCATCCGTAGCACCATGTGTCGAGGAATAGCCGTGGCCTCCGGTGATGTTAGGCTAGGTGAAGCACCAGATGCCCCGTTGCGGGGTGCGTGCTCATCCGCCACAGCGGCCTTCGCATCCCATACTCCGGTGGTCCGGTCCCACGACCGTCCGGAAGCGGTGGCCGATGTGTCGATTCCGCGGTCTGCCCGCGACTGTGCCGAAGTCTCCGTTGTCCGCTCCTCCACCCCGGATGAGCGTGCCGCCACGGTCGACCGGTATCACCACCGAGCCATCCGCCCCGACGTCTGGCTGTACCCAGAGCCCGCCGCGATCGGGTAGGGGACCGTCTTCTCGCCGGTTTCCGACATCCACGTGGGGCACGCCCTACCCGGCCCAGCCGGTTCGCACCACCGGGCCGGCCGCTCCAGCACCCGCTGACGGCCGAAGCCCGCTCCTTGGGAAGGACCCTTAGTGAGCGACACCACCGAACTCCACACGGACGCGGCGGTCGACAGCAAGAACAGCACCGGCGCATCCGGAGCGGAGGTCGGCGACACCTCGGCCACGGGCACGTCGCCGGCCCGGTCCCGCGCTGCGGCGCGCGGCACCGGTCTCGCCGCCTTGAAGCTCCCCGAGCTGCAAAAGCTCGCGTCGAGCCTGGGTATCACCGGCACGGGGCGTATGCGCAAGAGCGACGTCATCGCCGCCATCGAGACCAAGCAGGGCGGACCCGTCGGCGGCCCCGCCAAGACCAAATCCGTGAAGAAGGCCGACACCGTGCCCGAGGCCGGTAAGGTCGAGGCAACCGACAGCCGGTCCCAGGAGCCGTCGGGCTCGGACGAGGCGCGTTCACGCGCCGCCGACCGGTCGTCGGACCAGGCCGTGACCGACTCTCAGGGGCGGGGCGAGAAGGCGTCCCGTGGCCGGCGTTCCTCCCGCAGGCGCGGAGAAGAGGCCGGCGACCAGCCCCGATCGGTGGACGGCGCCGAATCCTCTACCTCCGCGAGCAGCGTGACCAAGACATCCAGCACCCCCCAGAAGACCGGCTCCGACACCTCCGAGGACCGCGAAGGCCGGTCCGGGCAGGGTCGCGAGCGTCAGCGCAACCGTCGTAACCGCAACCGCGACGACCAGGGCACCGGCTCCGCCCCGCAGCAGCAGGGCGGTGGCCAGCAGCAGGGTCGTGGTGGAGGCAACCCCGACGACGACGAGTTCGGCGGACGCCGCCGTGGTCGCCGTCGGGACCGTCGGGACCGGCGCGGTGGACGCGGTGGCCAGGAACCCGAACCGGTGATCGGCGAGGACGACGTCCTGCTGCCGGTCGCGGGCATCCTCGACATCCTGGACAACTACGCCTTCGTCCGCACCACCGGCTACCTGCCCGGCTCCAGCGACGTCTACGTCTCCCTGGCCCAGGTGCGCAAGCACGGTCTGCGCAAGGGCGACCACATCATCGGCGCGGTCCGCCAGCCCCGTGACAACGAGCGCAAGGAGAAGTTCAACGCCCTGGTCCGCCTGGACTCGGTCAACGGCATGTCGCCCGACCAGGCCCGGGGCCGTCAGGAGTTCTCCAAGCTCGTCCCGCTGTACCCGCAGGAGCGTCTGCGCCTGGAGACCGAATCGAGTGTGCTGACCACGCGCATCATCGACCTGGTCGCCCCGATCGGCAAGGGCCAGCGCGGCCTGATCGTCTCGCCGCCCAAGGCCGGTAAGACGATGGTGATGCAGGCGATCGCCAACGCCATCACCGAGAACAACCCCGAGTGCTACCTGATGGTGATCCTCGTGGACGAACGTCCCGAAGAGGTCACCGACATGCAGCGCACGGTCAAGGGCGAGGTCATCCACTCGACCTTCGACCGCCCGGCCGAGGACCACACGGTCGTCGCCGACCTGGCCATCGAGCGGGCCAAGCGCCTCGTCGAGATGGGCATGGACGTCGTCGTCCTGCTGGACTCCATCACCCGTCTGGGCCGCGCCTACAACCTGGCCGCCCCGGCCAGCGGGCGCATCATGTCCGGTGGTGTGGACTCCACGGCGCTGTACCCGCCCAAGCGCTTCTTCGGCGCCGCCCGCAACATCGAGGGCGGCGGCTCCCTCACCATCCTGGCGACCGCGCTGGTGGAGACCGGCTCGCGCGCCGACGAGGTGATCTTCGAGGAGTTCAAGGGCACCGGCAACATGGAGCTCAAGCTCAGCCGCTCCCTCGCCGACAAGCGCATCTTCCCGGCCGTCGACGTGGACGCCTCCAGCACCCGCAAGGAGGAGATCCTCATGTCGCAGGAGGAACTCAGCGTGGTCTGGAAGCTGCGTCGGGTCCTGCACGCGCTCGACACCCAGCAGGCCATCGAGCTGCTCCTGGACAAGATGAAGCAGTCCAAGAGCAACGCCGAGTTCCTGCTCCAGGTGCAGAAGACCACCTGATCGGGTGACCGTGACACGGCGGCCCCTTCCCCACGCGGGGGAGGGGCCGCCGTTCGTCGTCGGGGGTCGGTGCCGTTCCGTCCCGTCCCGCTGCGGCGGGTGCCGCGCCACCTCCGACAGGGGGCCGCCCGTCTCTTCGCCGAACGGGCGGAAGCGGACGTGCGGGTGCGCGATCGCGCACGACCGCGATGTGAACGCGGTCGGGACGCCGGGAACCGTCGGTCCGACGCCGTACCCGCGCGGATCCGACCCGCGCCGCACCGCGAGGGGGCCGAAACGGGGGGAGGGAATAGACACCGGTCACGGCACGGTTGTGGTTCTGGCAAACTGGTACCGGGGATACGGCCCGCCCTCCTCCATGAGGACCCGCCGCCCCTTACCTGGATCGCCGCGACACCGGTTCGCGCATGCCCGTGACGACGCCCCACCAGCGCGGTGGTGCGTCCGGCGTGCGTCCGGCGGTCGCGCCTCAACAAGGAGACACACCATGAAGGCCGACATCCACCCCGAGTACGTCGCCACCGAGGTGACCTGCACCTGCGGTGCCCACTTCGTCACCCACAGCACGGTGGCCGACGGCAAGATCCGCGCCGAGGTGTGCTCCGAGTGCCACCCGTTCTACACCGGCAAGCAGAAGATCCTCGACACCGGTGGCCGGGTCGCCCGCTTCGAGAAGCGCTTCGGCAAGCGCACCAAGTAGCGGCGCCCGCTCCTTCCCGTGGCGCCGGAGCACCGGCGCCACGGGACCCACGGCCCCCTCGGGGGGCGACAGGCAGGCGAGGCACGCGAATCAAGACGGGGTGGCACAAGTGAAGCTGGACGACCTCCTGGGGGAGTACTACGAGCTGGAACAGCAGCTCGCCGACCCGGAGGTGCACGCCGACCAGAGCCGGGCGCGCACACTGGGCAAGCGCTACGCGCAGCTCACCCCCATCATCGAGACCTACCGCGCGCTCAAGGAGACCGAGAGCGACATCGAGGCCGCTCACGAACTCGCCGCCGAGGACTCCTCCTTCGCGGAGGAGGCCGAACGCCTCACCCGGGACGCCGAACGCCTCACCGACCGGCTGCGCTTCCTGCTCGTCCCGCGCGACCCCGCCGACGACAAGAACCTCATCATGGAGGTCAAGGCCGGTGAGGGCGGCGAGGAGTCGGCCCTGTTCGCCGCCGACCTGGTCCGCATGTACCTGCGTTACGCCGAACGCCAGGGCTGGAAGACCGAGGTCATCGACACCACGCTCTCCGACCTGGGCGGCTACAAGGACATCACCATCGCCTTCAAGAACAAGGGCACCCCCGGGCCGGGGGCCGGCGTCTGGCCGATGCTCAAGTTCGAAGGCGGTGTGCACCGGGTGCAGCGCGTCCCCGTGACCGAGTCGCAGGGCCGCATCCACACTTCCGCCGCCGGCGTGCTGGTGGTCCCCGAGGCCGAGGACATCGAGGTCGAGATCCACGAGAAGGATCTGCGCATCGACGTCTACCGCTCCTCCGGGCCCGGCGGCCAGAGCGTCAACACCACCGACTCGGCCGTGCGCATCACCCACCTGCCCACCGGCATCGTGGCCTCCTGCCAGAACGAGAAGAGCCAGCTCCAGAACAAGGAGCAGGCCATGCGCATCCTGCGGTCCCGCATCTACGCCGAGGCCCAGGCCAGCGCGGACGCCGAGGCCGCGGCCGAGCGCAAGAGCCAGGTCCGCACCGTGGACCGCTCCGAGCGCGTGCGCACCTACAATTTCCCGGAGAACCGCATCTCCGACCACCGGGTCGGCTACAAGGCCTACAACCTCGACCATGTCCTCGACGGGGAACTGGACGGCGTCATCAAGGCCCTCGTGGACGCGGACACCAAGGAGAGGCTCGAAGCGGCCCAGGGATCATGAACCTTCTTCTCGACGAGGTCGCCCGCGCGACACTGAGACTCGCGGAGGCGGGCGTCGCATCGCCTCGCACGGACGCCGAAGAACTCGCGGCGTTCGTGCACGGTGTCCGTCGAGGGGAATTGCACACGGTCGCCGACACCGACTTCGACGCCCGGTACTGGGAGTGCGTCTCCCGGCGTGAGGCCCGCGAACCGCTCCAGCACATCACCGGTCGCGCCTACTTCCGCTACCTGGAACTCCAGGTCGGGCCGGGCGTGTTCGTCCCCCGGCCGGAGACCGAGATCATGGTCGACTGGGCGATCGAGACCCTGCGCGCCATGGACGTCGCCGACCCGCTGGTCGTCGACCTGGGCGCCGGCTCCGGCGCCATCGCCATCTCCATCGCCCAGGAGGTGCCGCGTTCGCGCGTGCACACCGTGGAGATCGACCCGGTGGCCCTGGAGTGGACCCGGCGCAACATCGACGCCAGCGGCCACGCCGACCGGGTCACCCCGCACCGGGGCGACATGCGCACCGCGCTGCCCGAGCTCAACGGCCGGGTCGACCTGCTCATCAGCAACCCCCCCTACGTGCCCATCCGGGAGGCCGACGCCATCCCCCCCGAGGTGCGCAACTACGACCCCGCCCCCGCCCTCTGGTCGGGCGAGGACGGTCTGGACATGATCCGTGACCTGGAGGCGGTCGGCCGCAGGCTGCTGCGTCCCGGCGGTGCCATGGCCGTCGAACACCACGACGGCCAGGGCATCGACATCCCCTGGCTCTTCCCCGAGGACAAGGGATGGCGCGACGTCCTCAACCGCAAGGACCTGGCCCGCCGCGACCGCTTCGTGGTCATGCGTCGGGCCGACCACGAGGACTGACGGCCCCGGTGGTCACGACCCGCCCCGGACCGGCGCAGCCCGGTCGACTTGTTCGAGAACGAGGTGAACGCACGTGAGCCGCATCTACGACTGCGCGGACGAGACCGCCCGCAAGGACGGCATCGCCGACGCCGCGTCCGCGGTGCGCCGAGGTGAACTGGTGGTGCTGCCCACCGACACCGTGTACGGCATCGGCGCCGACGCCTTCAGCCCCAAGTCGGTGGCGAACCTGCTGGCCACCAAGGGCCGGGGCCGAGAGATGCCCCCGCCCGTGCTGGTCGGCTCGACCCGCGCGGCGATGGCGCTCATCGACGAACTGGGCGACCACGGCCGCGACCTGATGGACGAGTTCTGGCCCGGCCCGCTCACCCTGGTCTGCGCCGCCACCCCGAGCCTCTCCTGGGACCTGGGCGACACCAAGGGCACCGTCGCGGTGCGCATGCCGATGGACCCGGTCGCCCTGGACCTGCTCAAGGAGACCGGCCCGATGGCGGTCAGCAGCGCCAACAAGTCAGGGAGCCCCGCCGCCACCAAGGTGGCCGAGGCCATCGAACAGCTCGGCGAGGAGGACATCGCCGTCTACCTCGACGGCGGTGCCACCGAGTCCTCGGTGCCCTCCACCATCGTCGACCTCACCTACGCGGTGCCGCGCGTACTGCGCAGCGGTGCCATCCCCATCGAGCGGTTGCGCGAGGTGTGCGGCACCGTCATCGGCGAACTGCGCAAGGGGCCGGGGCGCCCGGTCGGCCCGCGGACCGATTCCGCCGCGACCGCGGCGCCGACCGACCCCGGCGCGACCGCCCCGGATCCGGCCGAGGCCGCGGAGCCGACCGCCGAGACCCCCCACAACGACCGCGACTAGGTCCTGTCCCGCGGGTGCCCCCGTCGCGAGGGGAACGCCGTCGGCCGCAGGCCGTTCGCCGAGGGCCGTGGAGGGCGACGGGCGTGCCGGGGCGTCGCGCGGCAGGGCGGGCGTCCACGGGACACGATCTAGCCGACCAGAGGACAGAAGGGCCAGGCAGTGCGGGAGTACGCGCTCACCTTCGTCATCGCCGCGGCGGTGACCTACCTGCTCGTTCCGCTGGTGCGCAAGTTCGCCATCGCCTTCGGCGCCACGCCGCCGGTGCGCGATCGCGACGTGCACACCGAACCCATTCCCCGGTTGGGCGGGCTGGCCATCTACGGCGGGTTCGCCGTCGCGTTGCTGCTCTCGGCCCAGTTGCCGCATCTGCAGAACGTGTTCGTCGCCGACACCTGGATCGGCCTGCTCCTGGCCGGCGGCCTCATCACCGTCATCGGTGTCATCGACGACCGGTGGGGAATGGGGCCCGTCAGCAAGCTCGCCGGACAGGTCGCGGCAGCCGGGATCCTCGTCGCCAAGGGCGTGCAGTTGCTGTGGCTGCCGCTGCCCGGCACCCAGCTCTCGCTCGGCCCCTGGCTGGGCGCGCTGGTGTCGGTACTGCTCATCGTGGTGACCATCAACGCGGTGAACTTCGCCGACGGGCTGGACGGGCTGGCCGCCGGCATCGTGGGCATCTCGGCCTTCGCCTTCTTCGCCTACTACTACGTGGTCGCCGTGGAGCAGGGGTTCGTCCGCCAGTCGTACCCGGCGATGATCGCGATCATCCTCGCCGGGACCTGTGTCGGATTCCTCTGCCACAACTTCCACCCGGCCAAGGTGTTCATGGGCGACACCGGGTCCATGCTGCTCGGCCTGCTGCTCACCTCCATCACCATCACGGTCACCGGCCAGTTCGACGCCAACACCGCCCGCGAGGAGTTCAACTCGGGCCTGGTGGTGTTCCTCCCCATCGCGCTGCCGCTGCTGGTCATCGCGTTGCCGCTGGCCGACCTGGTGCTGGCGGTGCTGCGCCGCACCCTGGCGGGCAAGTCCCCGTTCGCCCCGGACCGGGGACACCTGCACCACCGCCTCCTCGACATGGGGCACAGCCACGTGCGCGCGGTGCTGCTGATGTACCTGTGGGCGGGGATCGTGGCGTTCGCCGCGGTGGCGCTGTCGGTGTTCGACTCCGCCGTGGTGGTGCTGACGGTGACCGCCCTGGTGGCGGTCTGCGCGGTCGGGCTCATCGCCCTGCCCCGGTTGCGGCGGCGTGGCCTGCTGCCCTGGGGTCGCGCCCGCGCGGTCCGTGCGAACGATGGTGTGAAACCGTGAGAAGCCTGTGACCGGCCTCGGGGTCCGGGTCCCTTTCGGTCGGTGTCACGAGAGGACCGGAAGGGGCCTCAGTGGCGGCCGAGGCGGGTGTGGCCAAGGTGACACAAGGCCCGAAGATCCCCCGGAGCGGGCGTTTCTCAAGGCGTTAAGGTCGCGTTAAGGAACCCCCGGATCCAGCACCGAAATCCTTGTGATAGCTTTCACGAGCAGGCAACCACTGAACCTCACGGAGCTTTTCTGATGCAGGAACACGACGCCCGGACCCTCCGCGGCGCCGCGATTCCAACGGCGCTCGTCGGCGTGGTCGCGTTGATCGCGGGTTTCGCCGTAGCCGGGATCCAGGGACTCCTCGGCGCCCTCTTCGGGGTCGCCTTGGTGATCGGCGCGTTCGCCAGTTCGGCGTTCGTCATCTCCTGGACCGGCGGCCGACGTCCGGATCTCCTCCTCCCGGTCGCCCTCCTCGTCTACACGACCAAGTTCGGCATCCTGCTGGCCGTCCTCATGGTCTTCCGGGGCACCGAGGCCCTGGACACCAGGGTCTTCGGCTGGACGGCGCTGGCCTGCGTCATCGCGTGGTTGGCGGCTCAGTCCGTGGCGGTCAAGCGGAGCAGGCAGCCGACCATCGTCCCCGCGAGCGAGGGCGGATCCGAGTCCGAGGACAGTGAGGCGCACCGGTGAACCCGTTGACGCGGGGCGGTGTGCCGAGTCTGATCACCTACTGCTATCTTCCGGAGCGAGAGCATGAGTCGGACGAGTGCGAAGAACGACGAACGGTCGTCCAACGCCAACGCCACCGCTCTCATCTCGTACCTGCTGGGAGGGCTCGCCTTCTGGGGCGCCGTGGGTTGGGCCGTGGATCGGGCGCTGGGCTTCTCCGGCCTCTTCCTCCCCATCGGTCTCGGCGTGGGTCTGGTGGGCTCGATCTACCTCATCTACGCCCAGTACGTCCGTTCCTGACCGAACACTCGGGTGCGTCCGCCCCCGCCGTGGGCAGGGGCGTCCCGACCAGAGAACCAAGGATTGAGTTGCGTCACGACGAAAGGGATCGCCGTGGGTGCTGACGTGAGCGTCGTCGCGGCGTCCGAATCAGGCTGCCACCTCTTCGGGGATGGCTGTGGTTTCGAGGCTCCTACTGTCGGGAGCCTCTTCTTCCCGACGCCGTGGGTCGACTTCGGCCTGGCCGGTACCTCCGGGTTGACCAAGTACTACCTGGTGGCGGTGGTCGCACTGATCGTCGCCGCCTCCTTCTGGTACTTCACCACCCGTAGGGCCAAGGTCGTTCCGGGCCGCGGTCAGAGCATGGCCGAACTGCTGGTCGGCTTCCTGCGCGACCAGGTCACCCGGACCACCATGGGCAAGGAGGGGGACAAGTACCTCCCCCTGATGGTGACCCTGTTCCTGTTCATCTTCTGCATGAACGTCATGGGCATCATCCCCGGCCTCCAACTGCCGGTGACCTCCAACCTGGCCTTCCCCGCGGTACTGGCCCTGTTCATCTTCATCCTGTGGAACGTGGTCGGCATCCGCCGCCACGGAGTCGGCGCCCACTTCAAGGCCCGCCTCGTCCCCGGCGGTGTCCCCGGGTGGATCCTGCCGGTCGTGGTGCCCATCGAGGCACTGTCGAACTTCGTCATCCGTCCGGCCACGCACATGATCCGTCTGTTCGCGACCATGTTCGCCGGGCACCTGCTGCTCGCACTGTTCGCGGCTGCCGGTTTCTACATGTTCAACCCGACCTCCCCGATGGGTCCGCTGTTCGGAGCCATCTCGGTCGGTTACTCCGGTATCGCCCTGCTCGGCTTCCTGGTCTTCACGGCCTTCGAGCTGTTCATCATGGCGGTGCAGGCCTACGTCTTCGTTCTCCTCTCCTCCATCTACCTCGGTGAGGCCATGGAGGGCGCGCACTAGGAGAGGCCCCCGTGGTCCCTCCCGGTACGTACCGCAAGACCTATTCGGTTCATCACGTTCGTCCGACGACGTCCATGATCGTCGGCCTGTAGTAAAGGGAATATCAATGGATCTCGCCGCCATCGAAGGTAACCTCAACAGCATCGGTTACGGCCTCGCCGCCATCGGCCCCGGCATCGGTGTGGGTCTCGTCTTCGGTCTCGGTGTCCAGGCCATCGCCCGCCAGCCTGAGGCCCGTGGCGTCCTCCAGGGCCAGATGATCTTCGGCTTCGCCGTCATCGAGGCCCTGGCCATCCTCGGCTTCGTGCTCGCGTTCGCCGTCTAGTAGCACCTGGTCATAGAGAACGCGAAGGGGATGCCAACCGTGTATTTGGCAGCTGAAGAAAACGTCCTGCGGATTCACTGGGACGAGTTCACCTTCGGCCTCATCGCCTTCCTCATCATCCTCGGCGTCGTCTACAAGATGTGGCCGCGGTTGACGAAGGCGCTGGACGAGCGTGCCGACCAGATCGAGGGTGGCATCGCTCGCGCTCAGAAGGCCGAGGCCGAGGCGGACGAGATCCGCCAGCAGTACCGCGAGAAGCTCGAAGAGGCCCACCGCGAGTACGCCCAGGAGCTGGAGAAGGCCAAGGAGCAGCGCGCGGCGATCATCGCCGAGGCGCGCGAGGAGGCCCAGGTCGAGGCCCGCCGCATCATCGAGGCGGCCCACGCCCAGATCGAGGCCGACCGCCAGCAGGCGTTCGTCCAGCTCAAGGGTGAGATCGGCACGCTCTCCACCGAGCTCGCCAGCCGGATCGTCGGCGAGAGCCTCAGCGACAGCGCCGCTCAGAACCGCGTCATCGACCGGTTCCTGGACGAGCTGGAGCAGAGCGAGGGCAAGCAGCAAGCCGAGGTGCGCTGATGCGTGGTATCAGCCGCACGTCGCTGACAGAGGTGACCCGGCGCCTGGACGAGAACGTCCTGGCGTCGGCCGGCACCGCCCAGAGCGGTGTCGCGTTGGGCGGCGAGCTGTTCCAGGTCGTCGGCCTGCTCACCGAGGAGCACTCGCTGCGCCGCTGGCTGGCCGACCAGGCGAACCCGTCCGAGGCCAAGACCGGCCTCATCGGGAGCCTGCTGGAGTCCAAGGTGTCGCCGTCGGCGGTCCTCGTGGCCTCCGACGTCGTCTCGGCCAAGTGGTCGAGCGCCCGCGACCTCGTGGACGCCCTGGAGCGGATGGCGGTCTACACGACCATCGCCTCCCTCCGGAGCGCCGCGGCCCTGGACGGGCTGGAGGACGAACTGTTCCGCTTCGAGCGGATCGTCGCCGCCCAGCCGCGACTGCGCGACGCCCTGACCCGTGACGGGGTCTCCCCCGAGCACAAGCTCTCCCTCCTGGAGGACCTGCTCTCGGGCAAGGTGGACTCCGCGACGCTGACCCTCGTCGGCCAAGCGGTCACCCGACCCCGGGGACGTACCCTGGAACAGGCGCTGGACAACTACGGTCGGATCGTCGCCGAGCGCGCCATGCGCTACGTCGCGGTCGTCCGCAGCGCCGTCGCCCTGAGCGAGGACCGGCAGTCCCGGCTGGGGGCCGCGTTGTCGCGGGCCTACGGCCGCGACATCCACCTGAACATCGAGGTCGTTCCCGAGATCGTGGGTGGCCTGTCCATCCAGGTGGGGGACGAGGTCATCGACGGGACCATCGCCGGGCGTATCGCCGAGGCCCAGCGCCGTCTGGCCGGCTGAAGAAACGCAAGGCAAGCACGCACGGCGCCGGTCAGGCGCCACTTGAGAGCAAGGACAACGTAGAGATGGCGGAGCTGACGATCCGGCCGGATGAGATCCGGGACGCGCTGCAGCGCTTCGTCCAGTCGTACGAGCCTGAGGCCACCCGCGCGGAAGAGGTCGGTACCGTCACCTACTCCGGTGATGGCATCGCCCGCGTCAGTGGCCTTCCCTCGGCGATGGCGAACGAGCTGCTGAAGTTCGAGGACGGAACCCTGGGCCTGGCCCAGAACCTCGAAATCGGCGAGATCGGTGCCGTTGTGCTGGGCGACTTCACCGGGATCGAAGAGGGGCAGAAGGTGCGTCGCACCGGCCGCCTCCTCTCGGTGCCGGTGGGTGACGACTTCCTCGGCCGTGTGGTGGACCCCCTGGGCTCCCCCATCGACGGCAAGGGCGAGATCGCGTCCACCGAGCGCCGTGAGCTGGAGTTGCAGGCCGCGACCGTGATGGAGCGCAAGCCCGTTCACGAGCCGCTTCAGACCGGTATCAAGTCGATCGACTCGATGACCCCGATCGGCCGTGGCCAGCGCCAGCTGGTCATCGGCGACCGGCAGACCGGCAAGACCGCGGTCTGCGTCGACGCGATCATCAACCAGAAGGCGAACTGGGAGTCGGGCGACCCCGACAAGCAGGTGCGCTGCATCTACGTCGCGATCGGCCAGAAGGGCTCCACCATCGCCAGTGTGCGAGGTGCCCTCGAAGAGGCCGGCGCGATGGAGTACACCACCATCGTCGCGGCCCCCGCGTCCGACGCGGCGGGCTTCAAGTACCTCGCCCCCTACACCGGTTCGGCCCTGGGCCAGCACTGGATGTACGAGGGCAAGCACGTCCTCATCGTCTTCGACGACCTGACCAAGCAGGCCGAGGCCTATCGCGCGGTCTCCCTTCTGCTGCGCCGCCCGCCGGGCCGTGAGGCCTACCCGGGTGACGTCTTCTACCTCCACTCCCGGCTCCTGGAGCGCTGCGCCAAGCTCTCCGACGAGCTGGGCAAGGGCTCGCTGACGGCGCTGCCGATCATCGAGACCAAGGCGGGCGACGTCTCGGCGTACATCCCCACCAACGTCATCTCCATCACCGACGGCCAGGTCTTCCTGGACTCCGAGCTGTTCAACCAGGGCCAGCGCCCGGCCATCGACGTCGGTATCTCGGTCTCCCGTGTCGGTGGCGCGGCCCAGACCAAGGCGATGAAGAAGGTCTCCGGTACCCTCCGTCTGGGCCTGGCCCAGTACCGCGAGCTTGAGGCCTTCTCCGCCTTCAGCTCCGACCTGGACGCGGTCTCCAAGCAGCAGCTGGCGCGCGGCGCCCGCCTGATGGAGCTGCTCAAGCAGGGCCAGTACTCCCCGTTCGCGATGGAGAAGCAGGTCGTCTCCATCTGGATGGGCACCACCGGCCGCATCGACGACGTGCCCGTCGAGGACGTGCGCCGCTTCGAGGAGGACTTCCTGGACTTCCTCGACCGCGAGCACGCGAGCGTCCTCGACGACATCCGTGAGAGCGGGAAGTTCGAGAGCCAGACCGAGCAGGCCCTGGAGGGCGCGCTCGACAAGTTCAAGCAGGGCTTCCAGACCTCCGCGGGCACGCTCCTGGGCACCGAGGCCGAGGCCGAGGCGCTCGAAGAGGAGAACGTCGGCCAAGAGACCATCAAGGTCGCCAAGGGCGGGAAGTAACCCATGGGTGCACAGCTTCGCGTCTATCGCCGGAGGATCCGCGCGACGAAGTCGACGGCGAAGATCACCCGTGCGATGGAGCTCATCGCCACGACGCGCATCACCAAGGCGCAGCGTGCGGCTGAGGCTGCCGGACCCTACGCGCGGGAGATCACCAGGGCGGTCTCGGCCCTGGCGAGCCGGGTGTCCGACCACCCGCTGCTGACCGAGGCCGAGAACCCCACCCGTGCCGCCGTCCTGGTCATCACCAGTGACAAGGGCCTGGCCGGCGCCTTCTCGTCCAACGTCCTCAAGGAGGCCGACTCCCTCGCCCAGCTCCTCAAGGAGCAGGGCAAGGAGGTCGTCACCTACATGGTGGGCCGTAAGGGCATGGCCGCCTACAAGTTCCGCGACCGCAAGGTCGAGGACCAGTGGGAGGGCATCACCGAGCGTCCGACCTACGCGCACGCCCAGGAGATCGGCACCGCGCTCATGGAGAGGTTCGCCCAGGACACCTCCGAGGGCGGCGTTGACGAGATCCACGTGGTTTCGACCGAGTTCGTGTCGATGCTGACCCAGCGCGCGTCCGCCACGCGGGCGCTGCCGCTGGAGGTGGAAGAGGTCGACGAGGCGGAGCTCGAAGCCGCGCACGGCGGGCAGGCACTGCCGCTGTACGAGTTCGAGCCCTCCGCCGAGGAGGCGTTGGACCGGCTGCTCCCGCAGTACGTGACCAACCGCATCTACTTCGCCCTCTTGGAGTCCGCGGCATCCCAGCAGGCGTCCCGTCGCGCGGCCATGAAGGCCGCCACCGACAACGCCGAGGAACTCGCCAAGAACCTGACCCGTCTGGCCAACCAGGCGCGGCAGGCCGAGATCACCAACGAGATCAGTGAGATTGTCGGCGGTGCCGACGCGCTCTCTGCTGCAAGCGCGGGAAGTGAGTAAGAAAAGTGACTGCGACTGTTGAAGAGACGACCGGTGCCGGCACCGCCACCGGTCGTATCGCCCGGGTCACCGGCCCGGTCGTCGACGTGGAATTCCCCGTCGGCTCCATCCCTGGTATCTACAACGCCCTCCACACCGACGTGACCGTCGGTGGCGAGACGAAGGTCATCACCCTGGAGGTCGCCCAGCACCTGGGTGACAACCTGGTGCGGGCCATCTCCCTCGCCCCGCAGGACGGTCTGGTCCGTGGCGCCGAGGTGCGCGACACCGGCGAGCCCATCAGTGTGCCGGTCGGCGACATCGTCAAGGGTCACGTGTTCAACACCCTGGGCGAGTCCATGGACGTGCCGATCGCGGAGCTCAACGTCACCGAGCGTTGGCCGATCCACCGTAAGCCGCCGGCGTTCGACCAGCTTGAGTCCAAGACCGAGATGATGGTCACGGGTATCAAGGTCATCGACCTTCTCACCCCGTACGTGCGCGGTGGAAAGATCGGCCTGTTCGGTGGTGCCGGTGTCGGCAAGACCGTGCTGATCCAGGAGATGATCACCCGTATCGCCCGCAACTTCGGTGGTGTGTCCGTGTTCGCCGGTGTCGGCGAGCGCACCCGTGAGGGTACGGACCTCTTCCTGGAGATGGACGAGATGGAGGTCCTCCAGGACACCGCTCTCGTCTTCGGCCAGATGGACGAGCCCCCGGGCACCCGTCTGCGCGTGGCGCTGTCGGCTCTGACCATGGCGGAGTACTTCCGCGACGTTCAGAACCAGGACGTGCTCCTGTTCATCGACAACATCTTCCGTTTCACCCAGGCGGGTTCCGAGGTCTCCACGCTGCTGGGCCGTATGCCCTCCGCCGTGGGTTACCAGCCCAACCTGGCCGACGAGATGGGTCAGCTCCAGGAGCGGATCACCTCGACCCGGGGTCACTCGATCACCTCCATGCAGGCGATCTACGTCCCCGCGGACGACTACACCGACCCGGCTCCGGCGACCACGTTCGCCCACCTGGACGCGACGACCGAGCTCTCCCGCCCGATCTCGCAGAAGGGCATCTACCCCGCGGTGGACCCGCTGGCGTCGACCTCCCGCATCCTCGACCCGCAGTACGTGGGTCAGGAGCACTACCAGGTCGCGCAGCGGGTCAAGGAGATCCTCCAGCGCAACAAGGACCTCCAGGACCAGATCGCCATCCTCGGTATGGACGAGCTGTCCGAAGAGGACAAGATCATCGTCAACCGCGCGCGTCGCATCGAGCGCTTCCTGTCGCAGAACATGTTCGTGGCGGAGAAGTTCACCGGTACGCCGGGTGTGTTCGTTCCCCTGGAGGAGACCATCGCCTCCTTCAAGGGTCTGTGCGACGGTGAGTACGACCACCTGCCCGAGCAGGCGTTCCTCGACGTCGGCAACATCGACATGGTCGTCGAGAAGGCCAAGAAGCTCCAGGGCTGAAACCGCGCGAAGCGTCCGTCGAGGTGATGGCGGGCGACGGGCGGGATAGTTCGCAGTTCTCGGTCGGGGCCGGCCGCCGTCATGGTGGTCGGCCCCGCCGAATCCAATCGCTGGCCGAGGAGTTCAGGCAGTGTCGAAGAAGCTTTTCGTCGAGATCGTCTCGCCCGAGCACGAGGTTTGGGCCGGCGAGGGCGACATGGTCATCGCGAAGACCGTCGAGGGTGAGATCGGTATCCAGCCGGGGCACATCCCCGTGCTGTCGCTGCTCGCCGAGGACGCGGTCGTCCGCGTGCTGGGCGCGCGGGAGAACGGAGAGGTCCGGGCCGCCGCGCACGGCGGGTTCATCTCGGTGTCGGGCGAGGGTCGCATCTCCATCCTCGCCGAGACCGCGGAACTCGCCGAGGACATCGACGTCGACCGTGCCCGCACGGCGCTGAAGAAGGCGACCGACGCGGACGACGGCGCCGCCCTGGTGCGCGCTCGCAGCCGCCTGCGCGCCGCCGGTGAGGACGTCGCCTAGGACGCGTTCGGCGGATGCCGCCCGTCGCTCGGCAGTGTGAGCGCCGCGGGAGACGCCCTGGTTCTACCGACCGAAAGACGGGGGTGCTATGGAACAACCTCTGGAGTTCCTACGGTGGGCGTTCCTCGCCCTCGTCCTGTGCGCGGTGGCGGTGGTGTGCGCCGGCGTGCTGCGCCGCCGTCTCCTGCTGCGGCGCGGTGGCGCGGTGGAGTGTCATCTCCGTTCCCCGGGCGTGAGGGGGCGCCGGGGCTCCTGGCGGATCGGCCTGTGCCGGTACGGCTCGGAGAACCTGGGCTGGTTCCCCGCCTTCTCGATCAGACCGCGGCCGACAGCAGAGCTGTCGCGCCGCGGTCTCGTCATTGTGGGGCGCCGACCGCCGGAACCGGCGGAGCACCTGCCCTCGGACGTCACCGTCGTGCAGGTGGGCTGGGCCGCCGAGGACGGACGTGAACCGAAGACGGCCGAGATGGAGATCGCCATGAACGACGCGACCCTGACCGGTTTCCTGTCCTGGATGGAGTCGTTGCCGCCCGGCACCCGCTGGGAGGCCTGAACGGTGTCCCCGCCCTCCTCCGCTCCTCCCGGCCGGCGCCCGGTGCGCCGCCGCCACGGCGGGGGAGCGGCATGGCAGGATGCGTGTCCATGGTCGCATCGCGGTTGCGGGGCCTGACGGCCCTCGCCCTTCTCAGCCCGTTCATCGTCGCCTGCCAGCCGCCCGGTGGTCATGTCGCCGCTGTCGCCACCGGACACTTCACCGCCGGGCACCGCTTCCCGGTCGTCATGATCAGCTGGTGCGGTGAGGAACCTCCCCGCCAGATCGACCTGCTCGGCGAGGAACAGCGAAGACACCTGGTGGCCACCCGCGCGTTCGAGGGCGACTCCATCGAGGTCGACCTGTCCGCCCCGGGGGAGGACTGGCGCATCGTCGACGACGACGGCCGCGCGGTCTACCGGATGGGCCCGGACTCCCCCCAGGAGGAGTACCTGCTGGGGGTGGGCACCGTGGAGGCCGAGCCCGGTGAGGAGACCGAGCACGACATCGCCGTGCTGCGGTTCACCACCGAGGCCCTGGCCTCCGAACAGGGTGTGTACGCGAGCGTCTCCCGCGAGGGCGAGGCCGAGTACACCGATCCGGGTGCGTTCCCCCCGGCCTGCTGATCCCGGCCGTCCTCAAGGGGTCAGCGCTCCCCGCCGGGCCTCCACAGGATCTCGTCGCCCTCCTCCGCCACGTACCGACCCAGGATGAACAACAGGTCGGAGAGACGGTTGAGGTACCGCGCGGTCAGCGGGTTGACGGTGTCGCCGTGCTCGGCGATGGCCGCCCACACACTGCGTTCGGCCCGGCGCACCACGACCCGGGCGGTGTGCATCAGGGCGACGGTGGGGGATCCGCCGGGGAGGATGAAGCTCCGCAGGGTGGGCAGGTCGGCGTTGTAGGTGTCACAGGCCTCCTCCAGTCGGGTGACGTACTCCGGAAGGACGCGCAGCGGCGGGTACCCGGGGTCGGGCACGATGGGTGTGGACAGGTCGGCCCCGAGGTCGAACAGTTCGTTCTGCACGCGGGAGAGCAGCGTCCGTACGTCCTCGGGGACCTCGCCGAAGGTGAGCACGGAGCCGATGGCGGCGTTGGCCTCCTCGGTGTCGGCGTACCCGACGATCCGGGAGTCGTTCTTGTCCGTACGGCTCATGTCGCCGAGCGCCGTGGTGCCGGCGTCCCCGGTGCGCGTGTAGATCTTGGACAGCACGACCGGCTTGTCCGTGTCCCGTTGAGTCATGCCCCCACCCTAGATCGTGTTCGGCGGGTCATTCCGCCTCGCGACCACCAGGCGACCTCTCGCCGCGCCGCCTTCGCTTGGACGGCCGGCCCCGGGCCGACCCGCGCCGGTCGTCCTGCGAGAGGACGCGCCCATCGAAGGGCGATGGTAACGGAGAATAACCATTCGGCATCGGGGGGTGAGAGGTGACGTGGCTCACTGATACCTTATGGAGTGAGGGAGCTACTCAAAGTAGTCCCGGAGTGGTGCTCGCGCACCGTACCCGAGCGGAGTCATGAGGGGGGCCGCTCGGGCGGGTGCGAGGGGGAGGCACCGCGAGGGGGCGGACGGGCGTGAAACCGGGGGGTTCACGCCGTCCGCCCCCTCTTCCTCGTTCGGGGCCTCTCGGTCAGATGACCCAGTCGTGTCCCAGACGCGAGAACTCCGCGGCGGCCCGGGTGCTCAGCACACCGTTGACCGGCAGCGTGCTCGCGGCGAGGAACTCCACGCCGTGCGCGCCCGCGGCGGCCAGCTCGGCGACCGAGTCCCAGTTGACGTTCTCCAGGGTGTCGTCGGGTGTGTGGTAGTACGGGTCGAACTGCTCACCCGCGGTGCCGCCGTACCACTCCACCTGCTCCTCGCTCTTGACACCGTCGGCGCCGCTGAACAGTCCGCCCGACGGGATGCCCGCTTCCATGAAGGCGCGGTAGTCGCTACGGCCGCTCAGCACACCCGGCTCACTGACCTGGCCCTGGGCCGCGAAGTAGTCCTCGAACACCTTCGCGATCGCACCCGAACCCGAGGGGGCGCCGGACGAGTCCGGCAGCTCCATCCGGCCGTCCAGGACGAGCCGGGCGTAGTTGTGGGAGCCGATCATGTCGAAGTTCAGGTACAGCGCGATGTCGTCGAGCTCGCCGTCGGTCAGACCGGTCACGTACTCCGTGGACCCGATCAGGCCCTCCTCCTCGGTCCCCCAGAACGCGAAGCGCACCTTGTTCTTCGGAGCGGGCAGGTCCGCCAGACGGATCGCGGTCTCCAGGACGAAGGCCGTCCCGGACCCGTTGTCGTTGATGGCCGGACCCTCTTCGACGCCGTCCAGGTGGGCGCCCACGACCACCACGTTGTCCGCACGGCCGCCGGCGGTCTCGGCCAGCACGCTGAACGAGGTCTCCTCCACGACGGTCGCGTCCACCTTGACGCGCAGCTCCAAGCCGTCGGCCGCGATCAGGTCGGCCCCGGTGACACCGGAGACGCCCAGCGCCGGAATGGCCGAGAGCTCGCTGACGGTGCCGGCGAACACCTCGTCCGCGTTGTTGACCACCAGGGCGGCGGACGCGCCGGCGTCCGCGGCGTTGGCGACCTTCTGGGCGAACGGGCAGGTACCGCGCAGCGTGATCGCGATCGCGCCCTCGGGGAAGGCGGCGAAGTCGTCGGGCGAGCAGCCGCTCGCGGCGCTGCCGGTGTTGACCGCCACCGCCGGGGCCGTCACGTCACCGGCGCCGGAGTACGACATGGTCCGGAAGTCGGTCCCGTCCTCGTACACGGCCTCCCCCGGCGCGGTCTGCGCCAGGACCGCGTCGGACTGCTCGCGCCACAGCTCGTAGTCGTACTCGTGGCGGTAGGTCGTGTACCCGGCCCGCTCCAGCTGGTCCTCGATGTACAGGGCGGAGACGTCGTAGCCGGGCGTGCTCGTCGCCCGGTTGCCGCCGTTGTACTCGGCGATCGTGTTCAGGTTCTCCATGTGCGCCTTGATGGCGTCGGCGGTCACCAGCTCCGACAAGGCCGGGTCGGTCGGCTCCTGCGGCTGCGCCGGGACGTTGGGGCGGACCGGCTTCTCGGGCCGGACCGGCCGCTTGAGCCAGTCGGGGGCCTCGACCTCACCGGCGCCGCCACGGGTCTCCGGTGTCGTGGTGTCGGCGTGGGCGGGAGAGGCCGCGAGGGTGCCCGCGGTCATCAACAGGGCGGCGAGACCCGCGGTCGCCGCCCGTCGTCTCTGTGGGGTGCGCAACGATGTTCCTCCGTGTACGGGGGAGCCCATCGCTCCGAAGTGTCGGGGGATGGACACCCGGGGTAGGCGAGGTATCGATGCAGACTGGCACCGAACGGGCGCCCAGAGCAAGCATCGGCGCACAGGTTGCCACAATCAGCCACGGGCCTTACCTTCCGGTGGCCACTGTGATTGGATCGACGGCCCGAAACGCTCCGAACGTCTCGCGGGAGCGCGGGCGTCGTCCGGGTCAATCCTCGATCTCGCCCTGTTCCTTCTGGTGCTTGCGCCTGCGGTAGTCCACACCCACGCCGCCCATGAGGGCGATGCCGCGCACGTGCACGATGGGCGCCCCGGGGTCGACCACGCTCGGGGTCCCGCCGCCCACTCCGAAACCGCCCATGAACGGCAGGCCGTGGACGCGCACCTGCACGTCGTCCGGCACGAGGATGCCGATCCCGCCCATGATGGTGTTGGTCCAGATCGTGGTCTCGCGGTGGGTGAACCGGGCCTCGCGCAGGTCCAGCTCCACACCGCCCATGAGGGCGAACGCGAAGAAGTTCTCCGGGACCACCCAGCTCCCGGAGCGGTCGGCGCCCCCCATGACGGCGATCGCGACGGTGCTCGTCGGCGGCTGGTCGACGATCCGTCCAGCGCCGTAGAGCGGTCGCGGGGAACGGAAGTCGCCGGGCGCGGGAGCCGCCGGGGCACCGGTGCCGGTGGGGGCGGGCAGGTCCCGGGTGAGGGGGACGAGTTCGCCGATGGTCTTGGCGCGGTAGACCGCGTCGAGCCGCTCGCTGTGCTCGTCGGGGTCCAGACGGCCTTCCGCGAAGGCGTCCTGGAGTCGGTGCGCCACGGCGTCGCGGTCGGCGTCCGAGGCGCGCATCCGACCGGGGTCGGGGGGAGTGATCTCGCTCATCGTTTCCACCATATGTCGATTCTGCCCGTGAGGCACCCTCCGGCGCATCGGGGAGGAACCCCGGTGTCACCCCGGGATGGAGCCGTTCAGGCCCCGGGGAGCAGACCCCGCCGGATGGCCCGGCTGACGGCCGAGGTCCGGTCCCCGACACCGAGTTTCTCGTACACCCGCATCAGGTGCGTCTTCACCGTGGTCGCGCTGATGTGCAGGGCTCGTCCGATCGCGGCGTTGGTCAGCCCGTCGGCGGCCAGCCGCAGTACCTCGACCTCGCGCGGGGACAACCCGGGTCCGGCGGGCGCGGCACGGTCGCGCATTCCGGTGACGAGTTTGCCCGCCAGCCTCCCGCTCAGGACCGTCTCCCCGCGTGCGGCAGCCCGCACCGCCTCGACCAGTTCGGCGCGCGGGGTGTCCTTCAGCAGGTAACCGGTGGCCCCGGCCTCCACCGCCCGCAGGATGTCGGTGTCGGTGTCGTAGGTGGTGAGCACCAGGACGTGGGTGCCGGGGTGTTCGGCGCCGATGCGCTCGGTGGCCGCGACCCCGTCCCCACCGGGCATGCGCAGATCCATCAGGACCACGTCGGGGCGCAGTTCGGTGACCCGGGCCACCGCCTCGGGGCCGGAGGCGGCGTCGCCGACGATGTCGAGGTCGGCCTCGGCGGAGAGCATGCCGCGGATGCCCTCGCGGACCACGGGGTGGTCGTCGACCAACAGGACACGGATCACGGTGCCACCTCTTCGGGTTCGGGCAGGGCCAGGCGGACGGTGGTGCCCCTCCCCGGGGCGGTGTCGATCTCCAGGGACCCCTCCACGCTCTGCGCGCGATGGCGCATGCCGGGCAGGCCGTTGCCGGTGCCGGGCACGGTGGGGTCGAAACCGCGTCCGTCGTCGGTGACGGTGAGCAGGGTCCCCGCGTCGCTGTGTGCCAGGGTGAGCCGGACCCGATCGGCGTCGGCGTGCTTGCGGATGTTGGCCAGTGCCTCCTGAGCGGTGCGCAGCAGGCACACCTGGAGGTCGCCGGGCAGCTCTCGGGGTCCGCCGAGGACCTCGACGGTGACCGGGATGCCCAGTTCGGTGCCCAGCCGCGCACCGATCCGGTGCAGCACCGCCTCCAGGGTGTCCTCACCGAGCGGTCCGGGGCGGCGGGCGGCCACCATGGCCCGGGCCTCGTCCAGGTTCTCCGCCGCCGTCTCCCGCATCAGGGCCAGGTGCCGGCGGGCCAGGGCGGGATCGGTGTCCAGTTCCGACTCCACGGCCTGGGTGAGGGTGATGATGCTGGTGAACCCTTGGGCGAGGGTGTCGTGCAGCTCGCGGGCCAGGCGTTCGCGTTCGGCCAGCGCGCCGCCCTCCTCCGACAGGCGGGCGGCCTCGGCCCGGCTCTCCCGCAGTTCGCGGATGAGTTCGGCGCGTTCGTAGCTCTCCTCGACGACCTTCTCGAACCAGCGGCCGAACCACAGGGAGAAGCCGATGATGACCAGATGGATCCCGGTGACCACGAGGGCGTCGAGGGTGTCGACGTCGCCCCGCCACCAGCCGGTGAGGGTGGGCAGCAGCAGGATCATGCCGACCGAGGCGGTCCCGTACACCGCCCCGGCCGTCATGAAGCACATGGGGGCGACCACGAACAGGCAGAAGGTCAGGATCGGAGCGAAGTGGACGGCCACGGTGACCAGGGCCGCCACGGTCAGCGCGAAGACACCGGTGATCGGGGTGCCGTATCGGTCCTGGAGGTAGAGACTCCGTCCGTAGGACAGGTACAGCGCGGCGACCACGCCCAGGAGGGCGGCGCCCGCCCAGCCCCGGACGCCGGGCTGGGAGAGGACGCCGATGACGGCGACCAGGACCATCGAGCCGGACAGGTACAGGTACCAGGCCGGTCCCAGGTCCCAGGCGTGTCGTTCCCCGCCGGGGGGCTCCGGCGCCCGCTCCGGAGCCCGCGTCGCCACGACCATCACCCGTCCTTTCGCGTCTTCCACCGGAACGTCAGCAGAACCAGGACCAACCCCACCACACACCAGGCGCCCAGTGCCAGGGCGACCAGGTGCAGGTCCCACGCTCCGGAGGGTTCGAACGCCGCCATCGCGTCGGGATGGAAGGCGGCCCGCATGCCCTGCGCCATCCACAGCAGCGGGAACAGCGACGCGAAGGTCAGCACCCAGTCGGGCAGCACGGCCACCGGGACGAACACCCCGGAGGTGAACTGCAGCACCAGGAACGGCACCACCACGATGGTCGACGCCGCCTGGGCGGTGCGGGCCAGGGAGCTGACCGCTATGCCCAGCAGGGAGCAGGCGATCGTGCCCAGGACGAGCACCCAGGCCACCGTGAGCCAGTCGGCGGCGGAACCCGGCATGGTCGCGTCGAAGACCAGCGCGGAGACCCCGAGCAGCAGGACGGCCTGTCCGGCGGCGAGGAAGAACACCAGTACCGTCTTGCCGATGAAGTAGGCGGCGGGCGGCATCGGGGTGCCGCGCAGCCGGCGCAGTCCGCCCTGGTCGCGTTCGGTGGCGATACCGGCGCCCAGGGTCTGGAAGCTGACCGACATCAGGCCCATGGCGAACAGGCCGGGCAGGTAGTGGTCGACGGCGGGCATGCCCATGTCGAACAGGCCGTCGAAGATCGACGCGAACATCGTCAGGATCAGGGCGGGCAGGGCGAACGTGAAGATGACGCTCTCCCACTCCCGGGTGAAGGAGCGGATCTCCAGCCATCCCCGGGACAGGCCCAGGCGGAGCGTGCCGGGGAGCCGGACGTCGGTGAGGGTGCTCATGCCACGGCCTCCGGCTGCGCGGTGCGGGTTCCGATGCCCTCGGCGTCGCCGATCAGCTCCAGGTAGACGTCCTCCAGGGTGGGGCGGTGCACGCGCAGTTCCGGGATCTCCCCCGGGTAGCCCGCGGCCAGCTCCGTGATCACCCGGGTGGGCTCGTCGGTGCGGATCTCGCGCCGCACGCCGTCCTGTGACCAGTGCACCGTGGCCTGCGCCGTGGCCCGACCACCGAGGGTGGCGGGGGAGCCCAGTGCGCGGACCCGCCCCTCGGCCAGGACGCACACCCGGTCGGCGAGGGCCTCGGCCTCCTCCAGGTAATGGGTGGTGAGGACGACGGTGGTGCCCTCCCTCGCCAGGTTCCGGATCAGCTCCCAGAAGTCCCGTCGAGCCTTGGGGTCGAAACCGGTGGTGGGCTCGTCCAGGAACAGCAGCTCAGGGTCGCCGACGATGCCCAGGGCCACGTCCAGACGGCGTCTCTGACCGCCGGACAGGGACTCCGGGAGGGCGCGGGCCTTCTCCGTCAACCCGACCAGTTCCAGGACCGCGTCGGGGTCGCGGGGGCGGGGATGGTGGCCGGCGAAATGCCGGACGACCTCGCGCACCGGCACCTTGGGCAGCAGCGTCTCGCCCTGCCAGACGATGCCGATCCGGGACCGCCAGGACCGGTCGGCCTTCTCGGGGTCGACGCCGAGCACCCGGACGGCCCCGCCGTCGCGCCGACGGAAACCCTCCAGGATCTCGACCGTGGTCGACTTGCCGGCGCCGTTGGGGCCGAGCAGGGAGAAGATCTCGCCCTCGGGGACCGACAGGTCCACCCCCGCGACGGCCCGGTGCCCGCCGTACTCCTTGACGAGGCCGGTGACCTCGATGACCGTTTCGCTCATGAACCGAGCCTCGCGCGGCCCGGGGCCGGGCGGTATCGGGCGAACGGTCGGTCCGGTGTCCTCCGAGTGGAGGACACCGGTCAGAACAGGCGGAGGACGTCCGGTTCGATGCCGCGCAGTTCGTCGTAGTCCAGGACCACGCAGGAGATGCCCCGGTCCTCGGCGAGCACGCGCGCCTGGGGCTTGATCTCCTGGGCGGCGAAGACGCCCCGCACCGGGGACAGGTTGGGGTCGCGGTTGAGCAGCTCCAGGTAGCGGGTGAGCTGTTCGACGCCGTCGATGTCGCCGCGCCGCTTGAGCTCCACGGCCACGGTCCGGTTCTCGCCGTCCCGGCACAGGATGTCGACCGGCCCGATCGCGGTCGGGTACTCGCGGCGGATGAGGGTGTAGCCGTCGCCGAGGGTGGTGATGTGCTCGGCGAGCAGTTCCTGGAGGTGGGCCTCGACCCCGTCCTTCTGCAAGCCGGGGTCCTTGCCGAGTTCGTGCGAGGAGTCGTGCAGGACCTCCTCCACGGTCAGCACCAGCTTCTCGCCGGACTTGCCGTGGGTGACGGTCCAGACGTCGGGTCCGTCCTCGACGGTCTCCTCTCGGAGTCTGCACGGGGGGTTCATCCAGTTGAGGGGCTTGAAGGCCCGATCGTCGGCATGGATGGACACGCTCCCGTCGGCCTTGATGAGGATCAGCCGCGGGGCCATGGGCAGGTGGGCGGTGAGCCGGCCGACGTAATCGACGCTGCACCGAGCGATGACGAGACGCACGAAACGTCACGTTACCGCCTTCCGGGGGTGCCCGCCGCAGAACGGCCGGACCGGCCGACCGGTCCCCGAGGGCAGGTCCGATCACCCCGGGGGCAAGGACTTTGTGGCCTTCACGCCCCGTGACCGGAACGGGGTCGGGCGCTTAACGTCTCCAGAGAACGCGCGGTGCGGGTCGCCGAGGCCCGCCTGGACGGACCGCGCGGCCCGCCCACCCCGGGAGGGAGGGGAGGGGCGGGACCGCCGCCCGTCGTGGCGGCGGTCCCGCCGGGCATGTCCCGACATCGTGTTACCCGTGAGTACGGCCAAGGGGGCCCTGCGGGCGGTACGGGTCGTCGGGCCGTCTAGGCTGGCCTCATGGTGCAGGAATTCAAGAAGGTCGGTGTCGTCGGACTCGGCACGATGGGCGCGGGCATCGCCGAGGTGTTCGCCCGGGCCGGTTTCAACGTCATCGGGGTCGAGATCGACCAGGCCGCCCTCGACCGCGGCCGTGGCCATCTGGACAAGTCGCTCGGGCGCGCCGTCGCCAAGGGCAAGCTCACCGAGGAGGAGCGCTCCGCGATCGAGGAGCGACTGACGTTCACCACGTCCCGAGAGGACCTGACGGACGCCGACCTCGTCGTGGAGGCCGTTCCCGAGCGGATGGACCTCAAGCGCGACGTGTTCGGCGACCTGGACCGGATCTGCAAGCCCGAGACGATCCTGGCGACCAACACCTCCTCGCTGTCGGTCACCGAGATCGCGGCCCTCACCGGACGCCCGGAGAAGGTCGTCGGTCTGCACTTCTTCAACCCGGCCCCGGTCATGAAGCTGGCCGAGGTCATCACCACGGTCTCCGCCTCCGCCGAGACCGTCGACATCGTCACCGAGATGGCCAAGCGCATCGGCAAGACCCCCGTCACGGTCGGGGACCGCGCCGGGTTCGTCGCCAACGCGCTGCTGGTGCCCTACATCAACGACGCGGTGCGCCTCTACGAGCGCGGGGTCGCCACCCGCGAGGAGATCGACGAGTCGGTCAAGAAGGCCGCCGGCCTGCCGATGGGCCCGCTCGCCCTGGCCGACATGGTCGGGATCGACGTGTGCCTGGCCGTCATGGACGTGCTGTGGGACGAGTACCGCGACCCGCGTTACGCCGCGGCCCCGCTGCTGCGCCGCATGGTCGCCGCCGGTCACTACGGCCGCAAGGCCGGCAGGGGCTTCTACGCCGGTCGTGACGAGGCCCCCGAGCCCCGTCCCACCGGCCGCTACGCCGAGATGATCCGCGAGGAGGAGACCCTCGACCTGGGTGAGATCCTCCTCGCCCCGCAGATCGACGACGCCATGCGGATGATCGGCGACGGCTACGCCACCGCCCAGGACGTCGACACCGCGATGCGCTTCGGCTGCGGTTACCCCAAGGGCCCGACCGAGCTGCTCGACGAGCGCGGCGCCGAGGCCGTGGTCACCACCCTGGTCGCCATGGGCGAGTACGGGTTGACCACCATCGCGGTCCCCGCCCCGCTCCTCATGGACCGGCTTCCCGACACCCCGGAGGAAGAGGGCCACGGCGGCTGCGCCTGCCACGCCTGATCTCCCCGAGAACACCCCGGTGGCCGTCGCCGCAGTACGTCTGTGGCGGCGGCCACTGCCCGTTCTCTCCTACCCTGGACGGGTGAGCCCGCGTCGTAATTCCTCCCGTCGTAAGTCCTCCCGCGGTGGCCGCGCCCCCGGAGGCGGCCCCGAAGCCGAGGACGCCCTCATGCTCCGGATCACCGGCGGCCAGAGCCGTGAGACCGGCCCCGACGGCGAATGGATCATCCGGCGCGTCATCGGCGCGGCGGCGGTGAAGGTCTACCGCTGCCCCGGCTGCGCCCAGGAGATCCCCGTCGGGATGGCCCACGTCGTCGTCTGGCGCCCCTACGGCGACGGCGACGACCGTCGGCACTGGCACTCCTCCTGCTGGGACCGCCGCTCCCGGCGCGCACCCCGATACTGAGCCCCGACCACCGAGAACCGGACCGAGGAGCCATGGAGATCCGAGCCACCACGGTGCTGCCCGCCGTGCGACGACCCATCACCCTGCACACCGCCGACGGGCTGGAGCTGATCGGCGAACTCGCCCTGCCCGAGGGCGGCGAACCGGTCGCGACCCTGGTGTGCCTGCACCCGCTGCCCACGGCCGAGGGCATGATGGACAGCCACGTCCTGCGCAAGGCGTCGTTCCGGCTGCCCGCGCTGGCGAACATCGCGGTGCTGCGCTTCAACACGCGCGGCACCACCTCCCGCCACGGCACCAGCCAGGGGGAGTTCGGCGAGGGCGAGACCGAGAAGCACGATGTGCTCGCCGCCATCGAGTTCACCGAGTTCGAGGGGCTGCCCCGGCCGTGGCTGCTCGGCTGGTCGTTCGGCACCGAACTGGCCCTGAAGTGGGGCGCAGACCCGCAGATCGAGGGCGCCCTGCTGCTGTCGCCGCCGCTGCACCGGGCCACCGAGGCGGACATGGAGAACTGGCGGGTCACCGGCAAGCCCGTGGTGGCGCTGGTCCCCGAACACGACGACTACCTGCGCCCCGAGGAGGCCCGGGAGCGGTTCAAGCCGCTCACCCAGGCCGAGGTCATCGGCGTGGACGGCGCCAAGCACCTGTGGGTCGGGGAACCGTACGTGCGCCGGGTCCTCGACGAGATCGTCAAGCGGGTCAACCCCGACGCCCACCCCTTGCCCACCGAGTGGGACGGCCCCCACGAGAGGGACGTCCAGGCCCTGGGCTGAACATCGGCGGACCGGACGCGGTCGACCGCTCCCGTACGCGAGAACGAGGGCCCGCCTCCCCCCTTCAGGGGAGACGGGCCCTCGTCACGTCACGACCGCGGGGCCCGAGGGCCCGGGGTGACTACTCCTGCCACCAGTCCTCGTCGTCGGCGCCCTTGCCGGAACGGGCCGGCTGCTTGGCCTCCTCGGCCGGGGCGGCCTCGGCGATCGCCGGGGCCGCCGGAGCGGCGGCGACGGGAGCGGGGGCCGGGGCCGCGGGGGCCGCGGCGGCCGCGTTCGGGAGGGCACCGCCACCGAGCAGCTGACGCAGCTGCTGGAGGTGCGACTGGATGCTGTCGCGCTGGCGGTTGAGCTCGTCGACCTCCTTCTTGGCGGCGGTCAGGATGCGGTTGGCCTCGCTCTTGGCGTCGCTGAGCTGGTGCTCGGCCTTGGACTTGGCCTCCGACTCGATCTGGCCGGCGTTCTTCTTGGCGTTGCCGACCAGCTGCTTGGCGTGGTTCTCGGCGTCGCGCCGGGTCTGCTCGGCCTGCTGGCTGGCCTGCTTGGCGTGGTGGTCGGCGCTGGCGGCGCGCTCCTCCGCCTCGGACACCATCTTCTGGGTGGCGGCCTGGGCGGCGGCCAGACGCTCGGCGTCCTGACGCTCGGCCTCGGCCCGCCGGTCGGCGAGCTGGAGCTCGAACTGGTCCTCTAGCTCGGTGCGACGGGCCTCGGACTCGGCGTAGGCGCGCTCGGCGTTCTTGCGGAGTTCCTCGGCCTGGCTCTTGGCGGCCTGGATGGTCTCGTCGCGCTCGCGCTTGGCGGCCGCGCGCGCCTGGGCGCACTCGCGCTCGGTGGTGGTGCGCAGCTTGGCGATCTCACCCTCGAAGGTCGCCCGCTTCTCGGCGATCTCGTGGTCGACCGCGGCGCGCTTCTTCTGGACCTCGCGCTCGGTGGTGGCGGACAGCTCGTCGGCCCGGCGGCGGGCGCTGGTGGAGATCTCCTCCGCCTCGGCCTCGGCGCTCTGGCGGGACTCGTCGGCCTCGCGCTGGGCGAGGGTGCGCACCTCGGTGGCCTCGGACTCGGCCGCGGCCCGCATCTCGGCGGCCTCGATCTTGGCGGCCGACCGGATGTCGTTGGCGTCGATCTGGGCGCTCTGGACCAGCTCGTTGGCCTGCTCCTCGGCCAGCCGCAGCAGCTCCTCGATGCGCGAGCCGAGCCCGGCGTAGGAGGGGCGCTCCCGCTCCTGGAGCTGGCGGTTCTTGGCGCTGAGCTCGGCCTTGAACTTCTCGACCTGCTTGGTGGTCTGCTTGACCTCGTTGCGCAGGCCGTCCAGGTAGTCCGTCACCTGGGTGCGGTCATAGCCACGCAACACCACGTCGAACTCGGGTGGGGTGTTGTCCTCGTCGAAGATGTTGTTGAGTTGGGTGTCGATGTTGTTTGACGGCATGTGGCGGAATCCTGAACGGGTGCGAGACGGCTACTTGCGAACGACCGGGGACCGCGTTCTGGGCGGTGTCGGGGACCCCGGGGGACGGGCGTGCTTTCCGGTCCGGGTGCGGACTCGGGTATGGAGCGGCGTGGCGAGGTCGCGACCGGCCGACCGTCGCCGACGCCGTCGGTGCGCTCCACCCGTCTTGGCCCGCCACGGTGTGGCGCGACGGGGCGGTGGCGCTGCCGACCCGGTTGTCGAACCACCGGATCGTGAGACGTGGATCGACGCCGGAGATTCACATCCGGTGGCCAACCGACTTTATCAAGCGGGGAACCCCTGGGAAGAGGGTTTCGGGTAACTTCCGGCGGGGTTTGAGTCCGGTCACGCCCACGGTGCGTGAGATGTGATGTGTCCGGAACGCCCCCGTGACGTTGGGGGCGTTCCGGACACTCCGGTCAGTGGGCGCTCTGCACGAGTTCGGTGAGGACGCCTCCACAGTCCTTGGGGTGCAGGAACACGATCCGCGAGCCGGCGGTGCCCCGGCGCGGCTCCGCGTCCAGGACGCGCACGCCACGGTCCCCGACGCCCGCCGCGAGGGCGACGACGTCCCCGGTGCCGAACGCGATGTGATGCACGCCCTCACCGTTGCGCTCCAGGAACCTGGCGACCGGGGAGTCGGGACGGGTCGGCTCCAGCAGTTGCAGATACGTGGCGCCGCCGTCGTCGGCGCCGTTGACCCGGAGCATCGCCTCGCGCACGCCCTGCTCCTCGTTGACCTCCTCGTGCTCCACCTCGAAACCGTAGGTGGACCGGTAGAACTCGATCGAGGCGTCCAGGTCCCGGCAGGCGATGCCGACGTGGTCGAGACGGGTCGCGGCGGGGGCGGAGGCGGCGCGATCAGGGGCGTTGCTCATCGGGTGAACCTCTCGACGGCGGCGAACGGCTGTGTGGGTATCGTTGCAGACCAGGTGCGTCATCGATCACTTGGAGGCCAGTTACGATGCCCGGTTCCGTCATCGTCGGTGGGGCACGGACCCCCACCGGACGACTCCTCGGCTCCCTCGCCGGGTTCTCCGCCGTCGACCTCGGTGGCTTCGCGATCAAGGGCGCGCTCGACAGCGCCGGTATCGGCGGCGACCAGGTCGAGTACGTGGTCATGGGTCAGGTCCTCCAGGCCGGCGCCGGACAGATCCCGTCGCGTCAGGCCGCCGTCAAGGCCGGTATCCCCATGAACGTCCCCTCGGTCACCATCAACAAGGTGTGCCTGTCCGGCCTGGACGCCATCGCCCTGGCCGACCAGCTCATCGCCGCAGGCGAGTTCGACATCGTCGTCGCGGGCGGCATGGAGTCCATGACCAACGCGCCGCACCTGCTGCCCAAGTCCCGGCACGGCTACAAGTACGGGGCGATCGAGGTCCTCGACGCCACCGCGCACGACGGCCTCACCGACGCCTTCGAGGGCGACTCCATGGGCGCCTCCACCGAACGGCACAACGCCAAGCTCGGCATCGGCCGCGAGGAGCAGGACGCGTTCGCGGCCCGATCGCACCGGCGCGCCGCCGAGGCCGCGGAGCGGGGCCTGTTCGACGCGGAGATCGTCCCCGTGGAGATCCCCCAGCGCAAGGGCGACCCGATCGTGTTCCGCCACGACGAGGGCGTCCGTCCCGGCACCACGGCCGAGAGCCTGGCCAAGCTGCGCCCGGCCTTCGACCGCGACGGCACCATCACCGCCGGCTCCTCCTCGCAGATCTCCGACGGCGCCGCCGCCGTGATCGTGATGAGCCGGGCCAAGGCCGAGGAACTGGGCCTGCCGGTCCTCGCCGAGATCGGCGCGCACGGCAACGTCGCCGGCCCGGACAACTCCCTGCACTCCCAGCCCTCCAACGCGATCGCGCACGCGCTGGGCAAGGCCGGCAAGGAGGTCTCCGACCTCGACCTCATCGAGATCAACGAGGCGTTCGCCGCAGTCGGCCTCCAGTCCATGAAGGACCTGGGCGTGGACGCGGACATCGTCAACGTCAACGGCGGCGCCATCGCGATCGGTCACCCGATCGGCGCCTCCGGCGCCCGCATCGCCCTGCACCTGATCCACGAGCTGCGCCGCCGCGGCGGCGGTCTGGGCGCGGCGGCCCTCTGCGGCGGCGGCGGTCAGGGCGACGCCCTGCTGTTCTCGGTGCCCGCCGAGTAGCGGTCACCCCTCCCTCCGGGGCGACGCCGGGTCTCGGGAGATCCCCGGTCCGCCCGCGCGCCGCGCCCGGAGGGACGTTCATCCTCGAAGACACTGTGTACCCGGGGCCGGACCCGGCCCCGACCGGAGTACGACGCACCTGGTGAGAACGGCGGGGCGGCGGTCACGAGCCGCCGCCCCGCCGCATGCGCACGGAAGGAGCCGCATGGACACCCCCCGACTGGTCGAGAAGCTGCTGAGGGGGGATCGCCGGGCCCTGGCCCGCGCGATCACCCTGGTGGAGAACGGCTCCCCCGAACTGCGCGAGATCATGGCCGGCCTGGCCCCGCACACCGGCCGGGCCCGGACCGTCGGGTTCACCGGGTCGCCCGGCGTGGGCAAGTCCACCACGACGAACGCGGTGGTGCGCGCCGCCCGCGCCCGCGACCTGAGCGTGGCCGTGCTGGCCGTGGACCCCTCCTCCCCGTTCACCGGCGGCGCCCTGCTCGGGGATCGGGTCCGCATGCAGGAGCACGCCACCGACCCGGGCGTGTACATCCGTTCCATGGCCAACCGCGGGCACCTGGGCGGTCTGTCGTGGGCCACCCCGCACGCCCTGCGCGTCCTGGACGCCGCCGGGTTCGACGTGATCCTGGTGGAGACCGTCGGCGTCGGCCAGGCCGAGGTGGAGATCGCCGGGCAGGCCGACACCACCGTGGTGCTGTGCGCCCCGGGCATGGGCGACTCGGTGCAGGCCGCCAAGGCCGGCGTGCTTGAGGTCGCCGACGTGTTCGCCGTCAACAAGGCCGACCGCGACGGCGCCAGGTCGACCCTGCGCGAACTGCGGCAGATGGTGGCGATGAAGGACCGCGCCGACGACGAGTGGAAGCCGCCGATCGTCATGACGGTCGCCGTCCGTGATGAGGGCCTGGACGAGCTGTGGGAGTGCCTGGACGGGCACTTCGCGCATCTGCGGGACAGCGGTGAACTGGCGGAGCGCCGTCGTCGCCGGGCCCGGGAGGAGGTGCAGGCGATCGTCCTGGACCTGCTGCGCTCCCGGATCGCCGTCGGCGACGACGGTGCCCTGGAATCGGCGGCCCGCGAGGTGGCCGAGGGCATCCGCGACCCCTATGCCGCCGCCGACCTCGTCATCAAGGAACTGGGCGCCTAGGACAGGACGCGGCGCAGGACCTCGGCGAAGCCCCGCGGGTCGTCCTCGAAGGCATCACCTTGTCATAGTCTGATTTAAACAAGTCGTAGTAACCTTTGAAGCCCGTACCCGCGTAGAAACGGACATGCCGTGCATCATGACCGCCACCTGGCGGCTGTGCTCACCTGCCGAGCCGACCTCGTCCGACGTGAGGAGGCGGTTCAGGCCGCCCGGATCGCCCTTGAGGACGAGATCCTCCTCCAGATCGAGACCGGCCCCCGGGGCACCCGCGCCAAGATCGCCCGTGCTCTGGGCGTGACCCCCGCCCGCGTCGATCAGATGAGGGACACCGCTCGGAAGCGCCGGAGCGACCGGGCCATCATGGTGGGCGACTCCCCACAGACGGGTATCAGTGCGGCATGAGAGGGGGAGACGGCATGGTGGAAGCGGAAAAGGTGGAGCGAACCCCTGCGGGGATCGCTCGGGTACTGCCCATGCGGATGCGTGAGGCGTTCGAACGTCAGGTGCTGGAGGCGGTCGATCCCGAGGAGTTCGCCGAGATCATTCGCCACTGGGCACCGATCGCCGACGGACTCGCCGATACCAGCTCAGGGACACGAAAGCGGCGTGCGCTGGCCCGCCAGAGGATACGCGACAGGGTCGTGTTCGGTTACTACAAGGACAGTCCCGAGTGAGCGGTTACCTGGACGCGTACCTGTTGGACACCTGTGCCTGGTCGCGGATGCAGCAGGAGGCGGACCTCTGGGACCTGTGGGCCGACGATATCGACGATGGTCGTGTGTGGATCTGCGACCCGGTACGGCTGGAGATGCTCACCAGTTCTCGGAGCACGGCCGACCGGGACCAGCTCGTCGACGACCTCTTCGAACTGTTCGGAACTCCGGTCTCGGCGGATCGGGGCGTGTGGCGACTGGCCGATACCATTCACGCTGCCCTGACGGCGAAGGGACTACAACGGGGCCCGGGAGTGGTGGACATTCTGTTGTGCGCCACGGCCGTGCGCCACGGGATGATCGTGATCAGCGAGGACGGCGATATTCGCACGGTGGCCGGTGTGGTGCCGGAGTTGCGCAGGGTGGATGTCCGGGAAGGTCCGCCAGGCGAGCCTCGGCCTCCGATGACGGCGGACTGATCATCCCTCCCATGTCCGGGCACGGTTTCGCCTGCGCCCATGTGCTCGGCTGTAAAGCCGGTGCCGTGAGCGTTGTTCGCGACCTCGAAGGGGACCACCGCCGTAGATCACGAGGTCCCCTGAAGGCCGAATCAAGGGCGCCGCACTAGGACAGGACGCGGCGCAGGACCTCGGCGAAGCCCCGCGGGTCGTCCTCGAAGCCGCCGTGCCCGCCGGGGAACATCACCGGCTCGACGCCCAGCGCCTTCGCCAGGGCCCGGGAGGTCCGGTCGGTGAGCAGGATCGCCGACTCCACGCCGAGGCCGACCACGACCCGCGCGGGACCCTCGCGCAGGGCCTCGACGTCGGGGACGTGCCGGGTGGTCCCTCGCAGCTCGTGGGCGAAGAAGCGGTGGGCGTCCGCCGACTCCTGTTCACCGGGCTCCTGCTCCGGGGGCGCCTGACCCTCCCCCTCCTCCGGCAGGGGGAACCCGGCGTTGACCATGAACGCCCCGAAGGCGGCCATGATCCCGTCCCGGTGGTAGGTCGCGATGATCTCCTCGGTGCTCGCGCGCTGCTCGACGGCGTTGGGAAGCAGTTCCAGCAGGGGAGGCTCGTGCGCGACGATCGTGCCGAACCTGCCGGGGTGGCGCGTGGCCGCCGCGAGGGTGGTCACCGCCCCGCCGCTGGAGCCCAGCAGGTCGGCGCGTTCCACGCCCACCGCGTCCAGCAACGCCACCAGGTCGTCGGCGCGCAGCTCCGGTGTGGAGTCCTGTGCGGGGTCGTCCAGAGGACTGCGCCCGATACCCCGGGGATCGTGGGTGATGACCGTGCGCTCGGTCGCCAACAGGTCCGCGAGCGCCTCGAACGGCCCCGCGTCCATAGGCGCCCCGGTCAGCACGACGGCGGGTCCGGAGCCCCGGACCTCGTAGTACAGGGTGCCGTCGGGGGTCTTCAGGGTGTGCGTCTCGGCCATGGCCGTTCCTCTCGCTCGGGTCTCACCGGTACAGACCCGGCGCTCCTGCGGAAATCATCGCCCCCGTCGCACCTTTTTCCGCGACGCCGCGCCCGGCCCCGAACACGACGGCGGCGCCCCCTGGCACGGGGCGCCGCCACAGGGTCCCGGTCACGGACCGGGACCCTCATCGGTGTCGGTCGGTGCCGGTGGTCAGCCGAGCGTCGAGTCGATGGCCTCCATGAGGGTGCCGTTCGCGTCGTCGCCGTCGATGGACCAGATCATCACGCCGCCGAGTCCCCGGTCGACCGCCCACTGCGTCTTCTGGGCGATGGAGATCTCGTCGTCGTAGGTCCAGAACGTGGAACCGTTGTACAGCCACGCGGTGCCGGAGGCGTCGTCGCGGTGCAAGGTGTACCCGTTCAGGTTCTTGATGACCTTCCAGTCCTCGATGCCCTGCTCGTAGCTGCCGGGGGCGGGGCCGGTGGAGGTCTGGAACAGACCGTCGCCGCTTGGCCCGGCGGGCACGCCCGTCCAGCCGCGGCTGTAGAACGGCACGCCCAGGACCATGTCGGCCGGGTCCACGCCCAGCTCCAGGTAGCGGTCGATGCTCACCTCGGCGGCGAAGATCCGCGGACCGGGGTCTCCGGGGGTGACGAGCAGGTTCGACTGGTGGTTGGTGGTGGACTCCCAGGCCCCGTGGTAGTCGTAGCCCTGCACCGTGATGAAGTCGAAGTCCGTCATGAGCTCGTCCATCTCGAAGCCCAGGTCGATCTTGTCGGGGTCGGCGGGCAGGAACGCGGTCAGTTCGAACTCGCGGTCGGTCTCGGCCTCCAGGGCGTCCAGCTGGTCGCGGAACTCCTGGACCAGGGCGGTGAAGTTCTCCCTGTCCTCGGGGCGGACCACGTTGTGCTCGTGCCCCTCGGAGGCGGGCCACTCCCAGTCGAGGTCGATGCCGTCGAAGACGCCGTAGGCGGCGCCGGCGCCGCCCGCACCGTCGAAGAGCGGCAGGTTGCCGCGCAGGTACAGGTCGATGCAGGACGAGACCATGCGCTCGCGCGACTCCGGGGTCAGCGCGGCGTCGGAGAAGTACCGGGACCAGGTCCAGCCGCCCAGGGAGATGTTGACCTTCAGGTCGGGGTGCGTCTCCTTGAGCTTGCGCAGCTGGTTGAAGTTGCCGCGCAGGTCCTGGCTCCACACGTCGCCCACGCCGTCGACGCTCTGGGCGGCGGTGAACGAACGGCCGTAGTCGGCCCAGGCGTCGCCCTGGCCGAGCTGGTTGGCCATGAAGCACTGCCCGCCGGCGTTGACGTTGCCGAACGAGTAGTTGATGTGGGTGAGCTTCTCCGCGGTGTCGGAGGTCTCCAGGTTCTTCACCAGGTAACCGCGGTCGTAGATGCCCCACTGGGTGAAGTAGGCCACGCGACGGCCCTCCGTGGGCGGGCCGATGACCTGCTCGTCGGTGGTCGCGCTCACCGAGGCGCTCTCGCCGCCCCGGTTGTTGGAGGTGTCGTAGGCCCGCACGGTGAACCCGTACGTGGTCTCGGGGGTGAGCCCCGAGACGGTGGCGGTGGTCCCGGAGACGGCACGGACGACCTCGCCGCCGGACAGGACCTCGTAGCCGGCGACCGCGACGTTGTCGGTGGCGGCGTTCCAGCTCAGGGCGACCGTGGTGGCGGTGGTCCCGGTGACGGTCAGACCGCCGGGGGTCGAGGGCGGCTCGGTGTCGGGTTCGCCGGGTTCACCCGAGCAGGGGGACCCGTTGATCAGACAGTTCACCGGCGTGGTGTCGGATCCGGCACCGGTGGTGCCGTTGAAACCGATGCCGTAGGTCCCCCCGGCGGGGACGGCGGCGCCCCAGGAGGGCGGGGTCAGCGTGTAGGAGTTCCCCGAACGGGTCAGGGTGGCGTTCCACAGGCTGGTGATGGCGGTGCCGGAGGGCAGGTCGAACTCGATGGTCCAGTCGGTCAGCGCCGACGTGCCGGCGTTGCCGACGGTGAGTTGGCCGCCGTACCCGGTGCCCCAGTTGCCGGTCTCGACGTAGGTGACGGTGACGTCGGAGGTGTCGGCGGAGGCAGGGGCGGGGGACAGGGCGAGGGGGATGAGCAGTACGGCCGCGACCAACGCCGCGAGCCTGGATCGTCGTGCTCTCAACTTCGGTGCTCCTGGTGCGTGAGCGGGTGTGGGGGGTCGCCGTCCGGGTGCGCCCGTCGGGGGCGGACCGGGGGCGACGGTGGGTGTGCGCCCGAGGAGTCGCGGGGTGCGAAGTCGATGGGCGAGAGGGGCGGTGCACGGGGCATGGCGGGCCTCGAAAGTGGAACGGAGGGGCGGGGGAGGGGCGGAGCGTGCGAGCCGGTGGTGTGCGAGATGAGGAGAGGCCGGTGCGAACCGTCGCACATCGGTCCGCACCGGCCGTGGCGGCGATGCTCCCCGGATCAGAGCATCGACGCCGCTCGGTTCCCGGCCGGCGGTGGGAAGGGCGGTGGACCGCCGACCGGGAGGCTTCGGGTCAGTTCGTTCGCAGCGCCTCGTCGATGGCCGCCAGCAGGTCGCCCTGCGCGTTGTCGCCGTCGATGGCCCAGATCATGACGCCGGAGTAGCCGTTGTCCAGGGCCCACTCGGTCTTCTGGCCGACCGCGATCTCGTCGTCGTAGTTCCAGAAGGTCTCGCCGTCGTAGATCCAGGCGGTGCCGGCGTCCTCGTTGCGGAAGAGCTCGAAGTCACCGGAGGCCACCTTCTCCTCTAGGAAGCGGTACTCCTCGGTGCCCGTCGCGTAGGTGCCCCGCGCCGGGCCGGCGGCGGGCTGGAAGATGCCGTCGCCCTCGGGGCCGGCTTCGACACCGGTCCATCCCTGGCCGTAGAAGGGGATGCCCAGGACGATCTTGGCCGGGTCGACCCCGCGGGAGACGTAGGCGTCGCGGATGAGCTCGGCCGAGATGACCGGCTCGGGGTCGCGGGCGTCCGTCACCAGGTTGGACTGGTGGTTGGTGACGCTCTCCCAGGTGCCGTGGTAGTCGTAGCCCTGCACCATGACGAAGTCGAAGTTCGGCATGAGCTCGTCGAGCTCGTATCCGGAGTCCAGGCGCCAGCCGCCGGCGGGCACGAACGCGCTCAGCTCGAAGTGGCGGTCGGTCTCGTCACCGAACTCGTCCAGCTGGTCGCGGAACTCCTGGACCAGGGCGGTGAAGTTCTCCTTGTCCTCGGGCCGGACCACGTTGTGCGGGTTGCCGTCGGTGCCCGGCCACTCCCAGTCGAGGTCGATGCCGTCGAAGACGCCGTAGGCGACGCCCTCGCCGCCGGCCTCGTTCAGTTCGGGCAGGTTCCCGCGCAGGTACAGGTCGACGCAGGACTCGACGAGACGCTCGCGGGACTCCTCGGTCAGGGCGGCGTCGGAGAAGTACCGGGACCAGTTCCACCCGCCCAGCGAGACGCTGATGCTCAGGTGGGGGTTCTGCTCCTTGAGCTTGAGCAGCTGGTTGAAGTTGCCGCGCAGATCCTGGCCGGGGTCGTCGGCGACCCCGTCGACGCTCTGGCCGGCGGGGACGGTGTGCCCGTAGTCGGCCAGTGCGTCGCCCTCGCCCTCGTCGTCGGTCATGAAGCACTCGCCGTCGGCGCTGACGTTGCCGAAGGCGTACTGGATGTGCGTGAGCCTCTCGGCGCTGCCGCTCCCCACCAGGTCGGCGACGTGGTAGTCGCGCTCGCGGGCGCTCCACTGGGTGTAGTAGGCGACGCTGAGGTGGTCGTGGTCGGGCCCGGTGTCGCCGTCGTCGCCGGAGCAGGGGGCCCCGTTGACGGTGCAGGAGACGAGGTCGGTGGAGCCGTCGGTGTGCAGGCCGTTGAACCCGAAGGAGTAGGTGCCGCCGGCGGGGACGGAGGCGCCCCAGTGCGGTGGCGTGACGGTGTAGCCGGCGGGGTCGCCGGAGAGGGTGGCGTTCCAGAGCTGGTGGATGCGGCTGCCGTCGGGCAGGGAGAACTCGATCGTCCAGTCGCTCACGGGGGTGCCGGAGGCGTTGTGGACGACGATCTCGCCGCTGTAGCCGGTGTTCCACCGGGCGGATTCCACGTAGGTGACGGTGAGGCCTGTGGCGGGCGTCTCTTCCGCGGCGGCCGGGAAGGCGGCCACCATGAGCGGCGCCACCAGCACGGTCGCGGCCGCGCACGCCGCCATCCGGTTCCTGAAGGGTCGTGCTCTCACGTCGTGGACTCTCCTGCGGTCGGAGGGTGTCTGGCTAGGCCTGACCTGGGGGGATAAATTTTTAGGAAACTTAACTAATAATTACAGGGGTCGTCAACGGTCCGGGTGGAACTTTCCGGCGCGGGAGCGGGTCCCACCTTCGGGTCCATCCGGATCTTTCGAGCTGACGGGCCGTACCAGTGGCGGGCGGGGTCATCTGTCCCCTTGTGGCCACGCCGAATCCTTGACTCGCGCCCTGATCTCGGCTACTCGCGCACAGGGTGGGACGCGGCCCTTCGGCGGGCCCCATAGAGTGACGGCGTGGGAAACCCTTTGAACCTTCCGTTCGACCCGATCGAGCGCGCACACGACAACTGGACGCGCAGATGGGGGCCCTCGCCCGCGATGGCCGCCGTCACCTCGGTCATGCGCGCCCAGCAGATCCTCATCGGTGAGCTGGACGGCGCCCTCAAGCCGTTCGGTCTCACCTTCGCGCGCTACGAGGCGCTCGTCCTGCTCACCTTCAGCGCCTCCGGGGCGCTGCCGCTGGGCAAGATCGGCGAACGCCTCATGGTCCACCCGACCAGCGTCACCAACACCATCGACCGGCTGGAGGGGCAGGGCTTCGTGCACCGCCGCCCCAACCCCAGCGACGGCCGCGGCGTCCTCGCGGAGATCACCGACACCGGCCGCGAGGTCACCGAGCGGGCCACGCGCGCCCTGCTCGACCTGGACTTCGGGCTGGGCTGTTACTCCGACGAGGAACTGTGGGAGATGCACCGCGTGTTCACCCGCCTGCGCGTCGACTTCGGTGACTTCCCCGAGCCCGTCACGGGGTCCGTCGAAAGCCGCTGAGTCCGCGCCGGGGACCCGCCGGCCGGACCCGGGCCCAGGGCCCGGGGGGTGACGCGGCTCCCCGTTCTGTACATATTTAGTTGGACGTCCTACTATCCAGGTATGGCGAACACCACGAACGGCACCACCGACGGCGGCGGTGCCGAGGAGATCGAGGCCGGGCGCGAACGCTGGCAGCGCCGCTACGACGCCGCGCGCAAGCGCGACACCGACTTCACCTCACTGTCCGGGCGACGACTGGAACCGGTCTACGGTCCACCGCCCGGCTCGGAGGTCCCCGGCTTCGAGCGCATCGGCTGGCCCGGCGAATTCCCCTTCACCCGCGGGCTGTACCCCACCGGCTACCGCGGCCGGGCCTGGACCATCCGCCAGTTCGCCGGGTTCGGCAACGCGCGCCAGACCAACGAGCGCTACAAGATGATCCTCGCCTCCGGAGGCGGCGGGCTCTCGGTCGCCTTCGACATGCCCACCCTCATGGGGCACGACTCCGACTCCCCCCACGCGCTGGGCGAGGTCGGACACTGCGGCGTGGCCATCGACTCGGTCGCCGACATGGACCTGCTCTTCGAGGGGATCCCCCTGGGCGAGGTCACCACGTCCATGACCATCAGCGGCCCGGCCGTGCCCGCCTTCTGCATGTACCTGGTGGCCGCCGAGCGCCAGGGCGCGGACATCGGGATCCTCAACGGCACGCTCCAGACCGACATCTTCAAGGAGTACATCGCCCAGAAGGAGTGGCTGTACCCGCCCGAGCCTCAGCTGCGGCTCATCGGCGACCTCATGGAGTACTGCGCGGAGAACATCCCCGCCTACAAGCCGCTGTCGGTGTCGGGCTACCACATCCGCGAGGCCGGGGCCACGGCCGCCCAGGAGCTGGCCTACACCCTCGCGGACGGGTTCGGCTACGTGGAGCTGGGGCTGTCCCGGGGGATGGACGTCGACACGTTCGCCCCCGGCCTGTCGTTCTTCTTCGACGCCCACATCGACTTCTTCGAGGAGATCGCCAAGTTCCGCGCCGCCCGCCGGATCTGGGCCCGGTGGATGCGCGACGTCTACGGGGCGGAGACGGAGAAGGCCCAGTGGCTGCGCTTCCACACGCAGACCGCCGGGGTCTCCCTCACCGCCCAGCAGCCCTACAACAACGTCGTGCGCACCGCGGTCGAGGCGCTCTCGGCGGTCCTGGGCGGTACCAACTCGCTGCACACCAACGCCCTCGACGAGACGTTGGCCCTGCCCACCGAGCAGGCCGCCGAGATCGCCCTGCGCACACAGCAGGTGATCATGGAGGAGACCGGCGTCATCAACGTCGCCGATCCGCTCGGCGGCTCCTGGTACGTCGAGTCGCTCACCGACGAGATCGAGGCCGAGGCCGAGCGGATCTTCGCGCACATCCGGCACATGGGCGGCGGCGACGACGTCGAGCACGCGATCGGCCCGATGACCTCGGGCATCCTCGCCGGCATCGAGAACGGCTACTTCGGCTCGGAGATCGCCGAGTCCGCCTTCCAGTACCAGCAGGCGCTGGAGAAGGGCGAGAAGCGGATCGTCGGCGTCAACCGGCACACCGCCACCGTCTCCGGCGAACTCGACATCCTGCGCATCGGTCACGAGGTGGAGCGCGAACAGCGACGGGCGCTCGCCGAACGTCGGGAGGCCCGCGACGGTGCCGCGGTGGAGCGGACGCTGGCCGCGCTGCTCGAAGGGGTCCGGTCGGGAGGGAACCTCGTGCCGCTCATCATGGACGCCGCCCGCGTCGAGGCCACCCTCGGCGAGATCTGCGCCACCATGGGCGAGGAGTTCGGGACCTACACCGAGGCGCCGCGGTTCTGAGTCCGCGTCCCACGCGATGAGGACGCGGGCCGGCGCACGGTCCGCGTCCTCACCGCGTATACGGCAGGATGGACACATGCAGCCTTCGGACTTTTCCCCGAACAGTGCCGTCGACCTCGGTGCGCGCAAGGCGGCCATGGAACGCGAGGCCAAACAGCGCGCCGCGGAGTCGTCGGGTCGATCCAACCCTTACGCCGTCAACGTCGACGAGACGAACTTCCAGGCCCAGGTCCTGGAGCGGTCCATGGCCGTTCCGGTCGTCCTGGCCGTGCTGACCGGCTGGTCCGAGCAGTCCAAGCAGGTGGAGAACACCCTGGACAAGCTCTCCGCGGCCTCCGGCGGCAACTGGTTCCTCGCCAAGGTCGACGGTGAGGCCAGCCCACAGCTCGTGCAGGCGTTGCGGGTGCCCACCGCCCCGATGATCATCGTGGTCGTGCAGGGGCAGCTCCTGCCCGGTCCGGCGGGTCCCGTGCCCGAGGATCAGCTCACCGGCTGGCTGGTCGAGGCCTTCGCCGCGCTCAAGGAACAGGGTGCCCTCCCCCCCGACCACCCCGGCACCCTGTTCGGCGAGGACGGCCCGGAGCCGGTCGAGCCCGGCGGGGAGCAGCCCGCCGCCGACGTGCGCCCGATCGACGCGGAGGCGCAGGAGTCCTTGGAGCGGGGCGACTTCGACGCGGCCGAGGCGGTCTACGCCAAGGCGGTGGAGGCCGACCCCAAGGACACCGAGTCCAAGAGCAAACTGGCCCAGGTCCGCCTGGTCCGACGACTGCGCACGGTGGACATGAACACCGCCCGCCAGGCCGCCGCCGACACCCCGGACAACGTGGACGCCCAGCTCACGGTCGCCGACCTGGACATGTACGGCGGCAAGTTCGAGGACGCCTTCGACCGGCTCATCGCCACCGTCAAGCGGACCCGCGACGACGAACGGAACAAGGTGCGCGCCCACCTGTTGGAGCTGTTCGACCTGCTGCCCCCGGGCGACCCGCGGGTGACCTCCGCCCGACGCCGGCTCACCTCGGCACTGTTCTAGAGGTCGGAGAACGGGTGGGAAGGGATCCGGAGTGGGGGATGTCCCATTCCGGATCCGACACTTCCTACCCATCGGTAATCGGACAAAGCGGTAAAACTGCCTGTTCTTCCGTGTTCTTCGGCGCGGGCGGATAGGGGAGCCGGCGGTGGGTACAACCGGTCCAAGGAACGGGCGCCACGGCCCGTCCATCTCCCCGGCAGGTGTCCCATGACCAGTGAGGCGCCCCCTCCGCGCACCGCGATGCGCGGACCCGTCGTCACGATCTCGGCGACCTACGGCGCGGGCGGCGGTGTCGTGGGTCCGGCGGTCGCCGCCGCCCTGGCCGTCGCCTTCCTCGACCGGGCCGTGCCCGGCGCCGTCGCCGGTCGGATCGGATGTTCCCTCGACGAGGCGCTGCAACGCGACGACCGGGCGCCCGGCGGCCTCGAACGGCTGCTCGCCGGTGCCGTCCGCCTCCCCACGGTCACCCTGGGCAGCGTCGACACCGCCTTCGTGGGCACGGTCAACGACGAGGGCCGGTTGCTCTACGACCACGAGTTCGTGGAGCAGACCGAACTGGTCATCGGTGAGGTCGCCCACACGGGCGGTGTCGTCCTGGGGCGGGCCGGTGCGATCGTCCTGGCCGACCACCCCACCGCTCTGCACGTGCGTCTGGACGGGGACCGCGAGGCGCGGCTGCTCCGGGCCCGGGAACTGTGGGAGGCCGGGGGCTCGACCGAGGGCGGCGGGTCCACGGTCGGCCCGCCCACGGCCCGCGCCCGCGACGACAACGACCGGGCCCGCGCCGCCTACGTCCGGCGCTTCTACCGCACCGACGCGGCAGCCCCGCGCCACTACCACGTCATGCTCGACAGCACCCTGCTCTCCCTGGAGGCGTGCACCGACATCATCGTCCGCGCGGCCCGGGACCGGGCCGCCGGGAAGAGCTCCTGACGCTTCGGCGTTATCGTGATGCCACCCCGGATCCGGTGGGAAATTCATCGGTTTTTCACCGAAGCGATAATTGTCGCCTTGTACTGACTCCAGTGGCTTGACTCGGGTAGGGTGAGGCGACTCTGTCGCGACGCCCCCCGGCCGCGAGCCGAGATCCGCCGCGGTGCCACCATGGGGACACCGCACATCCGATGCCCCGCCGCGCACCGACGACGTCGCGCCCGGGGGCGTCCGCACGTCCGGACGCAGAAGCACAGGCAACACCCGAGGAGCAATACGTGGCCACCCTTCCCAGCGTTTCGTACTCCATCACCGTCCGCCTCGAACTGGACGCGGGAAGCACGGCCGTGGGCAGCCTCACCACCGCGGTCGAGCAGGTGGGAGGCATGATCACGGCGCTGGACGTGGCCGCCGCCGGACACGAGCGCATCCGTATCGACGTCACCTGCGCCGCTCGCGACACCGAGCACGCCCAGGCCATCGTCGACGCCCTGGGCGCCATCGACGGCGTCATCGTGCACAAGGTCAGCGACCGCACCTTCCTGATGCACCTGGGCGGCAAGATCGAGATGAAGTCCAAGGTGCCGCTGCGCAACCGCGACGAACTCTCCATGGCCTACACCCCCGGCGTCGCCCGCGTCTCCCAGGCCATCGCCGCCAACAAGGACGACGCACGCCGGCTCACCATCAAGCGCAACAGCGTCGCCGTCGTCACCGACGGCTCCGCGGTCCTGGGACTGGGCAACATCGGCCCCGAGGCCGCCATGCCCGTCATGGAGGGCAAGGCGGCCCTCTTCAAACGCTTCGCCGACATCGACGCCTGGCCCATCGCCCTGGACACCCAGGACGTCGACGAGATCGTCCGCACCGTCCAGGTGATCGCCCCCGGGTTCGGCGGCATCAACCTGGAGGACATCTCCGCGCCCCGCTGCTTCGAGGTCGAGGCCCGCCTGCGCGAACTCCTCGACATCCCCGTCTTCCACGACGACCAGCACGGCACCGCCATCGTCGTCCTGGCGGCCCTGCGCAACGCGCTGCGCGTGGTCGGCAAGAAACTCGACCAGGTCCGCATCACCATGTCGGGCGCGGGCGCGGCCGGCACCGCCATCCTCAAGCTGCTCATGCACGCGGGGGCCCGCGACGTCATCGTCTGCGACATCCAGGGCGCCGTGCACGCCGGCCGTGAGGAGCCGGACCCCAACCTCCGGTGGATCGCCGAGCACACCAACCGGGACGGCTACACCGGCGACCTCAAGGGCGCCGTCGCCGGATCCGACGTGTTCATCGGCGTCTCCGCCCCCAACCTGCTGGCCGGCGAGGACGTCGCCGAGATGAACGACGACGCGATCATCTTCGCGCTGGCCAACCCCGACCCCGAGATCGACCCGGACGTCGCCCGCCTGCACGCCTCCGTCGTCGCCACCGGCCGCAGCGACCACCCCAACCAGATCAACAACGTGCTGGTCTTCCCCGGGTTCTTCCGCGGCCTGCTCGACGCGCAGAGCCACAACGTCACGTCCGACATGATGGTCGCCGCCGCCGAGGCCCTCGCCGACGTCGTCACGGAGGACGAGCTGGGCCCCAACTACATCATCCCGAGCGTGTTCCACGCCGACCTTTCGGCGCACGTGGCCACCGCGGTCCGCGAGGTCGCCCAGCGCGACCAGAAGGGCCGCCGCGACCTCGGCTGACCGACGACGTCCCCGGACGGCCGCGACACGGGTTCCGGGCCTGTTCCGGGGTATGTGCTCAGGCATGGACCAGCCGATGACCGGGCGGCTGCTGGTGGCCGCCCCGCTGTTGCAGGAGGACTCGTTCCGCCGTTCGGTGGTGTTCGTCGTGGACGACACCGCCGACGGCACTCTCGGGGTGATCCTCAACCGTCCTCTCGGCCTGCCCGTGACCGACGTGGTGGTCGACTGGGGCGCCCTGGCCAGCGAACCGGCCGTCATGTTCTCCGGTGGTCCGGTCGGTGTCGGTTCGGGCATCGCGCTCGGCGCGGCCGGCCCCGACGGGCCGCCGCCCGGTTGGTCGCCCCTGGAGGTGTCGGCCCCCGCCTCGGCGTTGACGGGGATCGGGGTGGTCGACCTTGAGGGTCCCGCGCCGATCCCGGGCACCGCCCTGGGTGGTTTCCGCGTTTTCGCCGGGTACGCCGGGTGGAGCGTCGGTCAGTTGGCGGAGGAGATCGCCGACGGGGCCTGGTATGTGGTGGACGCGGTCGCGGCCGACGTGTTCACCACCGACCCCCGGGGACTGTGGTCGCGGGTGCTGCGCCGCCAGGGCGGCGGCCTGTCGCTGTTGTCGACCTACCCGGACGACCCCACCATGAACTGAGTCGGGGCCGGGCCGCGGCACCCTATACCGTGGAACGCAGACTTCGAAAGGTGAGAACGATGTCGATGGACGTCCTCAACAAGGTCCTGCCGGACAGCGATACCAAGCCGGACACCTCGCACGATGGTGGGGACCGCGAGCGGTTCTCCCACTACGTCCAGAAGGACAAGATCACGGAGAGCGCCGTCACCGGCAACCCGGTGATCGCCTTGTGCGGCAAGGTGTGGGTGCCCAACCGGGACCCGAAGAAGTTCCCGGTCTGCCCCGAGTGCAAGAAGATCTACGAGGAGATGATGGCCTGACCCACGGCCGTCCGAGGGCCCCGGTGCGCGTCGCGCACCGGGGCCCTCGTGTTCTCCCCGGAACTCCGCCCCGCTTCGGGCCATCCGGGAACGGGGACCCCCGCCGGGGTGACTAGACCTCGGCGTCCTCGCCGTTCTCATCGGTGACGGTCGTGCGGCGGCGGGACGCGGCCACGGCCACGCCACCGGCGCCGACGGCCACCGCGGCGGTCGCGATCAGACCGGCCAGGGCGGCGCCGGTGTTGGGCAGACCGGGATCGGTACCGCCGTCACCGCCACCGTCGCCCCCACCGGGGTCGCCGTCACCGCCACCGTCGCCGCCGCCGGGGACCTCGGCGTCCTCGTCGACGCTGACGGTCAGGGTGATCGGGTCGAGCCGCTCACCCTGGGCGTAGAAGTCCGCGAAGGCGGGCACGCCGTCGGCGCTCAGGGTGGCGGGGATCGGCTCCCAGCTCAGGATCCCGTCGGTCAGGTCGTACTGCACACCGGACAGGTCGAGGTCGGCGAACGCGACGTCCTCGTAGGTGACCAGCTCGGCGTCGGACAGGGACTTGCTGACGACGTCGGCGTAGAGGGTGCCCTCGCCGCCGTCGATGACCACGCGCGGGTCCTTGACGGTCATGTGGAGCAGCGGGTCGGCGTCGCCGTGGACGTGACCCTCGAACAGGACCGTGCCCTCGAAGTCGATCTCGGCGGTGGCCTCGGTCAGGTCCACCCGGCCCGAGCCGTTGGTGAAGGCGAAGGTACCGTCCTCGTTACGGGTGGCGCCGTCCTCCGTGGTGATCTCGCCCTTGGCGATGGCACCCACGATGTAGTTGCGGAAGGACTCCTTGACGCCCCAGTCGGCGCGGCCGTTCCGGACGGTCAGCGGACCTTCGGGGTCGGTCGGGTCGGTGGGCTCCTCGGTCGGTTCCTCGGTGGGCTCCTCGGTGGGCTCCTCCTCGGTCGCGAAGGAGATCGGGGTCCACACGTCCTGGTCCCGGTTGGCCAGGTCGTTGCGGTCGTTGAAGACCGCGACGTAGCACCGGGTCTCGACGCAGTCGTAGTCGGCGCCGCCCTTGGTGAAGGCACCCACGACGTCGAGCGGGGTGCTGAACGCGCCCTGGGCGTCCGGGGCGGTGGCGTCGCGCAGCCACACCCCCGAGCCGTACCAGTGCGCCGGGTGGGAGTCGGCGGCCTGCGGAATCGCGGTCAGCGCGACGTAGACGCCCGCGCCGGGCCGGAAGCCGGTGCCCGTGACGGTGACCACGTCGCCCTCGGGGTCCAGGTCGGCGGCCGGGGTGACCGTGACCCGGGGGTCGTGCACCGGGTCGGGGTTCCCGCCGACCTCGTCGATGCCCGCGGTGAAGGACAGCGGGTCCATGGGGCTGCCCGCGGCGTAGAAGCCGGCGAACGGTTCGACCGCGTCGGGGTGCAGGGTGCCGGCGGTGGAGGTGAAGACCAGGTCCTCGCCGTCGACGTCGACCTCGACGCCGGTCAGTTCGGTGACGGCGACCTCGCCGTACTCGATCAGGTCGCCCGGGGGCAGGGTCGGGTTGGCGCCCTTGAACTCGCGGCTGGTGACGTCGGCGTACACCATGGCCGTGTCGTCCTCGAACACCACGCGCGGGTCGGCCAGGCGGATCTCCAGCACGGGGCCCTGGCCGTAGTCGTGGCCGGTGAAGACGACGCTGCCGGCGAAGCTCACGTCACCGGAGCCGTCCTCCTTGGAGACGGCGCCGCCCGCGGTGGGGAAGTCGATGAGACCGTTGGAGAGCCTGGTCGCGCCGTCGCCGGCCTCGTAGCCGCCCTGCGCGATCGGGCTGCCGACGTAGGTGCGGAACGACTCCTTGACGCCCCAGACGGCGGAGCCGCCGGAGAGTGGGAGTACCTCCTCCGCGGAGGCGGTGGGGGCGGTCGCCACGGCGAACGCGCCGCCCAGGGCCGCCACACCCGCGTAGGCGGTGAGGGCGCGCAGCGCGCGGCGGACCCTGCCGCGCGCGGGGCTCCCGTGGGTGATCGTGATGGTCATGGGGTTCGTCGGTTCCAATCGTGAGGGGGATGGCGGAGGGAGGGGCCCGTGGTCACGGGACCATCCGGTGGGGTGAGGGGGACGGGCGGACCCGGGCGGAGCGGGAGCGGTGGGCCCGCCCGTACCACGGTCAGTCGAGTTCGGTGGTGAAGGAGAGCGGGTCCATGGCGGTGCCCGCGCTGTAGAAGCCGGCGAACGGTTCGACCGCGTCGGGGTGCAGGGTGCCGGCGGTGGAGGTGAAGGAGAGGTCCGTGCCGGTGACGTCGACCTCGACGCCGGTCAGTTCGGTGACGGCGACCTCGCCGTACCCGATCAGGTCGCCCGGGGGCAGGAACGGGTTCGCGCCGTGGAACTCGCGGCTGGTGACGTCGGCGTACACCGTGGCGGTGGCACCGTCGAACACCACGCGCGGGTCGGCCAGGCGGATCTCCAGCACGGGGCCCTGGCCGTAGTCGTGGCCGGTGAAGACCACGGTGCCCGTGAAGTCCACGTCACCGGAGATGTACGTGTCCGAGACCTCCCCGTCGGCGGTGGGGAGGTCGATGAGACCGTTGGAGAGCCTGGTCGCGCCGTCGCCGGCCTCGTAGCCGCCCTGCGCGATCGGGCTGCCGACGTAGGTGCGGAAGGACTCCTTGACGCCCCAGACGGCGGAGCCGCCGGAGACCGGTGCGGCCTCGGCGGAGGCGGCTGGAGCGGAGACCACGATGAGGGCCGCGCCCAGGGCGGTCGCGGCGGCGGTCGAGGTGAGGGTGCGGAACGCGTGTCGGGTCGTGGCGGAGCCACGGGTGATCGTCGGGGCCATGGTTCGTCGATTCCGATCATCGAGAGGAGGACGGTGACCGTTCCCGGTGATCCGGGACCGGGTCGGCGGATGGGGCCCGCGGGCCGTCGCCGGTGAGGGCGCCGGCCCGCCATGGAGAGTGGGGTTCGTGGATCAGGCCGCGGCGTTCCCGGCGGAGTCCTCCGTGGCGGTGCGACGGCGCCGCGTGGCGAGGAGGGCGAAGGCACCGGTCGCGGTCGCCACGGCGGCGGCCAGGACCAGGACGGTCAGATCGATGCCGGTACGGGGCAGGGTGGGCGTGGGACCCGAGCCCGAGCCTCCGGAACCATCACCGTCCGCGCCGCCGCCCGCGCCGCCCGCACCACCGTTGCCGGAGCCGGAGTCTCCCGATCCGGAGCCGCCGCCCGACCCGCCCGAGCCGGAACCGTCGCCGAAGCTCACCGGAACGAAGTGGTCCTGGCCGCGGTCACTGGACCGGGTGTGGTCGTTGCGGGTGACCACGGCGCACTTCACACCGGAGTCCTCGCAGTCGGTGGTGCCGTCGGAGGCCTTCACCGTGATCTGGACGCTGAAGCCGCCGTCGGTGCCCGATCCGGTGTAGGCGACGGCCAGGCCCTCGCCGTAGGGCGGCGGGTTGCTGGAGATCCAGGCGGAGGCACCGCCCGAGCCGTCCATGTCCACGCCGCCGATGCACGGTGACGGGGCCTGCGTGGCGCTCGCGTTCGCGGTGTCGCACAGCGCGACGTAGATGCCCTTGGAGGTGTCGTAGCCGGTACCCGTGACGGTGACGGTCTCACCGTTCGGATTCAGCCCCGTCGTCTTGGACACGGTGATCTTCGGGTCTCCCGGAGTCCGGGGCGCGGGCGCCTGCGGGGCCGCGGCCTGGGCCTGGGGGGTGGTCCGCGGGCGCGACTCCGGGGCGGCCACGGGTACGGCGAAGCCGACCGGAACGCTGCCCACGACGGCGGTGGCGACGGGTGCCGTCGGGACCACGACGGGGGCGCTCATCCCGACGCCGGGGGACTCGACGAGTTCCGCGACGTCCTCGTCGGCGTCCTCCTCGGTGGGGACGTCCCCGCCCCAGGTCCCGGTGACGACGTCCTCGACGCTCTCGACGTCCTCGGCCGCCGCGACCTCCACGAGCCGGATCTCGAAGGCGTCCTCGGCCGCGTCCAGGCCCGCCTCGGTCGCGAAGCCCGCGCCGGTCACGAACACGACGCTGAACGTGCCGCGCACGCCGACCTCGACCGTCACCGCGTTGTCCGCGTCGGTGACGGCCTCGGCCGTCTCGTCGTCGACCACCTCGGCCGGGACGGCCCGGGTCGCGATCTCGATGACGGAACCGGGGGTGTGACCGACCCCGGAGACGGTGACGGTGTCACCCTCGGGGTCCAGTCCCTCGGTCCGGTCGACGGTGGTGATCCGGGGGTGTCCGGTCTCCTCGTTCGAGACGACCGGTGCTGCGTTCGCCGTGGCGGGCAGCGCGGTGGAGATCATCACCGCGGCCGCTACGACGGCCAGGGGAGGGAGGAGCCCGCCCCGGTGCCGCCCGGTGACCGGGCGGGGGGAAACCGCTGCTTGCATCAGAGGCCTTCGGGTCGATGCGGGCCCGTTCGTGAAGGGGGTGACCCGCGTGGTGTGCGGATGCGAATTTAGGTTACGCTTACCTTTGCGAAGTGAGGCTTACCTAACCCGGATCCGTGCCGGAACAGTTGAACACCGGACCATCGGGGTTGTCAAGATGGTGACGAGGTGTCATATAAAAGGCGATGCCGTCCTCCCCCGACGACATCCGCCCTCCGGTACCGGACCGACCGAAAGCGATCCCCATGCCCCACGCCGACCCCCGGCCCTCCTCACGCGCACGCCCCGGCCCCCGACGCGGTGGCCGCGCCCTCGCCACCCTCTGCGCCCTCGCGCTCGGCCTCACCGGCTGCTCGTGGGGGACCGTGACACCCGCGGAGAGCGCCTCGGCCGCCGGTACCGGTGACATCCCCGACCTGGCGGAGAACCGGCTCCAGGTACTGGAGGAGACCTTCGAGCGGCGACTCCCGGTCACCGTCGACTCCGTCGTCCTGGACCCCTACCGCACCGCCTCCGACCCCCTCGAATACGAACGGGTCGAGGTCACCGACACCTCGAAGATCCTGCCCCTCACGGGGAGCCTGGCCGAGATCGTCTTCACCCTGGGGCTGGGCGAGGACGTCGTCGGCCGCGACGTCGCCGCGACCTTCGACGAGGCCGCGGACCTGCCCGTCGTCACCAGCGGACACGAGGTCTCCGCCGAGAGCGTCCTGGCCCTCGAACCCACGGTGATCCTCGCCGACACCCGGACCGGGCCGCCCGAGGCGATCGAGCAGATCCAGCGCTCCGGCATCCCGGTCGTCATCGTCGAGGAGGCCTGGTCCTTCGACGAGATGTATCCGCGCTTCGAACGGGTCGCCCGGGCACTGGGCGTCCCCGACGCCGGTGCCGCACTGGTCGAACGCACACGCGTCCAGATGGCCGACGTGCGCGAAGGCTCCGCCGGTGCCGTCGGCGACCCCCTCGTCGCCTTCCTCTACCTGCGCGGCACCGCTGGCGTCTACCTCATCGGCGGTCCCGGCTCGGGGGCCGACGCCCTGTTGGCCGAGGTCGGCGCCCGTGACGCCGGTGTCGAGATGGGCCTGACCACGCCCTTCACCCCGATCACCGCCGAAGCGCTCATCGCCGCCCGCCCCGACGTGCTGCTCGTCATGACCAAGGGGCTGGAGTCGGTCGGCGGCGTCGACGGCCTCGTCGAGATCCCCGGCGTCGCCCAGACCCCCGCCGGGCGGAACCGGGCCGTCGTCGACTTCGAAGACGGGGTGCTGCTCAACTTCGGCCCCCGCACCCCGCAGGTCATCGCCGCGCTCGCCGACGAACTCGCCGGACTCGACGGACCGGGGGCGTCGTGACCGCCGTCGGGACGCCCCCGGTCGAGGCATCCGCGTCGGCCGTCCCCGGCACCGGTGACGCCCGGCGCCGCCTGCGCGCCGTGTTCCTGCTCACGGGTACGACCCTCGCCCTGGCCGTGGTCTCCGTGGTCGCCGCCGGAGTCGGGGCCTACCACATCCCACCCGGCCAGGTCGCCGCCTCCCTCCTGGACGTCATCGGCATCCAGGGGGTGGGCCCCCTGCCCGACCAGGTCGCCTCCACCGTCCTGTGGGACGTGCGTCTGCCCCGTGTGGTCCTCGCGATCACGGTCGGCGCCGCCCTGGGCGTCGCCGGTGCCATGATGCAGGGCATCTTCGGCAACCCCCTGGCCGAACCCGGTGTCATCGGTGTCTCCTCGGGGGCGGCCGTCGGCGCCATCGTCGTCATCTTCACCGGGATCACCGTCCTGGGGCACTGGACGATCATCGCGTCCTCGTTCGTGTTCGGCCTGGCCACCACGCTGTTCGTGTACGTGTTCGCGCGCTCGCGCGGTCGCACCGAGGTGGTCACCCTGCTGCTCACCGGCATCGCCGTCAACGCCATCGCCGGCGCCGCCATCGGCCTGATGACCAACTTCTCCCAGGACGCCGAGATCCAGACCATCACGTTCTGGCAGCTGGGCAGCGTCGCCACCGCCACCTGGTCCAAGGTCGCCGTGATCGTGCCCTGTCTCCTCGCCGGCCTGATCGTCATCCCGATCTACGCGCGCCGCCTGGACCTGCTCTCCCTCGGCGAGGGCCCCGCCCGCCACCTGGGAGTGGACGTCGAGCGCATGCGCCTGGTCCTCATCGCGGCACTGGCCCTGCTCACCTCGGCCGCCGTGGCCTTCGCCGGGATCGTGTCGTTCATCGGCCTGGTCGTGCCGCACATCATCCGGATGGTCACCGGCCCCGGCCACCGCGTCCTGCTGCCCGCCAGCGCCCTGGGCGGCGGCCTGCTCCTGCTCGCCGCCGATCTGCTGGCCCGCACCGCCGCCGCCCCGGCCGAGATCCCCCTGGGCGTGGTCACCGCCGCGCTCGGCGGGCCGTTCTTCTTCTACCTCCTCTACCGGACCCGCGCGAAGCAGGGAGGCTGGTCGTGATCTCGAACACGCTCCGGCGAAGGGCCCGCGCCGCCCTCGCCCCCCTGTCCCGGCCGCCCCTGCGCCCCGTGCCCGTCCCGCCCGGGGAACCCGTCGTGCGGGCCGAGGGGGTCACCGTGCGCCGGGGCGGTCGGGTCCTCCTGGACGGGGTCGACCTCACCGTCCGCGCCGGCGAACTGCTGGCCCTGGTCGGACCCAACGGCGCGGGCAAGTCCACCCTGCTCTCCGCCGTGTCCGGAGACCTCACCGCCTCCGCCCGTGACGGCGCCGACGGCGGGAGCGTGCGGCTCTTCGATCGGGAACCCACCTCGTGGAGTCCGCCCGAACTCGCCCTGCGACGCGCCGTCCTGCCCCAGGAGGCGGTCGTCGGCTTCCCGTTCTCCGTCGCCGAACTCGTCGCCATGGGCCGCGCCCCCTGGGCCGGTGTCGGCGATCCCGCCGAGGACGACCGGATCGTCGCCGCCGCCATGGCCGGGACAGGTGTCTCCCATCTGGCCGACCGTCGTTTCCCGACCCTGTCCGGCGGCGAACGCGCCCGGGTGATGTTCGCCCGCGTCCTGGCCCAGGACACCCAGCTGCTCATGCTCGACGAGCCCACCGCGGCCCTCGACATCCACCACCAGGAACTCGTGTTGACCATCGCGCGTACACTCGCGCGGAGCGGCGGTGCGGTTATCGTGGTCCTGCACGATTTGGGGCTTGCGGCGGCCTACGCCCACCGTGTGGCGATACTCTCCCAGGGACGGGTCGCCGCGCAGGGTCCCCCCGGTGATGTGTTCACCGCACCGCTGCTCAGCGACGTCTACCGTCACGAGGTCGAGGTCCTGCCGCACCCGAGAACCGGGATCCCGCTGGTCGTGCCCCTCCGGTAGGTCCACGGAGCACACGCGAGCGTCCACAGGAGTAGGTCGTATTGGTGTCCACAACGGAACGACAGCCACAGGATGACCCCGGGGCCGGGGAAGGGCGCAGGCGCGCCTCCGGCGGCCGGCGCCGCAAACCCCCCCCGCGCGGCCACCGCACCACACCCGGGGACGTGGTGCGCGGCTTCGTCCGCTTCGTCGGCGAGATCCTGTTGACCGCCGGTCTGCTCATGCTCTTCTACGCCGGATACGAGGTGTACGGCTCCCAGTGGGAGACCGACCGCGAACAACAGGAGCTCGCCCAAGGGCTGGAGGAGGTCTGGGCCGCCACGGAGGAGAGCGGACCCGACTCCGAACCGCTGCCCGGCAGCGCCGACAGCCGCCTGTACATCCCCTCCCTCGACCTGGACTGGATCGTCGTCAGCGGCACCACCCAGCAGGACATCCTCTACAGCCCCGGCCACTACACCGAGTACCCGAGCAGCCCCGGTCAGGCCGGGAACTACGCCGTCGCCGCGCACCGCACCCCGGGCCTGTTCTGGGACATCGACCTGCTGGACAACGGGGACGTCCTGGTGCTGGAGGACGCCGAGAACTTCTACACCTACGAGGTGTTCTCGGAGGAAACGGTCCTGCCCACCGACGTGTGGGTGATCGAACCCGACCCGTTCGACGACGTCGAGGGCGCGGGCGAGACCGACCCGGAGAGGGCCATCATCACCCTCACCACCTGCGCGCCCAAGTTGGACAACACGCACCGCCTCATCGTGTGGGGCGAACTCGTCGAGACCACGCCCAAGTCGGAGGGCATGCCCGAGTCCATCGCGCACATGGCCCCCGACGCCGACGAGAGCGAGTGAGGAACCCCGCATGTACGGTCTGATCTGGCGCATCCTGCCCGGACCCTGGATCTCCAAGTTCATCATGGCGCTCGGCCTCCTGGTCGGCACCGCCGCCCTCCTGTGGTTCTTCGCGTTCCCGGCGATCTCCCCGTACATGCCGTTCAACGACGGAGCCATCGATGTCGGCGGGGCCGGTGGGGGGGCCGGGGCGGAAGGGTCCACCGACTCGGGTGAGGCTCCCGCCACCTCCGACGCGCCGGAGGAGACCGAGACCACCGAGTGACGTCTCGCGCGCGACCCGCGCCCCGTGGGCACTTCCGGCGAGGGGCCGGGCCCGCGGGGCGCGCGTGTGCGCGGCACCACTGGCCACCGACACTGTTCGGTCGGGTCGGGCCGCTAATCTCGACCAGGTGAGTATCGGGGGACGAATCGCATGACGGTGACGCAGACCACGACCGAGGACCGCCTCGTCGGACTCCGGGCCTGGCAGCGGGAGGCGTTCGACGAGTACTGCCGCCGGCAACCGAGGGACTTCCTGGCGGTCGCCACACCGGGTGCCGGAAAGACCACGTTCGCGCTCACCCTGGCGAGCGAACTCCTGCAACGGCACATCGTGCGCTCCATCACGATCGTCTGCCCCACCGAGCACCTCAAGAAGCAGTGGGCCGAGGCCGCCGCGCGGTTCAACATCCCCATCGACCCCGAGTTCCGCAACGGTCAGGGCGCGCTGGGACGGCAGTACCTCGGCGCCGCCGTCACCTACGCGCAGGTCGCCGCCCACCCCGCGCTGCACCGCAACCGCACCGAGGCCCGCAAGACCCTCGTCATCTTCGACGAGGTCCACCACGCCGGCGACGCCCTGTCCTGGGGCGACGCCGCACGGGAGTCCTTCGAACCGGCGACCCGGCGGCTCTCCCTGACCGGAACGCCGTTCCGCTCCGACATCAACCCCATCCCGTTCGTGGACTACGTCCAGGACGCCGCGGGGGTGCGGCGCTGCTCGTGGGACTACAGCTACGGGTACGGCCCGGCGCTGGCCGACGGCGTCGTGCGCCCCGTCATCTTCATGGCGTACTCCGGTGAGATGCGCTGGCGGACCCGCGCCGGCGACGAACTCGCCGCCCGCCTGGGCGAACCCCTCACCCAGGACGCCCTCTCCCAGGCCTGGCGGGCCGCCCTGGACCCCAAGGGCGACTGGATCAAACGGGTCCTCCAGGCCGCCGACCGTCGCCTGACCGAGGTCCGCAAGACCCACACGGACGCGGGCGGACTGGTCATCGCCAGCGACCACGAGAACGCCCGCGCCTACTCGCGGATCATCCGCCAGATCACCGGCAAGAGCGCCACGGTGGTGCTCTCCGACGATCCCACCGCGTCCAAGAAGATCAGCCGGTTCGCCGCCGGCGACGACCGGTGGATGGTCGCGGTGCGCATGGTGTCCGAGGGCGTGGACGTGCCCCGGCTGATGGTCGGCGTCTACGCCACCTCCACCAGCACCGCGCTGTTCTTCGCCCAGGCCATCGGCCGGTTCGTGCGCGTGCGCCAACGCGGCGAGGTCGCCTCGGTGTTCCTGCCCTCGGTGCCCAACCTGCTGGAGTTCGCCGGGGAGATGGAGCGCGAACGCGACCACGTCCTGGACCGCACCCCCGCCGAGGGCGACGAGTACCCCGAGGACGACCTCCTCAACGAGGCGCGCAAGAAGCGCGACACACCGGACGCGGGGGAGGAGCTCCCCTTCGAGACCATGGAGGCGTCGGCCGAGTTCGACCGCGCCCTCTACGACGGTCACGAGTACGGCGGCGTCCCCGGCTCCAGCGAGGAGGAGGACTTCCTCGGCCTGCCCGGCCTGCTCGAACCCCAGCAGGTCGCCCAGCTCCTGCGCAAGCGCAAGGACGACATCAAGGCCGGGGAGATCCGCGCCCGCAAGAAGGAGGAGCCCGCCCAGGAGGAGGGGCCCACCCACGAGGTCCTGGCCGAGTTGCGCCGCGAGCTCAGCGGACTGGTCGGTGCCTGGCACCACCGCACGGGCAAACCGCACGGCGTGATCCACAACGAACTGCGCCGCGCCTGCGGCGGGCCACCGGTCGCCCAGGCCACCCCCGACCAGATCCGCGAACGCATCACCAAACTCCGTTCGTGGGCCATCGGCGGTCGCTGACGGTCCCCGGCCGTCGTGGAACCGCACGGATCCGGGCAAACACTTCGCAAGTTCGCGCACGGGCGCTCGGACGATACGCGTTCATTTCACTACAGTCCGTGAAGTGATTGGACGAAACGCACGCGGCACGACGGCCGCGCTCTGGACCGGACTGGTGATGTGCGGACTCGCCCTGACCGGAACGGTCGCGAGCACCCTGCCCGACCCCACCGGGAGCGGACCCGAACGGACCGCCGTCGTCACGGAACCCGAATGTCCGCCGGGCACCGTGGCCCGCCTCGCCGACCCGGGTGCCGGCGCCGTCCCCGACAGCGGGGAGCTCACCCCGGAACAGGCCGCCCGCTACCACGGGGAACTGCGCGCCGCCCTACGGTCCCTGCGCTCCCACGAGATCGCCCCGCCGGCCAACACCGTCCCGGTCGTCGTTCACGTCATCTCGGCCACCGACGGTCGCGGCCACGTGAGCGACGCCCGGGTCGACGCCCAGATCGACGTCCTCAACACCGCCTACTCCGGCGGATACGACGAGGTCGGCGCCGACACCGGTTTCCGCTTCACCCTCGCCGAGGTGACCCGCACCGAGGACGACGCCTGGTTCTCCGACTTCTCCGGGCACCGCGATGCGATCCGCGCCCGGCTGCGCCGGGGCGGCCCCGAGACACTCAACATCTACACCGCCGACCTCGGCTCCGGCCTGCTCGGCTACTCCAGCTTCCCGCAGGACTACGCCACGGCGCCCGAGAGGGACGGCGTCGTCATCGCCCACGACACGCTTCCCGGCGGTGACCGCGAACGCTTCGACCTGGGGCACACCGGCACCCACGAGGTCGGTCACTGGCTCGGCCTGTTCCACACCTTCCAGAACGGCTGCCTCACCCCGGGCGACTACGTCCACGACACCCCCTACGAGCGCGAGGCCGCCGCGGGTTGCCCGAAGGGACGCGACTCCTGTCCCCACCGCCGTGGCCTCGATCCCGTCACCAACTTCATGGACTACAGCGACGACGACTGCATGACCCACTTCACCCAGGGCCAGGCCCGTCGCATGGCCGAACACTGGACGGCCTTCCGCTCGCCCCGGGACCTGTGACCTTTCGGAGCGCGGGCAGCCTGCGCGGGAGCGGATCCACCCGGAACAGCGCGGTGTCCTCGGCCGCACCGGAGAGCCGTTCCGGACGGAGCGGCGCGACGGCCCGGAGATCCTCGCGCCTCGCATGACCGGTGTCCTTCAACCCGGAAGAGTCCGGCTCGACCTCCACGCGCGGCGGGCTCTCCCGGCGCGTACGTGTCAACGGCACCACCATGACCACGGGCGGGTTCGAGTCGAGCCGCGGCCGGGCGCTGACGATGAGGACCGGCCGGCGCGGCGCCCGCCCGGGTCGGCCGGGTCGGCCGGGTCGGCCATGCTGACCTCGCCGCGTCTCACCGGGCGTCCTCCGCCGTCCACGCGTCGCCCTCGGATCCGGCCGGGTCGTCGCCGCGCGTCCGGTCCGCCGGGTGCGCCCGCCTCTCGTCGGTGGACGGACCCTCGTCAGGGCGACGCACCTCCCTCCAGAACCCCGGTTCCCCGGCCTCGTCCGAGGCGTGTTCGATCGCCGAGGCCACGGTGGTGTACTCCCGTTCGGCGCGTCCATCGACGCGATCGCGCGGGGCTCCGGGCGCCTCGGTGGTGGTGTCCGTGGAAGCCGTACCCCCGGTACGCCTTTCCCCGCACCCGGTGGCGAGTGGTGGGGGCACGAAATCCCGCCTTAGGCTTAGGGCATGGCAGCCAACACCTACCTGACCGGGATCAAGCCCACCGGTGATTTCCACCTGGGCAACTACATCGGCGCGATCAAACCCGCGCTCACGGCCGCGGACGTCTACGGCACCTATTACTTCGTGGCGGACTACCACGCGCTCAACACCGTCAAGGACGCGGGTGAACTCCGTCACAGCATCCGGTCCGGGGCTGCCACCTGGCTGGCGTGCGGGCTGGACCCCGACAAGACGGTCATCTACCAGCAGTCCAAGATCCCCGAGACCTTCGAGCTCACCACGATCCTCACCGCCCTCACCCCCAAGGGCCTCATGAACCGCGCGCACGCCTACAAGGCCGCCCGCGACCGCAACAACGAGGCCGGGATCACCGACCTGGACGCCGGGGTCAACATGGGGCTGTTCAACTACCCCATCCTCATGGCCGCGGACATCCTCATCATGGAGTCCACCCACGTCCCCGTGGGCCGGGACCAGTCCCAGCACATCGAGTACACCGCCGACATCGCCGGATACTTCAACAACCGCTACGGCGAGGGGGAGCAGGGGTACTCCTTCCCCCTGCCCAGGGGCGTCATCGACGACAGCGAGGCGAGCATCCTCCCCGGTGTCGACGGCCGCAAGATGAGCAAGTCCTACGACAACCACATCCCGCTCTTCCTGGCGGAGAACAAGCTCAAGAAGGCGATCCGCCGCATCCCCACCGACTCCACCCCGGTGGAGGACCCCAAGGACCCCGACACCTCGGTGCCCTTCCAGCTCCTCACCCACTTCGCCGACGCCGACAAGGTCGCCGACGTCCGCAAGCGTCTGGAACAGGGCGGCATGGGCTGGGGAGAGCTCAAGAACGAGCTGTTCGAGGCGGTCAACACCGAACTCGGCCCCAAGCGCGAGCGCTACGAGGAGCTCATGGCGAACCCGAAGGAGATCGAGGACATCCTCGAAGCCGGCTCGGAGCGCGCCCGCAAGCGCGCCCGTGAGGTCCTGGGCCGCGTCCGCGCCGCCATCGGCGTCGCCTGAACCCCTGATCCACCGGGGCGGCGGGATCCTCCCGCCGCCCCTTCGCGTGTCCGCGGCGGACCGTCGTCGGCGTCCTCCGAGCGGGTGCGGGTAACCAGGAACCGGCAGCCCCGCCCCGCCCCGGCGCGGGGCCGGGCCGGGGTCAGCCGACCTTCGGCTCGCCCTCCAGGGTCACACCCGCCTCGGCCAGCCGCGTCAACGCCGCGTCCACGGTCGGCCGCGCCACACCCGCCGTCAGGTCGAGCAGCACCCGTGTGCGCAGTCCCTCCGACACGGCGTCCAGCGCGGTCGCCCGCACACAGTGGTCGGTGGCGATGCCCACCACGTCCACCTCGTCCACGCCCCGCTCGCGCAACCACGCGGCCAGCGTCGTCCTTCCGTCCTCGGCGGTCCCCTCGAAACCGCTGTAGGCCGCCGTGTACCGGCCCTTGCTGAAGACCTCCTCGGCCAGCGAGGCGTCGAAACCCGGGTGGAACTCCACACCCGGCGTGCCCACCTCGCAGTGGCGCGGCCAGCTGTCCACGAAGTCGGGCTCCTCCGAGAAGTGCCCGCCCGGGTCGATGTGATAGTCGCGGGTGGCCACCACGTGGTCGTACCCGCCCGTCCGGGTGTGCTCGGTCACCGCGACCGCCGTCGCGGCCCCGCCGGTCACCGCCAGACTCCCGCCCTCACAGAAATCGTTCTGCACGTCCACCACGATGAGCGCCCTGGTCATGTCGGCACCCCTTTCTCCGCGTCTTCGCGGTACGTCCTCGGAAAGGACCCCGGTCAGTGGAACACCGTCGGCAGGGCGGCCTCGCCCCGCGACATCCGCAGCGCCTGCTCGGGCAGCTCGGCCACCACCGCGCGGTGCCGCTCCCGGGCCTCGTGCACGCTCTCGCGCCCGATCACCTCGCCGTCGGCCATCAACGGACGCAGCAGCGGACGCACGTTCACCGCCGCCTCCGGCACGTGCGGGAAGACCTCCTCGGCGATCGCGATCCCCTTGTCGTCGAGGCGGCGCATCGCCCACTTGCGACCTCCCCGGCTGGGCTTGCCCACCGAACGCTTGGCCACCGGTTCCAAGGGCGTCCCCGCCGCCAGGTCGCGCGCCCGCGCCACCAGCTTGTACACCAGCGACACCGTCGGTGCGCCCGAGCCCGTCACCAGGGACGTACCCACCCCGTAGCCGTCCACCGGGGCGACGGCCAGCGCCTGGATGGAGAGTTCGTCGAGGTCGCCGGTCACCACGATCCGGGTGTCGGAGGCGCCCAGCGAGTCCAACTGCGCGCGCACCCGGGTCGCGGTCGCGGCCAGGTCGCCGGAGTCGATGCGCACCGCGCCCAGTTCGGGCCCGGCCAGGTCGACGGCGGTGCGCACGGCCCGCTCCACGTCGTAGGTGTCGACGAGCAGCGTCGTCCCCCTGCCCAGGGAGTCCAGCTGCGAAGTGAAGGCGTGCCGTTCGCTGTCGTGCAGCAGCGTGAAGGCGTGCGCCGCGGTGCCGCCGGTGGGCACCCCGTACGAGCGCCCGGCCTCCAGGTTCGAGGAGGTCGCGAACCCGGCCATGTACGCGGCCCGGGCCGCCGCCACCGCGGCGCCCTCGTGCGTGCGGCGCGACCCCATCTCGATGAGGGGCCGGCCGCCGGAGGCCACGACCATCCGGCTCGCCGCGGAGGCGATCGCGCTGTCGTGGTTGAACACCGACAGCGCGAGGGTCTCCAGGAGCACCGACTCGGCGAACGTGCCCTCCACCACCAGGATCGGGGATCCGGGGAAGTAGGCCTCCCCCTCGCCGTAGCCCCACACGTTCCCGGAGAAGCGGTACTCCGAGAGCCACCGCAGGGTCGTCTCGTCCACGACACCGTTGTCGGAGAGGAAGTCCAGGTCCTCGGTGCGGAACCGGAACCGCTCCACCAGGTCCAAGAACCGCCCGGTCCCGCCCACGACGCCGTACCGGCGGCCCTCGGGCAGACGCCGGGCGAACATCTCGAACACCGAAGGCCGTGCGGCCGCGCCGCTGTGCAGGGCGGCCTGCACCATCGTCAGTTCGTAGTGGTCGGTCAGCAGCGCACTGCCGCCATGCTCGTTCATGGGCACGAGCCTATTCCGTGACGGTTCGCGGCCGGCCGCCGACCTGCCCCTCGTCGCCCCGGTCCGCTTCCACGGTGACCTCGGGCGACGCTAACAATACCCATTCGGTTGGTAGGTAAATTTGTTCCGATACCCTGGGGGCATGCTGAGGATTGATCGCTCGATCTACGACCAGATCGTCGCCCACGCCCGCCGTGACCACCCGGACGAGGCCTGTGGCATCGTGGCCGGCCCGGTGGGCTCCGACCTCCCCGAGCGGTTCGTCGAGATGATCAACGCCGAGCGCTCTCCGACCTTCTACCGGTTCGACTCCCTCGAACAGCTGAAGGTCTGGCGGGAGATGGACGACCGCGACGAGGAACCCGTGGTGATCTACCACTCCCACACGGCCACCGAGGCCTACCCCTCGCGCACCGACGTCTCCTATGCCTCCGAGCCCAACGCCCACTACGTGCTCGTGTCCACCAAGGACCCCGAGAGCGCGGAGTTCCGCTCCTACCGCATCCTGGACGGCGAGATCACCGAGGAAACGGTCGAGATCGTCGACGCCGAGACCCGACGGTAGGGTCCGGCCACCGGCCCGGCGGGGCCCGCGGAATGGTCGCGGGAGGTCCCCTGTTGGGAATGTACGCACATCAACCACGCTCACGGGAAGACACACCTATGGCCATCGAGGTCCGCATCCCCACCATCCTGCGCAACCTGACCGGCGACGCCAAGGTCGTCGAGGGCAACGGCGACACCCTCGGTGAACTGTTCGCCGACCTGGACGCCCGTTACCCGGGCATCGCCGAGCGGCTGGTGGACGGCGGCAAGCTGCGCCGCTTCATCAACGTGTACCTCAACGACGAGGACGTGCGGTTCGTCGGCGGTCTGGACGCGAAGCTCTCCGACGGCGACAACGTCACGGTCCTCCCGGCCGTGGCCGGCGGAAGCCGCTAGGCCCGTCCCATGCGTTACGACTCCCTGCTCGACTCCCTCGGCGGCACGCCCCTCGTCGGCCTGCCCCGGCTCTCGCCCTCGCCGCGGGTCCGGTTGTGGGCGAAGCTGGAGGACCGCAACCCGACCGGGTCCATCAAGGACCGCACCGCCTTCTTCATGATCGAACAGGCGGAGAAGGACGGACTGCTCTCCCCCGGCTGCACCATCCTGGAGCCGACGTCGGGGAACACCGGGATCTCCCTGGCCATGGTCGCCAAGCTGCGCGGTTACCGCATGGTCTGCGTCATGCCGGAGAACACCTCCGCCGAACGCAAGCAGCTCCTCGCCATGTGGGGGGCGGAGGTCCACTTCTCCGAAGCCGCCGGTGGCTCCAACGAGGCCGTCCGGGTCGCCAAGGAGATGGCTGCCGCCCACCCCGACTGGGTGATGCTCTACCAGTACGGCAACCCGGCCAACGCTCGGGCCCACTACGAGACGACCGGGCCCGAGATCCTCGCCGATCTGCCGGAGATCACCCACTTCGTCGCCGGCCTGGGCACCACCGGAACGCTGATGGGCGTGGGGCGCTACCTGCGCGAGCACAAGCCGGACGTGCGGATCGTCGCCGCCGAACCGCGGTACGGCGAGCTCGTGTACGGCCTGCGCAACCTCGACGAGGGGTTCGTTCCCGAGCTCTACGACGAGTCGGTGCTCACCACACGGTTCTCCGTCCCCTCCGACGCCGCGCTCAAGCGGACCCGGGAACTCCTGGACAAGGAGGGCATCTTCGCCGGGGTCTCCACCGGCGGTGCCCTGCACGCCGCGCTGGGCATGGCGCGCAAGGCGGAGAAGGCGGGGGAACGCGCGGACATAGCGTTCATCATCGCCGACGCCGGGTGGAAGTACCTCTCCACGGGGGCCTACGAGGGCACCCTGGAGGAGGCCGAGGAACGCCTCGACGGTCAACTCTGGGCCTGACGGCCGGCCCCGGACCCGGTGGCGGGCTCCGGTGTCGGAGACGCGTTCGAGGGCGGTGTCCACGCGGCACCGCCCTCCGTCATGTCCGGCACCCCGCGCCGCGGGGACGGGAGGGACGCGGGAGGCCTGTGAGCGTCATGGTCCGGGTGAGTGACGCACCGTCCCCACCGCTCCGGTAGCGGGGCCGTAATACGGCGGGAACGAATCAGTCGGAACGTGTCATTCGGTGTGAAAAATTCACACGTGATAGAGGTCGCGTGAGATGCAGGACACATTTTGTACCACCCGGGCGGGCATTGGGGTAGACCCGTAACAACGGGACAACCGCTGAACCAGCCGCCATCCGTACTCCGAGCACACGGTCGAGGGAGTGCCACGGAGCCGCGCGGCCCATCGAGAAGGCGATGACGACGTGCGACTCACGATTATCGGCTCCTCCGGGAGCTTCCCGGGTCCGGACAGCCCGGCCTCCTGTTACCTGGTCGAGGCCGACGGCTTCCGTCTGCTGCTCGACATGGGCAACGGATCGCTCGGCGCCCTGCAACGGCACATCGACATCTACTCCGTCGACGCGGTCTACCTGAGCCACCTGCACGCCGACCACTGCTTCGACCTGTGCTCGTACTGGGTCGCCCGCATGTTCCATCCCGAAGGCGTCAAACCGAGGATCCCCGTCTACGGACCCGGTGGCGTCGCCCACCGCGTCGCCGAGGCCTACGGCCTGGAGCCCGACCCGGGCATGACCGAGGTCTTCGACTTCCACGAGCTCACCCCCGGTTCCTTCGGGATCGGACCGTTCTCCGCCCGTGTCGACCACGTCAACCACCCGGTGGAGGCCTTCGGCATCCGGCTGGAGCACGACGGATCGAGCATGGTCTACTCCGGGGACACCGGCGCCTGCGACTCCCTCGTGGAGTTGGCCGCCGACACCGACCTGTTCCTGTGCGAGGCCGCCTTCCAGGATCACCTCGAACACCCCAAGGACATGCACCTGACCGGCAGCGAGGCCGGCGATCACGCCAGCCGCGCCCGGGCGCGCAGCCTCTTGCTCACCCACCTGGTGCCGTGGAACGACGACGAGATCACCCTCGCCGAGGCCCGGTCCACCTACGCGGGTCCCATCGATCTGGCCCGCAGCGGCCGGACGCACACCATCGGAGGCTGAGGAGCGCGTACGGCGGAGGGAACGCGGGCAGGGGCGTGGCGGTGACCGGGGCGTGGCGGGCCTCTCCTCCGGGTGCGGCTTTCCCGCTCCCGCCCCCGTGACGACCGCGCACGTATACGCTCTTGTCCATGGCCCGACCTGACGGACGAGTTCCGACACAACTCCGCCCCGTGACGATCACCCGCAATTGGCTCCGCCAGGCGGAAGGCTCCGCGCTCATCGAGTTCGGGGACACCCGCGTGCTGTGCGCCGCCACCGTCGAGGACGGTGTCCCGCGCTGGCGCCGCGGCACCGGCGAAGGGTGGGTCACCGCCGAGTACGCGATGCTGCCCCGAGCCACCGACACCCGTGGTGCCCGGGAGTCGGTGCGCGGCAAGATCGGCGGACGCACCCACGAGATCTCCCGCCTGATCGGCCGCTCCCTGCGCGCGGTCGTCGACTTCAAGGCGATGGGGGAGCACACCATCACCCTCGACTGCGACGTGCTCCAAGCAGACGGGGGGACCCGTACCGCCGCCATCACCGGCGCCTACGTGGCGCTCGCCGACGCCACGAAGTGGCTGCGCAAGCGGCGCAAGCTCAAGAACAACCCGCTCACCGGCTCGCTCGCGGCCGTGAGCGTCGGTGTCGTCCAGGGCCAGCCCCGGCTGGACCTCAACTACCTGGAGGACTCCGTCGCCGACACCGACATGAACGTCGTGGTCACCGGTGACGGCAGGTTCATCGAGGTACAGGGCACCGCCGAGGGCGTCCCGTTCGACCGGGAACTGCTCGACAAGCTGCTCGACATGGCCGTCGACGGCTGTGAGGAGTTGACCGCCATCCAGAAGAAGGCTTTGGCGGAGTGACCGTATCCAAGGACATCCGGATCGGCGGCGTGACCGGAGAAGGGGGAACCGTGAAGATCGTCCTCGCCACCCGCAACGCCAAGAAGGTCCCGGAACTGCGGGCCATTCTCGCCGAGGCGGGCGTGACCGCCGAGGTGCTGGCGCTCGACGCCTTCCCGGACGCCCCCGAGGTCCCCGAGACCGAGCCGTCGTTCGTCGGCAACGCCCTCCTCAAGGCGCGGGCGATCGCCGCCCACACCGGCCTGCCGGCGGTGGCCGACGACTCGGGGTTGAGCCTCGACGAACTCCGTGGGATGCCCGGTGTGCTCTCGGCCCGCTGGGCGGGCCGCCTCGGAGGGGGAGACCAGGACCGCGCCAACCTGGAGTTGGTCCTGGACCAGCTGGCGGACACCCCGCCCGAACGGCGTGGCGGTGCCTTCGTGTGCGCCGCCGCCCTGGTCCTGCCGGACGGCACCGAGGTGGTGTCGGAGGGGGAGATGCGCGGCCGGGTGCTCCGGGAACCCCGCGGGGAGAACGGGTTCGGCTACGACCCCGTGTTCGTCCCGGAGGGGGAGTCCCGCACGACGGCGGAGCTGTCCCCGGAGGAGAAGAACGCCATCAGTCATCGGGGGATCGCCTTCCGGAGACTGGCGGAGGAGATCGCAGCGATGATCTGAGGGGTCCGGGCCCCGGGCCGGGAGTCCCGAGCTTCCAACGTCAACGGTGACCCATGACGATGAGGGCGGCCCCATGGGGCCGCCCACGTCGTGGGCGGGGTATCGAGCGGACTCCCCGGACATCGAGAACACCCTCCCCGACCTGCGATGGAGCGGATCCGCGCCAAGAAGTTCGGTTCAAAGTGGTTTGCGGCCTCGCCCAGCGGGGAGGACGAAGCCACATCCGACGGAACGGCCGCGAAGAACCACGGTCCTCGGTGTGGGGGATCGGATCCACAACGCGGTATCGCCTGTGAGCAGGGGCTTTCCTCCTCGCCAGCGGGTGATTTGACGTCGCAGAAGCTGTTGCCTACACTCGAACGAGTCGCTGCGGGACGGCGAGACCCCTTCTGGGAGTGCTCGGAACCGGACCGTGATCAAGCGCCATATTCTCTCCACTCCCGATCGGGCGTCACGGGCATGTGTCCGGAGGCGGTAAGGTCGAGAGGTCGCCCCGAAAAGGGCGGCGAGGATACACCGGGATTCTTCACTCCCGATCGGTTTCCTTTCCGGAAAACGCCGGTTTGGCGGGACACGGAAACGCTGATAAAGTGAAGACACAACAAAGCGGAAACGCAAACGTCTTCCACGGAAGAGCATCAGCGGACCTTGTGGTCCGGGGCTTGTACGGGAAGAACGGTTGTTTCTTGAGAACTCAACAGCGCGTGTT